>JAJYTG010000096.1 GCA_021793195.1 Pseudomonadota bacterium
TCGAGCAGCGCCGCCACATCAGGGACCAGCAGGACTTCCCTTACCGCCTGGCCTACCTGTACATCCTCGGCTCGGCGTTCTGGAACTTCGTCGGCGCCGGCGTGTTCGGCGGCGGCACGCTCAATGCGCCGCTGGTCAACTACTACGAGCACGGCACCTTCCTCACCCTCAACCACGCGCACACCTCGATGTTCGGTGCCTTCGGCCTGCTCGCGCTGGGTCTGCTGTACATGGCGCTGCGCTACCTCAACGGCAACCGGCCCTGGAGCGACCGCCTCGGCGTGTGGGCGTTCTGGCTGTACAACGCCGGCCTGGTGATGTGGATCCTGTTCAACTTCTACCCGATCGGCTGGCCGCAGCTCGAGGCCGTCTACACCCACGGCTATGCCTACGCCCGCAGCCTGCAGTTCTACGACACGACCCTGTTCTGGCAGTGGATGCGCATGCCGGGCGACGTGGTGTTCGCGCTGGGTGCGCTGCTGATGAGCTGGGACTTCATCGCCAAGCTGCTGGCACAGCGCAAGGCCGTGCGGTCGGATTGAGCGGCGATGACACCGCTACTTGTGTTTGTGTCGTCCTGAGCGCAGCGAAGGACCTTCCCGGCCGCGGGCTCGGTGTGCGCGGCCGTCTTCGGGTGTCAGGTCCTTCGGGCTTCGCCCTCAGGACGACAACGAAAGTTGTCACCCTGATCCAGATCAGTGGGTGCGGAGCCGCGCACGGCGAGGATGGCGCATCCCTTCCCACGGCAGCCGCCATGAACCGCGCTCCGAGCTCGCCCGTCTCTTTTGTCCGCACCGGCGCCGCGCCGCCATCGTTCGCCGCGGTGTTCGCCGCCGCGCCGCACCGGCTGATGTTCTTCGCCGGCGCCAGCGCGGTGCTGCTGAGCATGCTGTGGTGGACGCTGGCGCTGGCCGCGGGCGTGCTGGGCTGGACGCACTGGCCGCAAGCGCCGGTCCCGGCGATCTGGGCGCACGCGATGCTGGCGCAGTACGGCATGCTCGGCCCCTTCATCTTCGGCTTCCTGCTGACCGTGTTCCCGCGCTGGACCGGGCAACGCGAACTGCGGCGCAGCGCTTACGCGCCGGTCTTCGCCGGGGTGTTCGGCGGCTATCTGCTGGCGCTGCTCGGGCTGCTCGCGCTGCGCCCGCTGCTGGTGGCCGGCTTCGCGCTGATGCTGGCAGGCTGGATCAGCGGCATCGCGCGCCTGTTCGGCGTACTGCGCGCGGCGCACTCGCACGACCGCTGGGCGTGGTCGATCCTGACCGCGCTGACCCTGGGGGCGCTGGGGCTGGCGTTGTTTCTCGCCTTCCTGCTGGGCGCGCCGGGCGCGCTGGCGATCGCGGCGATCCGCCTCGGCACCTTCGGTTTCCTGCTGCCGGTGTTCTTCACCGTCACCCATCGCATGCTGCCGTTCTTCTCGGCCAACGTGATCCCGGACTACCGCACGGTGCGCCCGGCATGGTCGCTGCCGCTGCTGTGGGCGCTGCTGCTGGCGCATCTCGGCTTCGGCTTCGCGGGCCTGCCGACTTGGCGCGCGCTGGCCGACGCGTTGCTGGCGCTGGTGTTCCTCGGACACTGGATCGCCTGGCAGCCGTGGAAGGCGCGGCGTCCGGGCCTGCTGGCGGTGCTGTATCTGGCCTTTGCCTGGCTGCCGCTCGCGTTCGTGCTGTTCGCGCTGGGTGGCCTGCGCGGCGAGGGCGCCTACGGCGTGCTGGACATGGCCGCGCTGCACGCGCTGACCGTGGGCTTCTTCGGCTCGATGCTGGTGGCGATGGTGACGCGGGTGACGCATGGCCACTCCGGCCGGCCGCTGACGATGGGCGCGATCCCGTGGTTCACTTTCCTCGCGCTGCAGGCGGTGGCGCTGGCGCGCGTCATCGATGCCCTGGCCGGGGGCGGTGCACTGGCCTACACGCTGACCGCCGCGGCCTGGGTGGCGGCGTTCCTGCCGTGGGCGCTACGCTCGGCGTGGATCTGTCTGACGCCGCGGCGGGATGGCCGGCCGGGCTGAGCGCCTGCGCAGCCATCGCCCGCGACGATGGCATTCCGAGTTACGAAAACACGCCGACCCGAGGAGCCGAGATGCCGCTGGTGGCCTGGTTTCCGCAGATCCTCGCCGTGCACGTCGGCACGGTGGCCGTCTCCGGCAGCCTGTTCGCGTTGCGCGGACTGGCGCGCATGGCCGGCTGGCCGATCGCCAACCATCCGGTGCTGCGCTACTTCTCCTATCTCAACGACAGCCTGCTGCTGACGGCGGCGATCCTGCTGACCCTGATCGTGCACCAGTATCCGCTGCGGGATGCCTGGCTGACGGTCAAGGTGCTGCTGCTGGTGGTGTACGTCGTGCTCGGCGTGATCGCGCTGCGGCGCGGGCGCACGCCGCGCACGCGCGCGCTGGCCTACGTCACGGCACTGGCGACCTTCGGCTTCATCGTCAGCGTGGCGCTGACGCAGAACCCGTGGGGCGTGTTCGCGCTGCTGGTCCGCTGAAGCGGGTGGCGCAACCGTTCGGCCTCATCCGACCGACCGGGCGGCATGCCCCCCCACATCCGCACGAAACGCGATCGCCAGACGATTCCAGCCGTTGATGGCGATGATGGCGAGAGTCAGCTCGACCATCGCCTTCTCGTCGAAATGCGCGCGCACTTCGGCGTACAGTGTGTCGGACAGCTCGTTCATGGAAACCTGCGTCACGGCTTCGGCCCATGCCAGCGCTGCCCGCTCGCGCTGTGAATAAAAGGGTGTTTCGCGCCACGCCGGCAACAGGTACAAGCGCTGTTCGGTTTCACCAGCGGCGCGGGCATCCTTGCTGTGCATGTCCAGACAGTAGGCGCAGCCATTGATCTGCGAGACGCGCATCTTCACCAATTCAAGCAGCGCATGTTCCAGCCCCGAGCGGCGCACCCCGGTCTCCAGATCGAGCATGGCCTTGAAGGCATCGGGGGCGGCCTTCCTGTAATCGATACGAATATTCATTGTTGCCTCCATTGGGCGGAACTGCGCGATGGGATAAACACAGTCAGCACCGGCCGCCAGATAGGCCTGCGCGCGCTGCACCGTATCGTCGAAACACGATGCGTCGCTGTCACCAGGATGCTGCACGCAAGTATCTGCCCGGGCGTTGATCACGATCGGCACACTGGCCGCAGTGGCTGCCCTGCGTGCGGCCTCAATCCGTGCGGCGGCTTCGGTGCAGGGTCGAAGGCCACGGTGCCCGGGCAATCCGTCTTCCAGATTGATACCCACGGCACCCGCTGCAATGATGGCACGCACGCTGGCGCCGGCGGCCGCAAGGGTGTCGCCGTAACCGCTCTCCATGTCCACCGTCGCCGGCAACTCGACCACGCGTGTGATCCGCGCAATCGCCGCCGGCACCTCGGCCGGCGGGGCCTGCTCGCCATCGGCATAACCAAGCGACCAGGCCAGGCCGCCGCTGGTGGTGGCGATGGCGGTCATGCTGGCTTTCTCCTGCAGCTGGCTGCCCGCTGTGGGGTCGTTCGAAAACATCTCATTCTGTTTGGCGTGTCGGCGGATGATGCGCCAGCGGTGGCGGTGGCCGTGGCGGCGACGCGCCCCCGCGGTTTCGACGCCGCGTGCATCGACCTGGATGACCGATGTCCGCCCGAACGGTCTCAAGCAAAGTGCCCGGCATTGACGGTGACGCTGTCGCCGCGCATGAAGTGCTCCTGCAGGTATTTTTCCCCCTCGTCGCAGAACAGCGTGACCACGGTGCGCAACTCGGGATGGCGTTTGCGCACGCGGCGCGCGGCCAGCAGGTGTGCGCCCGAGCTGGGGCCGCAGAACAGGCCATGGCGGCGCGCGAGATGACGCATCGATTCGATGGCCTCGCCGCTGGAGACGCTGAGCACCTCGTCGACCAGACCGGCATGACGCTGGAAGATGCCCGGGACGAATCCATCCGAGATACCCTCGATCTGGTGCAGGGCAATTTCGCCGCACAGCAGGGTGCACGATTCGGAAGGCTCCATCGCGAACAGGCGCACGGCGGGATTGGCGGCACGAAACGCCTGGCCGACACCGATCAGCGTACCGCCGGTGCCGACCCCGGCGACAAGAGCATCGGGGGCGCGGCCAGCGGGCAACTGCGCAAGGATCTCGGGACCGAGAATCAGGCGGTTTTCCTCGACATTCCACTCCGACTCGAACTGGCGCGGGCAGAAATGGCCCGGCTGCCGGCCGAGTTCATGCGCCTTGGCCAGTGCATCGGTGACGTGGAATCGCCCGCAGAACAGCACTTCGGCGCCGTAGGCGCGGGAAATCGCCACGCGTTCGCCGGACAGGCCTTCCGGCATCACCACCAGCATGCGGTAGCCCTTGACCGCGGCGACCATCGCCAGGGCATTGCCGGTGTTGCCGCTGGTGGCCTCGACGATGGTATCGCCCGACTTGAGCAAGCCCTCGCGCTCGGCGCGTTCGATCATGTAGCGGGCGATGCGCGCCTTGATCGAACCGGAAGGATTGAGGAATTCCAGCTTGGCGTAGATGCCCTCGACCTCGAGCAGCGGGGTATC
>JAJYTG010000021.1 GCA_021793195.1 Pseudomonadota bacterium
TCAAGCTCGACCGCGCGCGCGTGCAGGTCGGCCGCATCTCGCGCTTCGGCCTGCTGGAGATGTCGCGCCAGCGCCTGCGCCCGTCGCTGGACGAATCCACCCAGATCGTCTGTCCGCGCTGCGACGGCCACGGCCGCATCCGTGGCGTCGAATCGCTGTCGCTGTCGGCATTGCGCCTCGCCGAAGAGCACGCGATGAAGGAACACACCGGCCAGGTGCTGCTGCAGGCGCCGTCCGACGTCGCCAACTTCCTGCTCAACGAAAAGCGCGCCAGCGTGGTCGAGATGGAGCTGCGCCACAAGGTGCATGTGGTGATCGTCGCCGACCCCAAGCTGCAGACGCCGCACCTCGAGATCAGCCGCATCCGCGAAAGCGAGATGGGCGAGCATGCCAAGCCCAGCTACGAGCGCACGACCATCGCCGCGCCGACCGCGTTGCCGAAGGTCGGGCAGATCGACGTGCAGGGCGAGCAGCCGGCCGTATCGGGTGTCACGCCCGCCACTCCGGCGCCATCGCGGCCCGACGTGGAGCCTGTCGCCGCGCATACGCCGGCACCGCGCGTCGCGCCGGCACCGGCGTCAGCTGCGACATCCGCCGCACCCGGTGGCGGCCTGCTCAAGCGTCTGTTCGGCTGGTTCGGCGGCGACGCAACGGCGGCGCCGGCCGCACCGCGTGCCGCGCCGCGCCCGCCGCGCCCATCGCGCGAGGAGCGCCCGGCGCCGCGCCCGCCACGCGACGAGCGGCGGCCCACGGGCTCCGGCAGGGCGCAACCCGCGCGCGCCGGCAAGCCCGGTGGCGAACGCGGCAGCGAACGCACACGCGGCGTCACCGCCACGCCGCTGCCGCAGGCCAAGCCGCGCGGCGAACCGTCGCCGCCACGCGAACCGCGTGGCGAACGGTCGGCCCCCGCAGCCCGACCGGCACCGCCAGCGGCACGGGCACCGGCCGCCAGCCCGGAACCGAAACCGTCGACTGCGACCGAGCCCGCGATCCCATCCGATATCACTCAGGCACCCGCGGGCAGCGACGCGCGCACCGACGCCGCCGGCGAGAGCGCGCGCGCACGTCGCCGCGGCCGCCGCGGCGGTCGCCGCCGTCGCCGCCATGACGAGAACGCCGTGACAGGAATGGACGCCAACACGACCGCACAGGACCTGCACGACTTTGACGATGAGGAAGGCGATGTCGCGACGGTGGCGCCGGCCGGCACGGGTGCTTCCGCGCACACAGCGCATCCCGTCGTCAGCCCGCCGGCACCGGTAACACCCGCGTTTGCAGCCACAGCGGCTGCGCCGACGCCGGGCACCATCGCTGCAGCCGCGCCTGCTGCGCCTGCGCACACGTCGGCAGCGGTGCCGCCACCGCGCGAACTGGCACCCGCTGCCGCAGCCTCCGCAGCCTCCGCCGTTCCCTCTGCCACCCCCGCAACTGCTGCCTCCGCGGCGACACCGGCGCCAGCGCCGCTGGCTGCCGTGCCACCACCCACCCCAGCCCCGGCACGCACCCCGTTGCCGCCCTCGCTGCCGGCAGCAACGCCTGCTATGCCTGCACCCGCGGCGACACCAGCACCGATGCCGGCGGCGATGCCGAAGCCGCAATCCGCGACGGGTATGGTGCCAGGCTCGTCGCCGATCCCCGTCGAGCGTCCGCCGTCGTCTTCACCGGCGCCAACCCGCGAAGCGCCGCTTCCCCCCGTCGCGGGCGGCAGCATGGCATCGCCGCAGCAGTCCAGTCTGCTTCCGGAGGCACCGAAACCGGCGACGGCACCGATACGCCCGGCATCCGTGACGCCGTCACCTGCCTCTTCGTCGGCACCGGCGGACGCGGACCCTGATCACGGCAAACCGGACAACATCACGACGCCGCGGCCCTGAACCCACCGTATCCGCACCGGTCAGACGCGGATAGCGGTCAGCCGCCCGCCGCGCACTGGCGCGCAATGTCTCCGTAGCCGCTGAAACGCGCAGCGGCGCCGCAGCCGGGACAGGCGGCGTCGCGCGGCAGCAGGAGCTCGCGGAAGCGCATGGCCAGCGCGTCGAACAGCAGCAGGCGCCCTACCAGCGGCGTGCCGACGCCGAGCAGCAGCTTGAGCGTCTCGGTCGCCTGCAGCAGACCGAGCACGCCGGGCAGCACACCGAGCACGCCGGCCTCGGCACAGTTGGGTGCATCCGCCGCCGCGGGCGGCTCGGGAAACAGGCAGCGATAGCAGGGCGAATCCTCGCGCCGCGGGTCGAACACGCTGACCTGGCCGCTGAAGCGCTCGACCGCGCCATACACCAGCGGCAAGCGCAGCCGCAGGCTGGCCGCCGCCAGCAGATAGCGGGTCGGAAAATTGTCGGCGCCATCGATCACCACATCGTGTCCGCCCAGCAACGCCTCGACATTGTCCGCCTGCACGCGCACCGCGTGCGTCACGATCTGTACCCCGGGGTTGAGGGCCACCAGCGTCATGCGCGCCGACTCGACCTTGGGCAGGCCCACGCGGGCATCGGCATGCAGCACCTGTCGATGCAGGTTGGAACGTTCGACGCGATCGTCATCGATCAGCGTCAACGTGCCGACGCCGGCGGCGGCGAGATACAGCGCCGCCGGCGAGCCCAGGCCGCCGGCGCCGATCAGCGCGACCCGTGCCGCGGCAAGGCGTGCCTGCCCCGCGGCACCGACCTCGGGCAAACGCAGCTGGCGCGCGTAGCGGTCCTGCGCATCGGCATCGAGCACGCCATCCTGCACCGGCAGCCCGGCGGCAAGCCAGCGCCCGAAGCCGCCCGCCACCGAGGCAACCCGGCGGTAACCCAGTGCACGCAGCGCCTGCGCCGCCCGCAACGAGCGCTGTCCGGCCGCGCAGAGCAGCAACACCTCGCGCTCGGGTGACGCCAGCGCGGCGATCTCCCGCGGCAGGCGCTCGCCCGGCATGCCGATAGCTGCGTCCGGCATGCCCAGGGCACGCTCGCCGTCGTCGCGCACGTCGATCAGGAGCGCGCCGCCCAACTGCCGCCGTCGCGCTTCGGCTGCATCCAGCTGCTCGATCGCTCCAGCAACGTCCGGTGCGTTCATGACCACAGCGCCGGCAGCGGCAAGATCTCGATCACGCTGCCCGCCTCCAGCTCGCGCGCGTCCTCCGGGATCAAGCCGAGGCTGTTCGCCACGACCAGCCCGGAGAGCTGTGCCGAGCCCTGCCGCGCATGCGCCGTGAACACCAGGCGCGCATCGGCGCCGCAACGCAGACTGCCGCGCAGGAATTCGGCGCGGTCGTGGGGCTTGCTTACCGCATGCGCCAGCTCCGCGTACAGCATTGACGACGGTTCGCGTCCGCCCAGCTGCTGCAGTGCCGGTCGCACCAGGGTCAGAAACGTCGCTGCCGTGGATACCGGATTGCCGGGCAACGCGAACCACAGCGCCGACTCGATCTCGGCGGCCAGCACCGGCATGCCCGGCTTGATGCGCACCTTCCAGAAATGCACCCGGCCATGCTGCCGCGCCAGCTGCGGCAGCAGATCCGCATCGCCGACCGAGGCGCCACCGCTGGTCAGCAGCACGTCGGCCATCGCCGCCAGCGCTCGCAGCGACTGCTCCGTGGCCTGTGCGTCATCGCCGACGTGGCGCACTGCCACGACCTGCGCACCGCTTGCCGCCGCGAGCGCGGCCAGCATCGGACCGTTGCTGTCGCGCAGCTGGCCGAAGCCCGGCATGGCCGCCGCCGGCACCAGTTCGTCACCCGTGGTCAGGATCGCCACTCGTGGGCGCCGATGCACGCTGACCTCGAGCACGCCGAAACTCGCCAGCAGCGCCAGCGCACCGGGGTCCAGCACGCGCCCGGCCCCCAGCACCTCGGCACCCGCTGCGAAGTCCTCGCCGCGCGCACGCACGTTGGCGCCCGCGGCGATCCCGGCACTGACGCTCACCGCATCGCCCTCGCGACGCACGCGCTCCTGGATCACCACGGTATCGGCACCCGCAGGCAGCGGCGCGCCGGTGGTGATGCGCACGCAAGTGCCGGGTGCCACCTCCGGTGCCGGCGCCTTTCCCGCCAGCTGCCGGCCGATCAGACGCAGCGTCCGTTCGCCCGTCGATGGCAGGTCCGCGGCGCGCAGCGCGTAGCCGTCCATCGCCGAGTTGGCGAAGGTCGGCAATGCGTGCGGCGCGCGCAGCGGATGCGCCAGGATGCGGCCGGCGGCGGCTTCGACGTCGATGCGCTCGATTGACCGCACGCGCGACGCCGTCAGCGTCTGCACGATCGCGCGCGCCTCATCGAGGCTGATGCGCTGTGGTGCGCTGGCGGGGATCGTTGCGCTCATGGGTACAAGCCTAGCGCGGCGCGGCGGAGACGTCGTCAGTGCTTGCCGCGCACGTGCTGCAACAGGCGGCGGCGCTTCTGCTGTTGCCGTTCGCTCAGCACGTTGCGGCGGCCGGCGTACGGATTTTCGCCATCATGAAATTCGATGCGTACCGGCGTGCCTTCCAGCTTGAAGCGCTTGCGGAAGAAGTTCTCCAGATAGCGCCGGTAGCTGTCGGCGATGTGCGCGGTGCGCGAACCGTGGATCACGATCGTCGGCGGGTTGCGCCCGCCCGGATGCGCATAACGCAGCTTGGGCGCGTGGCCGCGCACCAGCGGCGGCTGGTGGCCGGCGTACGCCTGCTCGAGCGCGCGGGTGAGCGCCGAGGCGGTCAGCTCGCGGGTGGACGCGACATGGGCGCGATCGACCGCGCGCATCAGTTCGCGCAGGCCCGATCCGTGCAGCGCGGAGACGAAGACCGTCTTCGACCAGGCCACGAAATCAAGCCGCCGCTCGAGCCCGCTGCGACACTGCTGGCGCTGGTAGGCATCGAGTCCGTCCCACTTGTTGGCGGCGATCACCAGCGCGCGCCCGGCATCGAGAACATGGCCGATCAGGGCCAGATCCTGGTCCGTGATGCCTTCGCTGGCGTCGATCAGCAGCACCGCCACCTCGGCCGCCTCGAGTGATTGCAGGGTCTTGATCACGCTGAATTTCTCCAGCGCCTCCTCGACCCGGCCACGACGTCGCACGCCGGCGGTATCGATCAGCACGTAGCGGTGCCCGTCGCGCTCGAGCGGCACGCGGATCGGATCGCGGGTGGTCCCGGCGACGGCCGACACCACCAGGCGGTCCTCGCCCAGCAGGCGGTTGACCAGGGTGGACTTGCCGACGTTGGGGCGTCCGAGAATGGCGACACGCACCCCCTCGTCGACGGATGCCTCGGCTTCGGCTTCGGCGGCGGGCGGCAGCTGCGCCGCGAGTGCTTCCAGCAGTCCATCGACCCCGCGCGAGTGCGCCGCCGCCAGCGGCAGGGTGGCGGCAACGCCCAGCGCGGCGAACTCGGCCAGCGCGTCCTGCTCGTCAAGACCATCGGTCTTGTTGACCGCGATCAGCAGCGGCTTGCCGCTGCGGCGCAGCTCGTCGAGCACGCTGCGATCCTGCGGCAGCAGGCCTTCGCGGGCATCGGTGACCAGCACCAGCACCGTCGCCTCGGCGATCGCCAGGCGCACCTGGCGCGCGGTCAGCACATCGATGTCCACGTCGCGCCCCGACAGACCACCGGTATCCACCACCACGAACGGCGACGCGCCGAGGCGGCAGACGCCGTAGTGGCGATCGCGGGTGACGCCGGGCAGATCCGCGACCAGCGCGTCGCGGCTGCGGGTCAGCGCATTGAAGAGGGTGGATTTGCCGACGTTGGGACGTCCGACCAGGGCGACAACAGGCAGCATCGGCGGCGGCGTGGCGTCATCGCGCCTGGATGCGGTAGGCGGCGATGTGGCCGACGTCATCCGCGACCACGGCGATATCGCCCACGATCAGCGGGCGCGCACGGATGGCCTTGCCGGAAAGGTGCTCGCGGGCCGCGAACTGGCCGCTGGCAAGATCCAGCCAGTGCACGTAACCCTGCAGATCGCCAACCACCACGTACTTGCCCTGGATCGCCGGCGCGGACAGCCAGCGCCAGTCCAGCGCGTTCTGCTTCCACACGTCCGCGCCACTGGTCTTGTCCAGTGCCCAGACATTGGAAGCATCGTCGATTGCGATCAGGGTGCCACCGCTGACGGCGACGCCGGTATAACCCGACAGCGGCCGTGACCACAGGATGCGTCCGCCCTCGGCCTGCACCGCGGCGACGCTGCCGTGGTAGGCATTGGCGTAGAGCACGCCATCGTCGAGCACCAGGCTGCCGTCGGAATCGTCCAGGCGCTGGATCTCGGTGCGGCCCTCGCCGGTCGCCAGGCGCTGCTCCCACAGCGAACTGCCATCGGCAAGATTGAGAGCGACCAGTTTGCCGTCGTCGCTGCCGAAGAACACCGCGCCGCCCGCGACCAGCAAGGTGCCGTTGCCGCGCAGGCTCAGCGTCGGGACGCTGCCGCGGTCGTACAGCCAGAGCTGCTTGCCGTCACTGGCCGCCAGCGCGTAAATGTGACTGTCGTTGCATCGCACCAGCACGCGATCGCCGACGATGACCGGCGGGCTGATCACCTCGGACGAAACGGTGACCTGCCAGCGCGGCTTGCCGGTCTTGGCGTCAAAGGCATAGACGTGGCCGTCGAGGGTACCCACCACCAGCAGATCGCCAAGCACGGCCGGGCCGCTGCTGTAGCGGGTGTCGCGCTTCTCCCGCCAGTGGGTGCCGACCGACCACAGCTGCTTGCCGCTGGCAAGCGCCAGCGCCTCGATGTCACCGTTCGTGCTGACCGCGTAGACCACGCCGTCGGCGACCGCGGGCTCCAGACGCACGCCGGAACTGCCGGCACCATCACCGACACCGGTTTCCCACAGACGCTTGACGCTCAGGGTCGGCGTGAATTTGGCCAGCGGCGTCGGCGGCTGGATGTTGTCCTTGGTCTTGAACAGGCCACAGCCGGACAGTGCCAGCGCACCGACCATCACCACAACGAATTTGCGCATCATGAACCCTGCTTCCCGGCGACGGCCAGATCATCGAACTTCATCTGCACCAGAGCGCGCTCGGGCGCATCCGGCTTGAAGGCCGCCAGCGCGGCGGCGTAGGCGGTGCGTGCCTCGGCGGGACGTTTCAACGCCAGCAGCGCGTCGCCGCGCAAGGCCTGGGTCATGCCGGCGTAGCTGCCCGCGGGCAGCTTGTCGAGACGCGCCAGCGCCGCGGCGGGTTGGCCTTGCGCCAGCTCCAGCCGGGCCAGACGCAGCTCGAACAGGCGCTTGAGCGCGGCATCACCGGCATGCTGCTCGGCCCAGTCCAGCGCGGTGACTGCCTGTGCATACTGTCCCGCGGTGGCGGCGTGCTCGGCACGCCCGGCTGCCGCGAACGTCGCGAAGATGGTGTCCGGATAGTCCTTCATCAGGCGCTCGGTCGCCGCTGTCGCCAAGGCGTCGTTCTTGTCCTGCAGCGCCTGCTGCAGCACCTGATACTGCGCGGCGGCCGCCATCCGGTAGCGTTGCTGATGCGCACGCCACTGCTGCCAGCCGAAAATCAGCAGCAGACCAAGCACGATGCCGACCAGAATCGAGGCGGCGTTGGCGCGCAGCCACTGGCGAACCTGCTCGCCCTGCTCGTAATCGTCGTATGCGTCGAAAGCCATCAGGTCACCGGCAACGATGGGGAACACGCGCGTCGAAAGCGCCGCGCGAGGAGCGCGGAGGATAGCGCAAAATGGCGCTCAGGCGCGGCCCGACGGGGCGTCGATGCTGAAGCTGGCGACGTTGGCGTGACGATGATCGTCGAGCGGATACGGCTTGCCGTCGAGTTCCACGCTGGCCGCATCGGCATTGCCGATGCGCACCTGCAGCGCCTGCGTGCTGCGATAGGTGCGGGTGGTGCCCGCCGGCAGCAGCGCGTACTCCAGATGCTTGCCATCGGCAGCGGTAACCTCGACCCAGCTCGGCGCCGACAGGCTGATCTGCAGCAGGTGGTCCGCGGCGCCCGCGGTCGGCACCGGCGGCGCCGGCAACGGGGCTTTCGCTCCCTGCTCCAACGCAGGAAACGCCGCGATCGATGCCAGCAGCGGCTGCTCGCTGCCGGTTGCCGCCGCGGACTGCGTCCGCACCCGCATGTCGGCGCCTACCGTACGTCTCGGCGCTGGCTGTACCTGTGTCAGCGCAGGCGCGTCCAGCGGCTCGATATGGACCAGATCGCGATCCAGACCACCGCGCAGGCCGATCCAGACCACCGGCACCGCAATCACCGCCGTCAGCACGATGTAGGTGGCCGCGGTTGCATACCGCTCGATGGCCAGTCGCAGATGCGACACATTGCCGGTCATCACCAGCGGCGGCTCGCGTGATTCCAGCCGGGCAAGGGCAGCATCGACCTCGACCGCCGGCACGCCCAGCAATCGCGCGTAGCCATGCAGCTGGCTGCGCAGATAGATCGGTGAATCGCCGGAATCGATGCCATGCTGCTCGATCCGCCGCAGTACCGCGGTCGGCAGCCGCAGTTTCTGCGCGCAGCTCCCCAGGCTCAAACCACACGCCTGGCGCGCGGCCATCAGTCGCTCACCCAGCGCAGTGTCCGCTGGCGCCCCGGTGACGGCGAGGCGCATCTCGACAGATCCGACAGCACCGTCGTGATGGCGGGCGAACGACGCGGGGGTGTCAGCGGAAGTCATGGCGGCGAACCGGAGGGGAGACTGCGGGCCTGTTCCGAGTCCGGGAACTGGTCGCGCAATCGACGGGCATAGGAACGGGCGGCCTCCTGGTCGCCCAGTTTCGTCTCGATCTCGTAGCCGAGCTTGAGTACGGCGGGGCTGGCCAGGCCGAGCGCCTCGAAGCGCTGCACGAAGGCGCTCGCGTGAAAGTCGTCGCCCTGCTCGTGCAGGATGACGGCGGTCTGGTACAGGGCATCGGAATTCTTCGGATTGAGCGCCAAGGCCTGCTTGAAATCTTTCAGCGCAGGCTGCAGCTGGCCCACCTTGAGCAGGCAGGTTCCCGCATTGGCGTAGGCGACATCCGGCGTGTGGTAGAACGGATCGGCCACCGCGCGCTTGAAATAGGGCAGCGCCTCGTCGACCTTGCCGATGCGGCACAGGAATGCACCGAGATTGTTGTTGGCGTCGCCCTTGGTCGGCTCCAGTGCATAAGCGCGCTTGTATTCCCGTTCGGCCTTGGGATATTCCTTGATGCGCTCGTAGAGCACGCCCAGCACGGTATGTTCGGGCGCATAGCTGTCATCGTACTTTTCCGCCAGCAGCAGCTTCTGCAGGGCGGTCTGCAAATCGCCGCGCTGCAGGTACTGCTGACCCAGTTCGGTGTGGACCTCGGCGGCCTGGCGCGCTTTCTGCTGCGAGGTCTCGCCACGCAACCCGCCCACCGACTGGCAACCGGCAAGAGCGAGGCCGCACACACCCACCAGCATGATCGCGCTATGCCGCATGAGCCGTGGCCTCCTCGATGCGCTTGCGGAATTCGGCCTGACGCCGGGTACGATCGAGCACCTGTCCCTTGAGCTGCCCGCAGGCGGCGTCGATGTCGTCACCGCGCGTGCGCCGCAGCATGGTCAGCACGCCGGCGTCGAGCAGGATCTTCTGGAACGCGGCGATCACATCCGGCTCGGAACGCCGGTAGCCCGCACCCGGAAACGGATTGAACGGGATCAGGTTCACCTTGGCCGGAAGCCGCCGCATCAGCTTGACCAGCTGACGCGCCAGCTCGGGACTGTCGTTGACATCCTTCATCATGGTGTATTCGAAGGTGATCGACGTGCGCGGACGCTTCGCCGCATAGCGCGCGCAAGCCGCCAGCAACTCGGCGATCGGATAGCGCTTGTTCAGCGGCACCAGTTCGGTGCGCAGCTCGTCGTTGGGCGCATGCAGCGACACCGCCAATGACACGTCACTGACCTCGGACAGACGGTCGATCAACGGCACCAGGCCGGCGGTGGACAGGGTGACGCGCTTGTTGGCCAGTCCGAAGCCGAGATCATCGCGCATCACGCTCATCGCGCGCACGACATTGTCGAAGTTCAGCAGCGGCTCGCCCATGCCCATCATCACCACGTTGGTGATGCGCCGCTGCAGATGCGGCTGGTTGCCCAGCGCCTTCGCCGCCACCCACACCTGGCCAATGATCTCGCTGGCGGCCAGGTTGCGATTGAAGCCCTGTGTCGCGGTCGAGCAGAACCGGCAGTTGAGGCCGCAACCGACCTGCGAAGACACGCACAACGTGCCGCGCGTCGGTTCGGGGATGTACACGGTCTCGACCGCATTGCCGCCATCCATGCCCAGCAGCCACTTGCGCGTGCCGTCGACCGAGTGCTTGTCGAGCAACGTAGCGGCCGGCGCGATCTCGGCGATGTCGGCGAGCTTGCCGCGCAGCGCCTTGCCAAGATCGGTCATCTGCTCGAAATCGTCGACGTGGTGGTGATAGATCCACTTCATCACCTGGTCGGCACGGAATGGCTTTTCGCCGATCCGCGCAAACAGCGCACGCAGACCCTCGC
The DNA here is from genome assembly GCA_021793195.1 of Pseudomonadota bacterium. GTDB lineage: Bacteria > Pseudomonadota > Gammaproteobacteria > Xanthomonadales > Rhodanobacteraceae > Metallibacterium. The sequence goes on from JAJYTG010000021.1 coordinate 10,420, forward strand.
GATCGAAGTCGAGCAGGTTGACCTTCGTCGCCGCGGTCACGTCATCGTCCTCAGCCCCGCGGGCAGATCTCGGTTGCGGCGAAGAAGTAGGCGATCTCGGCTGCCGCGGTGTCGGCGGCGTCGGAACCGTGCACCGCGTTGGCGTCGATGCTGTCGGCGAAGTCGGCGCGGATGGTGCCCGGCGCCGCCTTCCTCGGATCGGTGGCGCCCATCAGGTCACGGTTGCGGACAACGGCGCCCTCGCCTTCCAGGACCTGGATCATCACCGGACCGGAAATCATGAATTCCACCAGCGCCTTGAAGAACGGCCGCTCGCGATGCACGGCGTAGAAGCCTTCGGCCTCGCGCCGCGAGAGATGCCTCATTTTCGCCGCGATGATGCGCAGACCGGCCTGTTCGAAACGGGCAAGGATCGCGCCGACCGCATTCTTGGCGACGGCGTCGGGCTTGATGATGGAAAGGGTGCGCTCCAGCGCCATGCTGCGGTGCTCCGGGAAAAGGTGGTGGGGAAATCGGTCAGGTGCCGGCGATGATGGGGCAAACTTGCGTCAAATTGCGGGCTTAGATCACGGATTGTTGACGTTTTCGAGGCCCACGGCAAGCCCTTTGTCCGCCTGCGGCAGACGGTTTGACCGCACCGCAAAGCACTCGTATCCTTCAAACAGTCGTTTGACAGAGTGCCGGCTGCAGTGAACGCCTCTCAGTTTTCCACCAAGCAACGCATTCTTGGCGCCGCCGAGGTGCTGTTCGCCCGCTACGGCTTCGCCGGCGCCTCGCTGCGCCAGGTGACCGCCGCCGCCAATGTCAATCTGGCCGCCGTCAACTACCACTTCGGCTCCAAGGAAAACCTGATCGAGGAAGTGTTCCGGCGCCGCCTCGACGACCTCAACGCGCGCCGCCAGACCGCGCTGACCAAGGTCGAAAAGCGTGCGGACGCCACGCTCGAGGATGCGCTCGACGCCTTCATCCGACCGGCACTGCAGCTGTCGCTGGATCGCAGTGGCGGCGGCGCCTTCATGCGCGTGCTGGCGCGCGCCTATGCCGAGCACGACGACCGCCTGCGCCGCTTTCTGTCCGACAACTACGGCCACGTGCTGCGCGAGTTCGTGGTGGTGTTCCACCACATGCTGCCGCACCTCGACAAGGAAGAGCTGTACTGGCGACTGGACATCGTCGCCGGCGCGCTGACGTACGCGATGGCCGACTTCGGTGTCATCAAGCGCAAGGGCGGCACCAGCGAGCAGAGCCATCGCGAGCGCGCCGCCGAACATCTGGTGCGTTTCGCCGCCGCCGGCCTGCGCGCACCCTGATTACCGACCCCCGCTGCCCCGGCCGCGGCCGGGAGTCACGCTTCCATTTCCCCACCCCGGAGCTTCCATGAATCCCATCCCACTCCGCATCCGCAAGGCCGCCGTGCTCGGCGCCGGCGTGATGGGCGCGCAGATCGCCGCCCATCTCGTCAACGCCGACGTCGAGACGCTGCTGTTCGACCTCGCCGCCAAGGACGGCCCCGGGAACGGCATCGCGCTGAAGGCGATCCAGAACCTCGGCAAGCTGTCGCCGGCACCGCTGGCCGACAAGGCGCGCGCACAAGCCATCGTGCCGGCCGACTACGACGAGCACCTCGCGCTGCTCGCCGACTGCGATCTGGTGATCGAGGCGATCGCCGAGCGCCTGGACTGGAAACTGGACCTCTACGCGAAGATCGCCCCGCATCTCGGCGCACACGCCATCGTCGCCTCCAACACCTCGGGCTTGTCGATCAACTCGATGGCCGAAGCGCTGCCGGCGGCGCTGCGCCCACGCTTCTGCGGCATCCACTTCTTCAATCCGCCGCGCTACATGCATCTGGTCGAGCTGATCCCCGACCGCGCGACCGACCCTGCGGTACTGGACGCGCTGGAAGGTTTCCTGACCACCACGCTGGGCAAGGGTGTGGTCCGCGCCAAGGACACGCCCAACTTCATCGGCAACCGCATCGGCGTGTTCTCGATGCTGGCGACGATGCACCACACCCGCCAGTTCGGCCTCGGCTTCGACGTCGTCGACGCGCTGACCGGTCCGGCGATCGGACGTCCGAAGAGCGCCACCTACCGCACCGCCGACGTGGTCGGCCTGGACACCATGGCGCACGTGATCAAGACCATGGCCGACACCCTGCCCGACGATCCCTGGCACCGCCACTTCAAGGCGCCGGAGTGGCTGGCTGCGCTGATCGCCAAGGGTGCGTTGGGTCAGAAGACCGGCGCCGGCTTCTACCGCAAGGCCGGCAAGGACATCGTGGTCCTGGACGTCGAGGCGCAGGACTACCGCGCCTCCGCGCAGAAAGCCTCCGACACGGTCGCCGCGATCCTCGCCATCAAGGACCCGGCGGAGAAGTTCGCCCAGCTGCGCGCCTGCGCCGACCCGCAGGCGCAGTTCCTGTGGGCGACCTTCCGCGATCTGTTCCATTACACCGCCTATCACGTCGCCGACATCGCCGAAACCTGCCGCGACGTCGACTTCGCCATCCGCTGGGGCTACGGCTGGAAGCTGGGTCCGTTCGAGACCTGGCAGGCCGCGGGCTGGCAGCAGGTCGCCGCATGGATCGTCGAGGACATCAAGGCCGGCAAGGCGATGAGCGATGCGCCGCTGCCGGCCTGGGTGACCGACGGCCGCAGCGGCGTGCACGGCCCTGACGGTTCGTTCGCGCCGAAAGCGGGCAAACCGCTGCCGCGCTCGCTGCACCCGGTCTACAAGCGCCAGCTGTTCCCCGACCCGCTGCTGGGCGAGCGCTTCGATCGCGGCAACACCGCGTTCGAGAACGACGGGGTGCGCCTGTGGCATCTGGGCGACGACGTCGGCATCGTCTCCTTCAAGACCAAGATGAACACGGTCAACGACGCCGTGCTCGACGGCTTGCAGCATGCGATCGGCGAGTCCGAGCGCCGGTTCAAGGCGCTGGTGATCTGGCAGTCCGGCGAACCGTTCTCGGCCGGCGCCGATCTCAAGGGCGCGATGGGCCTGCTGCAGGCCGGCAAGGTCGCCGACTTCGAGGCGATGATCGCCAACTTCCAGGCCACCAGCATGCGCATCAAGTACGCGCAGCTGCCGGTGGTGGCCGCGGTGCGCGGCATGGCGCTGGGTGGCGGCTGCGAATTCCAGATGCACTCGGCACGCACGGTCGCGGCGCTGGAGAGCTACATCGGCCTGGTCGAAGCCGGCGTCGGCCTGCTGCCCGCGGGCGGCGGCCTGAAGGAGATTGCCACGCGCTGCGGTCTCGCGAGTGATCCCTTCGAAGGCGTCAAGCGCATTTTCGAGACCGTCGCCATGGCCAAGGTTTCGGGCTCCGCGCTGGAAGCGAAACAGATGGGCCTGCTGCGCGACAGCGACGTCGTGGTGCTCAACGCGTTCGAGCTGCTGTATGTGGCGAAGAACGTCGCCGCCTCGCTCGCCGAGTCCGGCTGGCGCCCGCCGTTGCCGGCGCGCGCGATCCCGGTCGCCGGCGACGTCGGCACCGCCAGCCTGAAGATGCTGCTGGTCAACATGCTCGAAGGCCGTTTCATCTCCGAGCACGACTACGAGATCGCCGCGCGCATCGCCGACACCCTCTGCGGCGGCATGATCGAGCGCGGCGCGACCGTCGACGAAGAGTGGCTGCTGCGTCTCGAACGCAGACACTTCGTCACTCTGGCGCAGATGCCGAAAACGCAGGCACGCATCCAGCACACCCTGACCACGGGCAAACCGCTGAGGAATTGAGAGCCACTGTCCGCGAAGAACGCAAAATTTCAGGACTTGATGCTCCTTTCGCGACCCTGATGTCCTTCGCAAACCCGCACTTCCCGGCCATCGAAACCCAAGTCCACCGGTCCACGACGCACGCGATCGCACAAGATCCATCATCGAGAAAACCTTCGCGGTCTTCGCGGACCCAATGCTCTGGAGATCACCCATGTCGAAACAGATCCAGGACGCCTATATCGTCGCCGCCGTGCGCACACCGATCGGCAAGGCGCCGCGCGGCGTGTTCCGCAACACCCGGCCCGACGATCTGCTGGCGCATGTGATCCGCGCCGCGCTGGCCAGGACGCCGGGCATCGATCCGCAGCGCATCGGCGACGTGATCGTCGGCTGTGCCATGCCCGAGGCCGAGCAAGGCATGAACGTGGCGCGCATCGGCCTGCTGCTGGCCGGGCTGCCGGATACGGTGCCGGGCGTGACCGTCAACCGCTTCTGCTCATCGGGCGCGCAGGCGGTGGCGATGGCCGCCGACCGCATCCGCCTCGGCGAGGCCGACCTGATGCTGGCCTGCGGCACCGAGAGCATGAGCATGGTGCCGATGATGGGCCATCGCCCGGCGATCAATCCGGCCGTGTTCGACAACGAGCACATCGCGATCGCCTACGGCATGGGCATCACCGCCGAAAAGGTCGCCGAGCGCTGGAAGGTCAGCCGCGAGGACCAGGACGCCTTCGCCCTGCAGAGCCACCAGCGCGCGCTGGCGGCGATCAGCGCGGGCGAGTTCGGTGACGAGATCGCGCCGTACACGCTGGATGATCGCTATCCGGATCTGTCCACGCATGCGATCAAGGCCGATCAGCGCCGCATCGATACCGACGAGGGCCCGCGCAAGGACACCAGCCTCGATGGTCTGGCCAAATTGAAAACCGTGTTCCGCGCCGGCGGCAGCGTGACGGCCGGCAACAGCTCGCAGATGTCCGACGGTGCCGGCGCGGTGCTGCTGGCCAGCGCGCAGGCGCTCAAGGACTACGGACTGAAGCCGCTGGCGCGCTTCGTCGGCGCATCGGTCGCCGGCGTGCCGCCGGAGATCATGGGCATCGGCCCCAGGGAAGCGATCCCGCGCGCGCTCAAGCTGGCCGGCATCGGCCGTGACCAGCTCGACTGGGTCGAACTCAACGAAGCCTTCGCCGCGCAGGCGCTGGCGGTGATCCGCGACATCGGTCTCGATCCGGGCCGGGTCAACCCGCTGGGCGGCGCGATCGCGCTGGGCCATCCGCTGGGCGCGACCGGTGCCAAGCTGACCGCGACGCTCGTGCACGGCTTGCGCCGGCGCAAGCAGAAGTACGGCATGGTGACCATGTGCATCGGCACCGGCATGGGCTACGCGATGGTGCTTGAGGCGGTGTGAGCCGCCTGCATCCTCGATCTGCCAGAGGCTCCCATCGCGGCCATGAAGCCGGCATCCGACGTCAGGAGCCGTCGCTCACATCTGCAGCGCGCTCCCAAGCAACGGGGCGAACAGGGCAAGCACGACCAGAGCGGCCACGATCATCAGCGTGGTGATCCCCGCCTGGACGACGTAGTGCAAGGCGATGTCGTTGACCGCGGCGGCGGCCTGGTCAATGCCGTCGGGCGCTGCGGGCCGCCGGCGCGCGGCGTCGAGTCGCGACGCGGCGCGGAATTCGAGGAAGGCCACCCAGGCCAGCGCGGCGGCGAACGGCAGACCGATGATGGTCAGCCCCAGCAACACGGCCAGCACACCGTTGAACACGCCGCAGGCGCGGATCCACGATGTGGCGCGCGCCAGCGGCGCGATGGTGGCGGCGAACAGGGCGGCCTCGCCCGCGGTCAGCACTGCAGGCACGGTCGTCGAGGCCGGTGCGATCTCAGAGGCCATGGACCACCTGCGCAACGGCCTCGATGATTGCACCGATCAACAGCAGCAGTCCCAGCGCGCTGGTCAGCGCCGACAGCATGAAGTAGCGCGCCAGTGCGGCAAACCCGGCCCGGGCATCCGCCGGAAGCAGGCTGGCATGCGCCGCGCTGAACACCGAGGCGGCACGGAACAGGAACCACGCCGATAGCGCCCCGCTCAGCGCGACCAGCACATCCAGCAAGTCCAGCCAGCTTCCCTGCGAGCTTCCGTGCCAGAGCTTGATTACTCCGAAACCCAGCAGCAGCACGGCGAAAGCCCAGCACCACCAACGCCGCCGCTGCAGCGGTGCGGTGAGCGCGCGCACCCAGTCGGCGGGCGCGGAAACGCCAGGCAGGGCGGCCATGGGCACGGCCCGTGCAGGCAGAGTCGGAGACACTGGAGGGTTCATCGTTGGTGCGTACCGCAAGGCGAAATCGGGTGACCATCTTGCCACGTCGCTGCCGCAACCCGCACCCGCGTTGCTCGCGGCGCGCAAGGCGCCGCATATCGACCGGCGGCCGCATCGGGCGCCTGGCCTGCCGGCAACCGGGCGGCGAGGATCAAGCGTCCCGGCGCTCCTTGCGCGCGTCGAGATGCTGCAGCCAGGCATAGCGCGCCTGCGCCGCCACATAACCCAGCGGGCGCTGCGCCGAGACCAGGCCGAACGGCTCGAACAAACGCCAGGCGTCATCATCCCGGCTGATCGCCGCGGCCAGCAGTTCGCCCGCCAGCGTGGTCGGCGCCAGGCCATGGCCGCCGAAGGCCTGCGCCCACCACAATCCGCGGCCGTCGCCGCCGATCTGCGGCATCTGATGGCGCGCGTAACTCATCAGACCGGACCAGCCGTATTCGACGCGGCTGCCCTCAAGCTGCGGAAACACCTTGAGCATGTCGCGGTAAAGCAGCCGCCGCACGTCCTCGGGCCGGCGGTCGCGCACCGAGATGCGTCCACCCCACAACAGACGCGTGTCGGCCAGCGGGCGCCAGTAATCGAAGGCGAAGCGGGTGTCGTAGACGGCTGCCGCGCTGCGCACGCAATCGGCCAGACGCCCGCCCAGCGGCTCGGTCGCCATGACATAGGTAGCGATCGGCAGGACCGCGCGATCGGCCTGCGGATCGAGCCCGGCCAGATAGCCGCCGGTGGCCAGCACCACCTTGGGCGCGTCGACGCGCCCACCGCCGGTGTGCAGACGGAAACCGCCCCCGCGACGCTCCAGGCGCAACACCCGTGAAGCCTCGCGCAGCGTCACGCCCCGCGCGGTCGCCGCCTGCGCAAGCCCGCGCGCAAACGCCAGCGGGTCCAGATGCAACGCGTCGCGCTCGTACAGCGCACCGTGGTAGCGGTCACTGCGCACGATCTCGCGCAGCGCATCCGGCTCGACCCACTCCCACTCGATGCCGAAGTCCTCGGCCAGCTGGCGCTGGCGGCGACGCAGTACCTCGGGATCGCGGAACCAGTTGGCGCACAGAACACCGGCGTCGTTGGCTTCGCAGGCAATCGCATAGCGCTGGATGCGCGCGCGGATCAGCTTGACCGCCTGCTGCGTGGACAGATACAGCGCCCGTGCGCGCTCGCGGCCGAGGCGTCTCACCAGCGCGTCCCCATCCAGCGAATAGCCGCCGAAGACGAAGCCGCCGTTGCGGCCGGAGGCACCGAAGCCGACACGCTCGGCCTCCAGCAGCACCACGCCCTTGACGCCGCGCTCGGCCAGACCCAGCGCGGTGGCGAGGCCGGCATAGCCGCCGCCGACGACCGCCACCTCGGCCTCGATGTGACCACCGAGACCGGGATAGCCGTAGCTGAGCGGCGCCTGCGCGGCGTAAACGCTGTCGGCGGCGGTGGGGCGCAGATCAGCCATGCGCCGCGACGAACTCGCGCACCGCTGCCGCCAGCTGCGGATCGTCCATCGCCAGATGCAGGGTCGCGCGCACCAGGCCCGACTTGTTGCCGCAATCGAAGCGCTCGCCGGCGAAGCGATAAGCCAGCAACTCCTGCTCCTGGGCCAGGGTCTCCAGCGCGTCGGTCAGCTGGATCTCGCCACCCAGGCCCGGCCGCGTGGCTTCCAGCAGATCGAAGATGCGCGGCGGCAGCAGATAGCGGCCGACTATGGCGAGCCGGGACGGCGCGTCCGCGGATTTCGGCTTCTCGACCAGGTGACGAATGCGTCCGGCGCGCCCGCCGACCGGATCGACGGCGACGATGCCGTAGCGATGCGTCTGGTCCGCGGGAACCTCTTCGACCGCGACGACGCCGCTGCCATGGGTGGCCGCCATCTCGGCCATCTGCCGCATCACGCCGGCGCCGCGGGCACGGATCAGGTCATCGGGAAGGATCACGCCAAACGGCTCGTCGCCGACCACGGCGCGCGCGCAGAGCACGGCATGGCCCAGTCCCAGGGCCTCGGGCTGGGTGACGAAGACGCAGCGCACGTGTCCGGGCAGCACGCTGCGCACGATCTCGAGCAGATCGACCTTGCCGGCCTCGGCCAGTTTGGTCTCCAGCTCGTAGGCCTTGTCGAAATAGTCGGCGATGGCATGTTTGTAGCGGTTGGTGACGAATACCAGGGTGTCGGCGCCGGCCTCCACCGCCTCGTCGACGGCGTACTGGATCAGCGGCCGGTCGAGCACCGGCAGCATCTCCTTGGCGATCACCTTGGTCGCCGGCAGGAAGCGCGTGCCCAGTCCGGCCACCGGGAACACCACCTTGCGCAGGGGGCGGCTCATGCTGAATCTCCTTGCAGGATCATTGCTGGCAACGGGGGAGGCAACGCGTCGGCATGCCCGGGCTGGAACGCTGGCAGCAGGCGCCCGAGCATGCGCCGCAGGGCCTCCTCATCGAAGGTATCCACCGCGGCGCGCGCTTCGCGCAGCGCGGCGTCGAGCTGCTGCGGCTCCAGCGCGCGCGGCTGCGCCAGGAACAGCTTGGCGTGCACGGTGGGCGCGTAGTTCTCCTGCGGATGGAACAGTTCCTCGAACAGCTTTTCCCCCGGACGCAGGCCGGTGTAGACGATGGCGACATCGCGACCCGGCTGCTTGCCGGCCAGGCGGATCATCTGCTCGGCGAGGTCGCGGATGCGCACCGGCTCGCCCATGTCGAGCGCGAAGATCTCGCCGCCCCGTCCCTGCACCGCCGCCTGCAGGATCAGCTGACAGGCCTCGGGAATGGTCATGAAATAGCGCGTGACCTCGGGATGGGTGACGGTCAGCGGCCCGCCACGCGCGATCTGTTCGCGGAACAGCGGCACCACCGAGCCGGCCGAGTCCAGCACGTTGCCGAAGCGCACGGTGATGCAGCGCGTGGCCGAGCGCGTCGCATGCGCCTGCACCACCAGTTCGGCCAGGCGCTTGCAGGCGCCCATCACGCTGGTCGGGTTGACCGCCTTGTCCGTCGAGATCAGTACCAGTCCGGCGCAGCGATGACGATCGGCGGCGGCGGCCACGGTTTCGGTGGCGAGCACGTTGTTGCGCACCGCTTCGCGCAGCTGCTCTTCCAGCAGCGGCACGTGCTTGTAGGCAGCGGCATGGAACACCACGTCGGGGCGCGCCTGCACGAACGCACGCTCGACCGCCACGGCGTCGCCGCAGTCGCCCAGCAGCGGCCGCAGCCGCAACCCGGGATCGCTGGCGCTGATCTCGTGGGCGATGCGATAGAGGTTGTATTCGCAGCTGTCGACTATCGTCAGCGCGGCGGCTCCCAGCCGCGTCACCTGTCGGCACAGCTCGGACCCGATCGAACCGCCGCCGCCGGTGATCAGCACGCTGCGCCCGGCGATCCCCTCGCGGATCGCCGTCCAGTCGAGTTGCACGGCGTCGCGGCCGAGCAGATCCTCGATCGCGACTTCCTTGAGTTCGTTGAACTGCGCGCGGCCGGCGACCACGTCCTCCAGCCGCGGCACCGTGCGGAACGGCAGTCCGCAGGCTTCGCAGCGGGTGACGATACGGCGCATCTGCGCGCTGTTCGCCGAGGGCATCGCGATCAGCAGCATCTGCGCCGCGGACTCGCGCGCGATCTCTCCGAGGTGCTCGATGTCACCCAGCACCGGGATGTCGTGCAGACGCGCGCCGCGCAGCGCGTTGCTGTCGTCGATGAAGCCGACCACGCGGTAACGGCTGTCGCGGCGCAGATCGCGCGCCAGTGCTTCACCGGCGCGGCCGGCACCCAGCACCAGCACACGCTGCGCCGGAGCGGCCTGGAACAGGTCCAGCCGGCTGTCCTTCCAGAAGCGGAAGGCCAGCCGCGGCAGCCCCAACAGCAGGATCAGCAACAGCGGGTAGATCACCAGCACCGAACGCGGGACCGTGGCCAGGCGGTTGTACAGGAACAGCAGCACGCCGATGGTCAGCGCGCCGATCACCGCCGCACGCACGATATTCCACAGATCCGGCAGGCTGGCGAAGCGCCACAGCCCGCGATACAGCCCGGTCCAGACGAACGTCGCGCCCTGCACCGCCAGCACGATCACGAACTCGGCGGCCACGAACGGCGCGCCGGACACGTCACCCATCAGCGCATAGCGCAGCACCTTGGCCAGCCACCACGCCAACGTCACCATGGCGAGATCGTGCAGCACGACCGCCGCACGCGGATGGATGAAACCGATCAGGTTACGCAGGCGCATGGCGCAGTTTCGCATTCTTCCCCGCGCGCAGACAGGCGCGCCTGCCGAACCACCACGCCAGCATGGCGGTGATCAGCACGGCGGCAGCCAGCGGCCATGCCCATGCCGGTCGTGCACGCATCAGCAGCAGTGCCGGCGCCACCAGCAGCAGATTCCAGGCGGCGTAGAACGCGGCCGCGCGCGCATGTGAATGCGACACCCGCGCGATCCACTGGTACAGATGCTCGCGATGCGGCCGGTACCAGCGGCGACCGCGCAGCAGGCGCGACAGCAGGGTGCAACTGGCATCGACGGCGAACGCGCTCACCACGACCGCCGCCTCGGCGAGGTCGAGTGCTCCGCGGGCGATCGCGGTGAGCGCGACCGCCGCGATCAGAAAGCCGAGCGCGCCGCTGCCGACATCGCCCATGAACACCCGCGCGCGCGGAAAGTTGAACGGCAGAAAGCCCAGCGTGGCGGCCGCCAGGGTCAGCGCCGCCAGAGCCAGGCCGGGCGCCGACGCCATGACCAGTGCGGCGATCACGGCCAGCACGAACACCGCCTGCAGCGCCAGCAGGCCGTTGCTGCCATCCATGAAGTTATGCAGATTGATCGACCACACCGTGGCCAGCAGCACGCCGGCACGCCACAGCAGCGGCTCGGCGGCGAACGACGTCGGCCACCCCAGCGCAATGGCCAGCAGCAGGGCTGCCGCCAGGTGCGTCAGCAGCCGCAGCCACGCCGGCCGATGCCGGTGATCGTCGGCGAAACCGGCCGCAGCCACCAGCAGGGTGCCGATCAGCCAGGCGCGCCCGAGCGCCGGCGTCAGACCCCAGGCTCCGCGCGCCGCCGGGATCAGCACCACGACGAGCGCGGCCAGCACGATACCGACGCCGCCACCGCGCGGCGTCGGCGCCCGATGCAGGCGACGCCGGCCGGGAATGTCGAGCAAGCCACGCCGGCGCGCATAGGCCATGCCGGCGACCACCGTCGCGGCGGCGATCAGCAACGCAACCAGCGGTGACAGGATCATGGCCATCGATGCCTCACTCGCTGGCCACACCATGGATCGGTCGCAGCGTGCCCCAGCTCTTGCAGCTCGGGCACTGCCAATGATGAGCCTTGGCGCCGAAGCCGCAGCGGCTGCAACGGTGCATCGCCTGCCCTTCCAGCAGCGTGCGGGTAAGCCCCCGCAGCAGCAGAAAATTCTCGCGTGCCTCGCCGCTGCTGCGGTCGATGGTGGCGTCGATCAGCGCCATCAGGCCGCGCACCGAGGGCCGCTGGCGCAACTGCCGGGTGAGGAAATCGACCGCCTGCCGTTCGCCGTCGCGGCCGGCGTAGATGCGCGCCAGTGCCAGCACCGGCGAGATGCCCTGGTAACGTGCCAGCACATCGGTCAGGAAGCGCTCGGCTCGCTCCATCTGCTGCGAGCGCGCATAGCTGTCCAGCAGCGGCGGCAGGATCTCCGGCACGAACTCGACGTCGGCGCGCACCGCGCTCTCGAAGGCCTCGACCGCTTCGGCATAACGGCCATCGGCGGCGAGAAACTGACCCGCCAGCAGATGCGCGCGCACGAAATCCGGCAGACACTCGAACGCCTGCTCGAGATAGCGTTGCGCCTCGTCGCGGGCGCCGTGCGCGTGCGAGCGCTCGGCCAGCTCGCAACAGAAATGGGCAACCTGCTGCGCCTGCGATTCCCCGGTCATCTCCTCCAGCCGGCGGGCATAGGCGATGGCCTCGTGCCAGTCACGCTCGTGCTGGCAGATGCCGATCAGATGGCGCAACGCCGAGGGCGCATGCGCATTCATCGCCACCAGGTCGGCAAACAGGGTTTCGGCGCGGTCGAGCAGACCGGCACGCATGTAATCCTCGCCCAGCTCGAGCAGGGCGATGGTCTTCATGTCATCGGACAGATTGGGCCGCGCGATCAGGTGCTGATGCACGCGGATGGCGCGATCGACCTCGCCGCGGCGGCGGAACAGGTTGCCCAGCGCAAGATGCGTCTCGACCGTGTCGCGGTTCAGCTCGGCGAGCTTGAGAAAAACCTCGATCGCCTTGTCGGGCTGCTCGTTGAGCAGGTAGTTCAGCCCGCGAAAATAGCTCGACGACAACTCGCTGACCCGCGCACCGGAATGACGCACGATGTAGCGTCGCGCCGTCCACCAGCCCGACAGATACGCAAGCGGAAGCAGCAGGATCAGCAGAACCGGCAGGCTCATGCGCTGCCGTTACCGGAGGTGTCCGCGCTGCGCTGCGCCCGCGCGAGGCGGCGCTGGCGCAGGCCGAGCCCGATCCAGGCGGTCAGCCCACCCAGCAGCCAGCCGACGGCCAGGGCCAGCAACAGGGCCACGCCCTTGGGCAGGTCGGTCTGGAAGACCAGCAAGTCGTAATGCACCAGGCCGCCATTGAGCGCACCGAACGCCGCACCCAGCAGCACGAACAGCAGCAGCAGGAAGACGATCAGCAGACGCATGGCCGGATCCCTCAGCCGAGGACTGTAGCCGAAACGCTCACGCCACGGCAGCGTTGACGCGCTCGCGCAGCTCCTTGCCGGGCTTGAAATGGGGCACATGCTTGCCGGGCAGCGCCACGGCCGTGCCGGTCTTGGGATTGCGCCCCATGCGCGGCGGACGGAAATGCAGGGCGAAGCTGCCGAATCCGCGCACCTCGATGCGCTGCCCGGAAGCCAGCGCCGCGGTCATCTGCTCGAGCACGCTGCGCACGCCGAACTCGACGTCGGCAAAGGCCAGATGGCCCTGGCGACGCGCCAGGGCCTCGATCAGGTCGGACTTGGTCATGGTCACGGTGGGGTCGCCGCGGATGGCATGGCGGAATCTGCGGATTCCACCATGCCCGGTTCCGTCAGGCCTTCTTCATCTGCTCTTTCAGCAGTGCGCCCAGCTTGGTGGTACCGCCGGCGGCCGACTGGTAATCGGTCAGCGCCTCCTGCAGGTCTTCCTCGTCCTTGGCACGGATGGAAAGCTGCAACAGGCGCCCCTTGCGATCCATGCCGATGAACTTGGCCTCGACCGGGTCGCCGACCTTGAGGTGCTGGCTGGCATCGTCGATGCGCTCCTTGGCAATGTCGCTGGCGCGGATATAACCCTCGACACCGTCCTCGAGCGCGATCAGCGCACCCTTTGCGTCCACTTCCTTGACCACGCCGGTCAGCACGCTGCCGCGCGGATTGCCGGCCATGAACTGGCCGAACGGGTCCTGCTCGAGCTGCTTGATGCCGAGGCTGATGCGCTCACGCTCCGGGTCGACCGCCAGCACCACGGCCTCGATCTCGTCGCCCTTCTTGAAGTTGCGCACCAGGTCTTCGCCGGTGGTCTGCCAGGAAATGTCGGACAGGTGCACCAGGCCGTCGATGCCGCCTTCAAGCCCGATGAAGATGCCGAAGTCGGTGATCGACTTGATGCTGCCGCTGACACGATCGTTCTTCTTGTGCACGGCGGCAAATGTTTCCCACGGATTGGAGTGGGTCTGCTTGATGCCGAGCGAGATGCGGCGACGCTCCTCGTCGACGTCGAGCACCATCACCTCGCACTCGTCGCTGACCTGCACCACCTTGGCCGGATTGACGTTCTTGTTGGTCCAGTCCATCTCGGAGACGTGCACCAGGCCTTCGACGCCAGGCTCGATCTCGACGAAGCAGCCGTAGTCGGTGACGTTGCTGACCTTGCCGAACAGGCGGCTGCCGACCGGATAGCGACGCGCGATGTTGACCCAGGGATCGTCGCCCAGCTGCTTCAGGCCGAGGCTGACGCGATTGCGCTCGCGGTCGAACTTGAGCACGCGCACTTCCAGCTCGTCGCCGACGTTGACCACCTCGGAGGGATGGCGCACGCGCTTCCACGCCATGTCGGTGATGTGCAGCAGGCCGTCGATGCCGCCCA
>JAJYTG010000097.1 GCA_021793195.1 Pseudomonadota bacterium
TGCATCCTGCTGCATGGCCGGCCCGGGTGGCCAGGCAGGCCAGATGCTTCGCTGCGCAGATCCTTCGCTGCGCTCAGGATGACAAAACAGTTGCTGAGCACTTCGTGTCACCCTGAGCGCAGCGAAGGGTCTTCCCCACGGGCACGCTTCGGTTTTCGGGACGGCTCCCGCTGAGAAGATCCTTCGGGCTTCGCCCTCAGGATGACAACGCAGTTGTCACCCTGAGCATCAGCGAAGGGTCTGGCTTCAGGACGACCAACGCGACCGAAGGAAGTCCCTTTTCGGGACGACCGAAGGAAGTCCCTTTTCGGGACGACCGAAGGAAGTCCCTTTTCGGGACGACCGAAGGAAGTCCCTTTTCGGGACGACCGAAGGAAGTCCCTTTTCGGGACGACCGAAGGAAGTCCAGCGGAGAAATCCCCAAGGGACGACCAATGCACGCCGGCGGCGCAGCTTGGCGTGCATGGGCAAAGGGGCTAATCTGTTACATGTAACAAGGTTGGAGTGCGTCATGGCCAAGCCCGTCAACACGCGTGTGCGCCGGCATCGCGAGACCTTGCGCAAGGCGGGGCTGCGCCCGGTTCAGTTGTGGGTGCCTGATACGCGGCGACCTGATTTCGCCGCCGAATGCCGGCGCCAGTCGGCCTTGTTGAGCGGCAATCCTCGCGACCGCGAGGTCGCCAGCTGGATCGAGGCTATCCAGGACCTCGAAGGGTGGACATGAGACGCGGCGACCTGGTCACGGTCGCATTGCAGGGCGATCAAGGCAAACCACGACCGGCTCTGGTGATTCAGTCCGATTATTTCAGTACCCACCCCACGGTGACGATCCTGCCCGTCACCAGTGACCTGCATCAGGCTCCGCTGTTCCGCGTTGACGTGGTGGCCCATGCGGCAACGGGATTGCGCAAGCCCTCGCAAGTCATGCTGGACAAGGCGGTTACCGTGACGCGGGAGAGGATCGGCGAGGTGATCGGTGCGCTCGATGCATCCACCCTGCAGGAGGTCGACCGTCGTCTGGCCGTGTTCCTCGGCATCGCCAGGTAGCAGCCGCTGGCGCATGTGGACGGTCAGCCAGCACCCATGAAACCCAACCGCGCTCTCGCCTGGCGCTGGCGCCGCCTGCAGGCCGTGCTGCAGCGCCTGCGCGGCAGCCTGTCGCAACGCGGCTGGCGCGGCACGCTGCGCCGGATCGTGCAGGAGTTCCGGCCGACCCCGTCCCGCGCGTTGCCGATAGCGTTGCTGCCGCTCGACTGGGCATTCGAGCCTTTCAACTTGCCGACCGTCGCCGAGCCCGAGGTCTCGGTGATCATTCCGGTGCACGGGCAGCTGCGGTACACGCTGGCCTGCCTGCGTTCGATCGCGGCCTGCGGCGCGGCGACGCCGTTCGAGGTGATCGTCGTCGACGATGCCTCGCCGGATGTCAGCGCCGCCACCCTGGCGCGGATCGCAGGGCTGCGCCTGCTGACCCTGCCGCGCAACGTCGGCTTCGTCGGCGCCTGCAATGCCGGCGCCGGGATGGCGCGCGGACGTCATCTGCTGTTCCTCAACAACGACACCCAGGTCACGCCCGGCTGGCTGGATGCGCTGCGCGCCTGCTTCGACGACGTGCCGGACTGCGGCATCGCGGGCGCGTGCCTGCTCGATCCCGACGGCCGTCTGCAGGAATGCGGCGCGCTGGTGTTTGCCGACGGCAGCGCCTGGAACTGCGGGCGCTTCGAGGATCCGTCCGACCCGCGCTGGCTCTACCGGCGCGAGTGCGACTACGTCTCGGGCGCCGCGTTGATGATCCCTGCGTCACTCTTTCACGAGGTCGGCGGTTTCGATGCGCGCTATGCGCCGGCCTATTACGAGGACACCGATCTTGCCTTCGCGGTGCGCGCGACCGATCGCCGCGTGCTGGTGCAGCCGGCGAGCACGGTGGTCCATTGCGAGGGCGCGACGGCAGGCACCGACCCCGAGCGTGGCGTCAAGCGCCATCAGGTCGTGAATCGCGAGCGCTTTGCGGCGAAGTGGAGCGCGGCGTTGCGTGCGCAGCCGCAGCCGGGCACGCCCATCGAGCGGGCGCTGCGGCACGCCGGCCGCCGCAGTCCCGCGCTGCTGGTGATCGAGAGCACCCTGCCGGATGCCACGCGCGACTCCGGATCAGTGCGCCTGATCGAGATGCTGCGCATTGCCGGCGGCCTTGGCTGGAGCGTGGCCCTGCTGCCCGACGATGGTCGCCCGGACGTCGCGCTCGCCGCCCGCCTCGGTGCAGTGGGTGTGGAAGTCGTCACGCCGCGCTCGCCGCGCGACTGGCTGCGCGAACACGCGCGGAACTACGCTGCGGTAGTGCTCAGCCGCTACGCGGTGGCGTCGGTGTGGCTGCCGCTGGTGCGCGATCTGGTGCCGGGAGCACGGATCATCTTCGACACGGTCGATCTGCATCACCTGCGCGAATCGCGCGCCGCCGCGGTGTCCGGCGAGGGCGGCCAGCGCGCCGCTGCGACGCGCCGGCGCGAACTGGACCTGATCGCCGCCAGCGACTGCACCCTGCTCACCAGCGGCGTCGAGCTCGATCTGATGCGCCGGGAACTGCCGTCGGCGCGGCTGGAGCTGCTGGGCAATATCCACCACGTGCGCGAACCGCGGCGCGGCTTTGCCGAGCGCCGCGATCTGCTTTTCATCGGCGGTTTCGCCCATCCGCCCAATGCCGACGCGGTCCGCTGGTTCTCCGAGGGCGTGCTGCCCTTGCTGCGCGAACGCCTGCCGGGCGTGGTGCTGCATGTGATCGGAACCGCCGATGCACACAGTCGGCGCGCGCTGACCGGCAACGGCATCGTCATGCATGGACGGGTCGATGATCTCGATCCCTGGCTGGATGGCTGCCGCGTCTCCATCGCGCCGCTGCGCTTCGGCGCCGGGGTCAAGGGCAAGATCAACACCGCGATGAGTCGCGGCCTGCCGGTCGTCGCGACTGGCGTCGCCGCCGAGGCGATGGGCCTGTGCGACGGGACCGACGTGCTGCTGGCCGACACGCCCGGCGCCTTCGCCGATGCCGTCGTCCGCGCCTGCACCGATGAAGCCCTGTGGCTGCGCTTGTCCAGGGGCGGACTCGACAACGTGCGCCGGCATTTTTCACCCGAACGGGCGCGCGCCGCGCTGCGGCGTGTGCTGGGTGACGCGCCTGGCCGCGCCGGGATCACGATGCCGTAAGCCCGGAGCGGGCCATGTGCATTCAGGGAGCATGGGTCGTGGCGATCGGTAGAATGCCCATCGATGTGGCAGGCCCCGGACTGCGAGGCCTCATGATCACCCTTGAAGCAACGGGCATTCCCATGACCAAGACCTCGCAAGCCCTCGGCCTCGGCACCCGCGCCATCCACGCCGGGCAGAGCCCCGATCCATCGACCGGCGCGATCATGACGCCGATCTATGCGACCTCGACTTACGTGCAGGAGAGCCCCGGCAAGCACAAGGGCTACGAATACTCGCGCACGCAGAACCCCACGCGCATGGCCTTCGAGCGCTGCGTGGCCGATCTCGAGGGCGGCATCGCCGGCTTCGCTTTCGCCTCCGGTCTGGCCGCCGCCAGCACCGTGCTCGATCTGCTCGATTCCGGCAGTCACGTCATCGCGATGGACGACCTGTACGGCGGCACCTATCGCCTGTTCGAGCGCGTGCGCCGGCGCTCGGCGGGGCTCGACTTCAGCTTCATCGATCTCAACGACGCCGCCGCGCTGAAGACCGCGCTCAAGCCCAATACGCGCATGATCTGGGCCGAGACGCCGACCAATCCGATGCTCAAGCTGGTCGACCTGGCGCGCGTCGGCAGCTTCGCCCGCAAGCACGGCCTGATCCTGGTGGTGGACAACACTTTCTGCTCGCCGATGCTGCAGCAGCCGCTTGCGTTCGGTGCCCATCTGGTGCTGCATTCGGCGACCAAGTACCTCAACGGCCATTCCGACATGGTCGGCGGCGTGGTAGTGGCCGGCACCACCGAGCTTGCCGACCGCATGGGCTTTCTGCAGAACTCGGTGGGCGCCGTGGCCGGACCGTTCGATGCCTTCCTCGCCCTGCGCGGCCTGAAGACCCTGCATCTGCGCATGCGCGCGCACTGCGAAAACGCGATGGAGCTTGCGCGCTGGCTGGAACAGCATCCCGCCGTCGAGCGCGTGATCTATCCCGGCCTCAAGTCGCACCCGCAGCACAACCTGGCGCGCCGGCAGATGGCCGGCTACGGCGGCATCATCAGCATCGAGGTCAAGGGCGGCCTGAAGAAGGCGCGCAAGATGCTCGAGAGCTGCAAGCTGTTCGCGCTGGCCGAATCG
This sequence comes from Pseudomonadota bacterium, assembly GCA_021793195.1. Lineage (GTDB taxonomy): Bacteria > Pseudomonadota > Gammaproteobacteria > Xanthomonadales > Rhodanobacteraceae > Metallibacterium. Next base: position 4,311 of record JAJYTG010000097.1, read on the forward strand.
CTCGGCGGCGTCGAGAGCCTGATCGAACACCCGGCGATCATGACCCACGCCTCGGTGCCGCCGGCGCAGCGCAAGCGCCTCGGCATCAGCGACGGGCTGGTGAG
>JAJYTG010000022.1 GCA_021793195.1 Pseudomonadota bacterium
GTCACCTGTTGCGAGGCGCCGGTTTTCAGATTGCGCTGCCACAGGTTGAGCACGCCGTTCTTGCCGCGATCCGAGGCGAAGAACAGCGTGTCGCCGTACCACATCGGCCAGGTGTCCTCGCCCTTCCAGTGCGTCAGCTGGGTGCTGGCGCCGCTGGCGAGGTCGTAGGTGAAGAGGTTGTCGGCCTGGCCGCCGTAGTAGTGCTTGCGGTGGAACGCGCGCAGCACGCGCGAAAGCCTGTTGTAGGCCACCACGCTGCCGCTGGCGTTGAACGCGAGCGGCCCGGTCCATGGCATCGGCAGCGCCACCGGCAAGCCGCCGCTGACCGGCACCTCGAAGGCGCGCTCGATCTGCGGATTGAAACTCGCGCGGCGCGAGAGAAACACCACGTCCTTGCTGTCGGGGGTCCAGCCCAGCACCACGTTGTCCGGTGCGGTGATGATCTTGCCGTTCATCGGCGCGTTGACCGAGCGCCAGGTCAGCTGCTTCACCGGGCCGCCATCGGCGGGGATCACGTACACGTCGGTGTTGCCGCGGTACCAGCCGGTGAAGGCAATCCACCGGCCATCGGGAGAAAACACCGGATGCGAGTCGTACCCGGAGTCGGAGGTCAGGCGCGTGGCCTCGCCACCCTGCGTACCCACCTTCCACAAGGCGCCCCCGGCCTCGAACACCACCGTGTTGCCGTGGATCGTCGGGTAGCGGATCAACGCCTGGACCGGTCCTGATGCGGGCGCTGTCGCGGCCAGCGCCAGGACGGGGAACGCCCACGCCAGCAGCGCGGTGCACAGCTTGACGGACACTTTCATGACCACTCCTTCGGCAAAGGTCGGCGCGGCCGGGCCGCGCAGCGGCGCCTTGGCGGGCACAGCGATCGACGACCGCAACGGACGCTGCCCTGCGGGGCGTCATCCTCCTGTGCGCGGTCGCCGCGACCCGGGTCGCAAGGCAACCCAGACCAGACCGGCGAACGGCGCCGCGAGTTCCGCCGGTACCTCGCAGCTTGCCGGCGGAAAGGCTACGAAGTCGTAGGATTCGCGCGGCGCGATGGCTGTCGGCCGCGCGCGTTGCGGAGCTCAGCGCGGTCGCTACGCCGGCCGCCCCTGGCCGAACAGGATGCGCCGCGCCTCCTCGCTGCTGGTGTCGCTGTGTCCGCGATAGGGCTCGCCGCGGGCGTAGGCGCGCTGCGTCGCCGGGCGCGCCGCGATCGCGTCGAACCAGCGCTTGAGCTGCGGGAAATCCTCCAGCCGCATGCCCTGGCGCTCGTACGGCACGATCCACGGATAGCAGGCCATGTCGGCGATGGTGTAATCGGCACCGGCGACGAAAGGCCGGTCGGCCAGGCGCTTGTCCAGCACGCCGTACAGCCGCCGCGTCTCGTTGACGTAGCGCTCGATCGCGTAGGGAATCTTCTCCGGCGCGTAGCCGCTGAAGTGGTGATTCTGGCCCAGCATCGGCCCCAGGCCGGCCATCTGCCAGAACAGCCATTGCAGCGTCTCGCTGCGACCGCGCAGGTCAGCGGGCAGGAACCGGCGCGTTTTCTCGGCCAGATAAAGCAGGATCGCGCCGGACTCGAACACACTCACCGGCGCGCCGCCGTCGGCCGGCGCGCTGTCGACGATCGCCGGCATGCGGTTGTTGGGCGCGATGCGCAGGAACGCCGGATCGAACTGCTCGCCCTTGCCGATGTTGACCGGCTTGATCGTGTAGTCGAGACCGGTCTCCTCCAGAAACAACGTGATCTTGTGGCCGTTGGGGGTGGGCCAGTAGTAGAGCTCGATCATGACGGCGCTCCGTGGGGTGATCACCCCTAGATGCAGCGCAACGCGGCGAATTCAATTGCGTCATCCGCGGCGGCTGCGGCACCCCTGTGAACCCCGGCCGGAGCCGACGGCTGCATGCCGCGCCGTGTCACCGCGGCGATGGGCATGGGCATCCGGTCACTTGCCGATGCAGAAGCCGGCGAAGATCGCGCCCAGCAGATCGTCGGCGCTGACCGCGCCGGTGATCGTGCCCAGCGCCTGCGCAGCCTGGCGCAGATCCTCGGCGATCAGTTCCGGCGCGCGCTGGGCGGCGAGCGTGGTTGCCGCGGAGGCGAGCGCGGCAGCGGCCAGCTGCAGCGCCTCGACATGGCGCTGGCGCGCGGTGAATGCGTGCTCTTCGCTGCCGGCACCGGCATGGCGCGCCAGCTCCGCGCGCAGATGATCGAGGCCGGAGCCGGTACGCGCGGACAGATGCAGCCAGGTGCGTCCAGCGCGGGTTTCGACGCGCGCCGCGGGGTCGGCCTGGAGATCGCATTTGTTGACGACCACCAGTGCAGCGGCCCCGTCGGGCAGGCCGTCGAGCAGGGCGAGATCGGCTTCGACCTGCGCCGCCTCGCTGACCAGCACCGCCAGGTCACAGCGGGCGAGCGCGGCGCGGGCACGGCGCACGCCTTCCTGTTCGATCGCATCGCCGCTGTCGCGCAAGCCTGCGGTATCGATCAGTTCGACGCCGACGCCATCGATCACCAGTTCGGCGTGCAATGCATCGCGGGTGGTGCCCGGCGTGGCGGTGACGATCGCGCGCTCCTCGCCGGCGAGCGCGTTGAGCAGGCTGGACTTGCCGGTATTGGGTCGGCCGATCAGCACCGCGCGCGCACCGCGCGCCAGGCGCACGCCGTGGCGGGTGTCGGTGATCAGCACCGCAATCGCATCGCGCACCGTCGCGAGCCCTGCAGCCAGCGCGGGATTACCGAGCAATTCGAGCTCTTCGTCGGCAAAGTCGATCGCCGCCTCGACCTGTACCCGCAGCGCGGTCAGCGCTGCGACCAGGCCGTGCACGCGCTGCGAGAACGCGCCGCCCAACGCGCGCTGCGCAGCGCGTGCGGCGGACTCGCTGCGCGCCGCGATCAGGTCGGCGACCGCCTCGGCCTGGGCCAGGTCGAGCTTGCCGTTGAGAAAGGCGCGCTCGGTGAACTCGCCGGGACGGGCGCGCCGGGCGCCGAGTTCGAGCACCCGGCGCTGCAGCAGATCGAGCACGACCGGGCTGCCGTGCGCGTGCAACTCGAGCACATCCTCGCCGGTGTAGGACGCGGGCGCCGCGAAATACAGCGCGAGGCCGCGCTCGATCGGTGCGCCATCACCATCCAGAAATACCGCGTAGTGCGCGTGCCGCGGCTGCGGCATGAAACCGAGCAGGGCACGCGCGATCGCCGGCGTCGCCGGCCCCGACACCCGCAGCACGCCGAGGCCGCCCGCTCCGGCGGGCGTGGCGATGGCGGCGATGCTGTCAGGGTCTGCGCGCATGGCGGCGCGCCGCGCGGCTCAGGCCGCGGCCTTGGCGTCCCTGGCGTTGTAGCGGCGCATGATGAACCACTGCTGCAGCAGGCCGGTGAGGCCGTTGGTCACCCAGTACAGCACCAGACCGGAGGGGAAGAACGCGAACATGAAGGCGAACAGCAGCGGCATCGCCTTCATGATCTTGGCCTGGGTCGGATCCATGCCCACCATCGGTGTCAGGAACTGCTGCGCCAGCATCACCGCCGCATTGAGGATCGGCAGCACGAAATACGGGTCCGGAGCCGACAGATTCTGCAGCCAGCCGAAGAACGGCGCCTGGCGCAACTCGACACTCTCCAGCAGCACCCAGTACAGGGCGAAGAACACCGGGATCTGCACCAGCATCGGCCAGCAGCCGGCGAGCGGATTGGCTTTCTCCTTCTGATACAGCTCCATCATGGACTGCTGCATCTTGACCTTGTCGTCGCCGTAGCGCTCCTTCAGCGCCTGGATGCGTGGCGCCAGCTTGCGCATCTTCGCCGCCGAGGTGTACTGCTTTTCGCTGAGCTTGAAGAACACCGCCTTGATCAGCAGCACCAGCAGGATGATCGCCAGTCCCCAGTTGTGGGTCAGCCGGTGCAGTTCGACCAGCACCCAGTGCAGCGGCTGCGCGAGCACGGTGAACATGCCGTAGTCCACGGTCAGTTCCAGTCCGGGCGCGGTTTGCTGCAGCAGGTTCTGCAGCTTGGGGCCGACGAACAGGTTTGCCGTGCTGCCGGCCGTCTGGCCGGGCGCGACGGTGAATGCCGGCCCCAGCGTGCGCATCACGTAGCGGATGCTGCCGGCGGCGTTCACCGCGGCACTCTGGAAAGTCTGGGCGCCGGCATTGCCGGGAATCCATGCCGCGAGGAAGTAATGCTGCACCATCGCCACCCAGCCGCCGCTGACGGACTTGTCGAGCGGTTCGCTGGCGACTTTCTCGTAGGGCAGCTTCTGGAACTTGTCGGCGGGGCCGTACCAGGCCGGGCCGTTGTAACTGTGCGATGCGGGGTCGGACAGACCGAACAGATGGCTGTTGGGCGCGGGCGGCGCCACGCGGGTCAGCTGCTCATAGGCATTGCCGGTCCAGGGCGCCGTGCCGCGGTTGATCACCTGCTGGGTCAGCGTCACCACGTAGCTGCCGCGGGTGAAGGTGTAGCGCTTGAGCACGCTGACGCCGCTGGCGGCGTCGGTCCAGGTCAGATCGACATTCAGCGTGTCCTGTCCGGGCGCCAGGGTGTAGGTGGTTTGCGCGGCACGGAACACCGCGGTGTGGTCCGGCGCCTTGCCATTGGCACTGACCAACCCGCTCTGCGCAACGAAATAATCGGCCGCGCCCGCGTGCAACAGATCGACCCGCGCCGGCTGGCCGGGCTCGACGGCATAGTCGAGCAACTCGGCACGATCCAGCGTGCCGCCGCGCGTATCGATGCCGAGATCGAGCAGGTCGGTGCGCACATGGATCTGCTCGCCCGGCGTCTGCTCGCGGGTCGCAACGGCCGGAATCTCCGGCGCCCGCGGCGCCGTCTGGGTCGTCGCTGCGGCCGTCGCGGTCGGCGTGGCGCTTCCGGAGGCGGGCAGCGCCGTCGTCGTCGCCGGCGACGCAGCGGAAACCGGCGCGGTCGCATAGTCGGTCTGCCACGTCGTCCACAGCAGGTAGGCCACAAACAGCAGCGCAAAGACGAGGAACGTGCGCGTTTGGTTCATTGCGTGGAGGGTCCGAATGGGCGCCGGAGGCAGGATTGAGAACGCAGAACGTCGGCGGCCGCTCAGCCCGTGATTGTGCCGGTGGGGACCGGCGGCTTCAATGGCCGCAAGCGCGGCCACAAGCGATCCAGTTCAGCGCGCAGGCTCGCGTTGTCCGCAGCGGCAGCCTCGCTGCGCGCGATCACCAGCAGATCAAGCGGTGGCAGCTTCGCGCGCATGCGGCGGAACGATTCGCGCAACTGTCGCTTGATGCGATTGCGTTCGACCGCGCGCTTCGAAACGCGGCGCGATACGGCCATCCCCATGCGTGCACCGGCACCGGCAGCCGTCGCGTAGCGGATCAGCACATAGCGGCCGTCGAGGCGGCCCGGCGCATCGCGCATGGCCAGAAAGTCGGCGGCGCGGCGTAGCCGCGTCGCCCGCGGCAGGCCGACGTCGCTCATCGGCAGGTTTACGGAATCAGGCGCTTGCGGCCCTTGGCACGCCGCGCCGAGATGATCTTGCGGCCGTCGGCCGTCTTCATGCGCGCGCGAAAGCCGTGCGTGCGGGCGCGCTTGAGGTTGCTGGGTTGGAAGGTGCGCTTCATGGCGTCTTGCCTCGAAAAAGACTCGGGATTGTCGGGTCGCGACCGCCGCGCTGTCAAGAATCAGCCGCGGCGGCCGGGCACGACGAGGCTGCTACACTCGTTCGTCCTGTCGGCGCATCGCGCCTTTACTGCCCCACGGACCCTGCGAGCCATGAGCACACTCTGGCAGCGCTGCCTTGAACGCCTGGATGGCGAGTTCAGCGCGGAAGACCTGCATACCTGGTTGATGCCGCTGCAGGCCCTCGAGGACGGCCAGGGGCTGCGTCTGTATGCACCCAACGCCTACACCGTGGACATGGTGCGAGTGCAGTTCCTGTCGCGTATCGGCGCCGTGCTGGAGCATCTGATCGGTCACCCGGTACCCGTGTACCTGGAAGTCGGCAGCGCGCGGCCGCGGCCGCAGCGAACCAGCACGGTGGCGACGGCGGCTGTAATCGAACCGGAGTTCGAACACAATCTCGATCCCAACTACACGTTCGACACCTTCGTCGAGGGCAAATCCAACCAGTTGGGCAAGGCTGCGGCGATGCAGGTCGCCCAGAATCCGGGCCATGCCTACAACCCGTTGTTGCTGTATGGCGGCACCGGCCTCGGCAAGACGCACCTGATGCACGCTGCCGGCAACTTGATCCGCAGTCACAAGCCGGGCACCAAGGTGCTGTACCTGCGCTCGGAACAGTTCGTCGGCTCGATGATCGAGGCGCTGCGTACCAAGAACATGGACGATTTCAAGCGCCGCTTCCGCTCGGTCGACGCGCTGCTGATCGACGACATCCAGTTCTTTGCCGGCAAGAACACCACCCAGGAAGAGTTCTTCCACACTTTCAACACGCTGTTCGACGGCAAGCAGCAGATCATTCTCACCTGCGACCGCTATCCGAAGGAAGTCGAGAACCTCGAGCCAAGGCTGAAATCACGGCTGGGATGGGGGCTGTCGGTGGCCATCGAGCCGCCAGACTTCGAAACCCGCGCCGCGATCCTGCTGGCCAAGGCGCACGGCAAGGGCATGGCGCTGCCGGAGGACGTCGCCCTGCTGCTGGCGCGCCGCATTCGCTCGAACGTTCGCGACCTCGAAGGCGCACTGAACACGCTGTCCGCGAGGGCCAATTTCTTCGCTCGCCCGATCACCCTCGAATTCGCCCAGGAAACCCTGCGCGATCTGCTTTCCGTACATCAACTCGCGGTGACGGTGCCGAACATCCAGAAGACCGTTGCCGACTATTACCAGGTGCGACTGTCGGACCTGCTGTCCAAGCGCCGCGTGCGCTCCCTGGCGCGACCTCGACAGCTGGCAATGACACTGGCCAAGGATCTCACTGAGCACAGCCTGCCGGAAATCGGCGAGGCCTTCGGCGGTCGCGACCACACGACGGTGATGCATGCGTGCAAGACCATCCGCAGCCTCTGCGACAACGATGCGCGAATGCGGCAGGATTGGGACAAGTTGATTCGTATACTCACCGGGTGAATCCTGTGGGTAACTTTGCGGAGCGCTCGGGCGGCAAAGTTATCCCCAGGGTACACACCGGCAAGAACGCCGCTTCCGAGGTGGGGCTTTCTACGCAAGTAGCTGAAAACAAATGCGAAATCGATCTTTTGCGCTTATCCACCGGGTCAACAACAGCCACTAGCTCTTCTTTATCAACAAAGCACTGGAACAGGATGCGCCATGCGATTCAGTATTCAGCGAGAAGCCTTGCTCAAGCCGTTGCAGCAGGTGGTCGGCGTCGTTGAGCGGCGACAGACCTTGCCTGTCCTGTCCAATCTGCTGGCCCAGGTTCGGGGAAATCGTCTGGCCTTGACTGCGACCGACCTGGAAGTCGAGATGGTTGCTTCCGCCGAAGTGCAGCAAGCCACGGAGGGTGAAATCACGCTGCCTGCGCGCAAGCTGTTCGATATCGTGCGCGCATTGCCGGACGGTGTCCGCATCGAGCTCAAGCTCAACGGAGACCGGGCCGCGCTGACCGCAGGGCGCAGTCGTTACACGCTGGCCACCTTGCCCGCAGGCGAATTTCCGACCCTGGACGCCATCGACGTGGTCGAACGCGTGCAACTGCAGGAATCCCTTCTGAAGGCCTTGATGGATCGCACCGCGTTCGCGATGGCCAATCAGGATGTCCGCTTTTACCTCAACGGCATGTTGCTTGATCTGCGCGAGAGCGGTCTGCGCTGCGTTGCTACCGATGGACATCGCCTGGCCATGGCGGAAACCGAGCTGGCGGCCGGGGCCACGACGCGCAGGCAGATCATCCTGCCGCGCAAGGGCGTGATGGAACTGGGAGGTCTGCTGGAGCCGGGTGATTCCACCGTGGAGCTGGAAGTGGCGCGAAATCATGTGCGTGTGCGCCGCGACGACGTGGTGTTCACGTCCAAACTCATCGATGGTCGATTCCCCGATTACGAAGCCGTGCTTCCGATCGGGGCCGACAAGATCGCCGAGTTGGACCGCGACGCGTTGCGCGCTGCCCTGCAGCGGGCCGCCATCCTCTCGAACGAGAAATATCGCGGGGTCAAGCTTGAGCTCGACCCGGGCAAGCTGCGTATCGTGGCCCACAATCCCGAGCAGGAGGAAGCCGTCGAGGAAATCGAAGCCGATACCGCGATCAGCGAACTCGCGGTCGGCTTCAACGTCGGCTATTTGCTGGATGCACTGAGTGCGTTGCGCAGTGAGCGGGTGCGTCTGAACCTGCGCGATGCGCAGTCGAGCTGCCTGATCCAGGGTGTTCCCGACGAACAGGCACGACACGTGGTCATGCCGTTGCGCCTCTGAACGCGGCGCCGCGTGGGTTTCTCCAGCGCCGGGGCCGGCGACAAGCGCCCCGGCGCTTTCATGTGAGCCACCATGCAGTTTGCCCGCCTGGTTATTGATGATCTGCGCTGTTTCCAGCATCTGGATGTGGTGCTGCAGCCTGGCATCAATGTGTTTGTCGGCGGCAATGGCACGGGCAAGACCTCGCTGTTGGAAGCCGCGCATCTGCTCTCGCACGGTCGTTCGTTTCGAGCCAGTGCTGCGGACGCACTGCTGCGCCAAGGCGCTGCCAGCTGGACCGTGCATGCCGAAATCCGCCGTACAGCGGAGCAAACGCAATTGCTGGGTCTGACCCGGCATGCGGGTGGCTGGCAGGCGCGCGTGGACGGCCAGCCTGTGGCGACGCTGGCCGCACTGATCGAGCATTGCGCGGTCATCTGTTTCGAACCCGGTAGCCATGCCCTGATCGCCGGCCCGGCCGAGGAACGACGACGCTTCGTCGATTGGGGCGTGTTTCACGTGGAACACGAATTCCAGCCCATCTGGCGGCGCTATCGGCGTGCCTTGCGTCAGCGCAATGCCTTGCTGCGCAGCGCTGCCGCCGATGTCGACCTCACTCCGTGGGAACAGGAGCTGGCACTACGGGGCGAGCAGCTCGATGCAATGAGACGACGTTACCTGGGTGCGCTCGAACCCCTGTTGGAGACTTTATGCGCCGCGCTGATTCCCGAACTGGGCGCGCCGGTCCTGCTCTATCGCCGCGGCTGGCCCACCGGGGAGTCCCTGGCCGCTGCGCTGCGCGGGTCACGCTTGCGTGACCAGGCGCTGGGGCACACCCGGCCGGGCCCGCATCGCGCGGATTGGTCGCTCTCGTTTGCTGCGGCACCCTCGCGGGCAGTGTTGTCGCGAGGGCAGGCCAAGCTCTCCGCGCTGGCCTGTCTGTTGTCCCAGGCGGAGCTGCACGATCGACGCAGCGGCGATGCGGCCGTGCTGTGCATGGACGATCTGGCATCCGAGCTGGATGCGGCCCACCTGGAGGCGGTAGCCGACCGATTGCAGCGCCGCGCGGGGCAAGTATTGGTCACGGGCACGGCAATGCCCCCCGTGTTGGCCGGCAGCACGACACGGTTCCACGTGGAACACGGCACAGTCCGGCATGCCTGACGGGTCGGCGCCACGATGGCGCGCCTGTTACACTGGAACGCTTGATTTGCGCCGCCGGTCGCGGTCGCGCCCATCTTCGTTTGGAAGCGCATGAGCACAGCCTACGATTCCAGCAGTATCAAGGTCCTGAAGGGTCTTGAAGCCGTCCGCAAACGTCCGGGCATGTACATCGGGGACACCGATGATGGTACGGGCCTGCACCACATGGTTTTCGAGGTCGTGGACAACGCGATCGACGAGGCGCTCGCCGGTTATTGCGACCGCGTGGAAGTGGTCTTGCATGCTGATGGCTCGGTCAGCGTCAGTGACAACGGACGCGGCATTCCCGTGGACCTCCATCCCGAAGAGGGCCGTTCCACCGCCGAGGTGGTGATGACCGTGCTGCACGCCGGCGGCAAGTTCGATGCGAATTCCTACAAAGTGTCTGGCGGCCTGCATGGTGTCGGCGTCTCGGTGGTCAATGCGCTGAGCGACCACCTCTGGCTGCAGATTCACCGTGATGGCCACGAGCACCTCCAGGAATATCACCTCGGCGAGCCGCTTTATCCGCTGAAGACCGTCGGGCCCTCGAGCCTGCGCGGGACGCGGGTGCGTTTCGTGCCCAGCCCGACGGTTTTCACCCACATCGAGTTTCACTACGACATCCTCGCCAAGCGCCTGCGCGAGTTGGCTTTTCTCAATTCGGGCGTGCGCATCGAGCTGAGTGATGAGCGCGTTGATCGCCACGACGTATTTCAGTTCGAGGGCGGCATCCGCTCGTTCGTGGAGCATGTGGCGCACCTGAAAACCGCGCTGCATTCGAACGTGATCAGCTTTGCCGCCGAGCAAGAGGGGGTCACCGTCGAGGTCGCGATGCAATGGACCGACGGCTATCAGGAAACGATGTTCTGTTTCACCAACAATATTCCGCAGAAGGATGGCGGTACCCATCTGACCGGCTTCCGCGCGGCGCTGACGCGCACATTGATCGCCTACGTCGAGCAGTCCGGGCTGGCCAAGAATGCCAAGGTGCAGTTGTCGGGTGACGACATGCGCGAGGGCCTGATCGCGGTCCTCTCGGTCAAGGTTCCGGATCCCAAATTCTCATCGCAAACCAAGGAAAAGCTGGTCTCCAGCGAGGTCAAAGGCATCGTCGAGCAGGTGATGAACCACAAGCTCGAGGAATTCCTGCTGGAGAATCCCGCCGAAGCCAAGGCCATCGCCGGCAAGGTGGTGGATGCCGCGCGCGCGCGCGAGGCCGCGCGCAAGGCGCGCGAGATGACACGGCGCAAGGGTGCGCTGGATATCGCCGGCCTGCCGGGCAAGCTGGCCGACTGTCAGGAAAAGGACCCGGCGCTCTCCGAACTCTTCATCGTCGAGGGTGACTCGGCCGGCGGCTCGGCCAAGCAGGGCCGCAACCGCAAGACCCAGGCGGTGCTGCCGCTGAAGGGCAAGATCCTCAACGTCGAGAAGGCACGCTTCGACAAGATGCTGGCCTCGGCCGAGGTCGGTACCCTGATCACGGCGCTGGGCTGCGGCATCGGCAAGGACGAGTACAACCCCGACAAGCTGCGCTACCACCGCATCATCATCATGACCGATGCCGACGTGGATGGCTCGCACATTCGCACGCTGCTGCTGACCTTTTTCTATCGGCAGATGCCCGAGCTGATCGAGCGCGGCTACGTCTACATCGGCCTGCCGCCGCTCTACAAACTCAAACAGGGCAAGCAGGAGATGTATCTCAAGGACGACGCGGCACTGAATGCCTACCTGATCGCCAACGCGGTCGACGGCGCCGAACTGGTGCCGGGCGAGGGCCTGCCGCCCATTCGTGGCGAGGCGCTCGAGCGACTGCTGCGGGATTATCAGGCGGCTCTGGATCAGATCGAGCGTCTCAGCAATCGGTGCGACGCGATCGTGCTTGAAGCCATGCTGGAAGGCGCCGTTCCCGATTCGCAGCACTGGCAGGATCCCGAGGCCCTGGCCGCCTGGCTGCAGCTACTGGGTACGCGCGTCAACGCCGGCGGCCTGGGCCGCCCACGCTACACGCTGAGCGTGCGCGGAGTCGGCAGTGACACCGAGGCGCTGCTGATCGAGCGCACCCAGCATGGGCTTGGACACAGTTTCGTGCTGACGCGTGCGTTTTTCGAAGGCCCCGAATTCCGCGCCGTTGCCGAAGCGGCGCATGCGCTGGCTGGTCTGTTGCAGCCGGGCGCCGAGATCCGTCGTGGCAATGTCACGCTGCCACTGCAACGCTTCGCCGAGGTGCGCGCGTTCCTGTTCGAGGAGGCCAAGAAAGGTCGCGCCATCCAGCGCTTCAAGGGGCTGGGCGAGATGAATCCCGAGCAGCTCTGGGAAACCACGGTCAATCCCGAAACGCGCCGCCTGCTGCAGGTGGGCATCGAGGACGCCGTGGCCGCCGATCAGATGTTCGCGATGCTGATGGGCGAGGCGGTCGAACCGCGCCGCGACTTCATCGAAGCCAACGCGCTCAAGGTCGCCAACCTCGACATCTGAGACATCGATACGGTGCGGCGAACGCGTCGCAGCAGCAGCGGCAGCGGCGCGCATGCCGCGGCGCAGCTTGAGCGCCGGGCCGCATCGCCGCTACGCTTCACAATCTCCCCGCGTGCCCCGGCACCCCCAGCGAGGCCTCCATGAAATCACGCCTGTTCGTCAAGACGCTTGCGACCGCGATGCTTGCCTTCGCGCTGAGCGCCACCGCCGTGGCCGCCGACAAGAAGCCGCCCGAGTACCCCAACGCCAAGCGCGAGTCGCCCAAGTCCGACCTCACCAGTCAGCGCGAACAGGATCTGCTGCAGAAAGGCTTCAACGCCCTCAACGACAGCAAGCAACAGGCGGAGGCGCAGAAAGATCTGGAGAAGATCGTCAGCGACAGCCACAGCAAGTACGCCAAGGCTGAAGCCCTGCGCGGACTGGCCCAGCTGAAGATCAACGCGAACGACTATGCAGGCGGCACCGATTTGCTCAAGCAGGCGCTGGCGCTGAACTCGCTGCCCAACGACGAATACTTCGACACCATGCTGACGCTGGCGCAACTGTATGCGCAGAACGAGCAGTGGCAGCCGGCGCTCGACACACTCAACGCCTGGATGCAGCAGGGCGGCAAGCAGACCGCCAGCGCCTATGCCCTCGAGGGCAACATCTATTACCGGCAGAACCAGTACCAGAACGCGGTCGACGCGCTGCTGAAAGCGCGTGCGCTCAATGACAAGCCGCCGCAATCCTGGAACCAGCTGCTGATGGCCAGCTATTTCGGTCTGAAGCAGTACGACAAGGCGGCCGATCTGGAAAAACAGGCACTGGCCAAGGACCCGACCGACAAGAACGCTTTCAGTAATCTGGTCAAGGTCTATCTGGAGGCCAACGAGCCTGCCAAGGCGCTGGCGACGATGCGTGATGGCATGGCGCGCGGACTGATCACCACCGACACTGACTACATCAACTTGGCCAAGATGTACCTGATCGTCGGACAGAGCTCCAGCGACCCCAAGCCCGATGCGCAGCAGGCCGTTGCCGCGCTGAAGGAAGGCTTCGGCAAGGGCGTCGTCACGCCCAGCCTTGAGAGCTACAAGCTGCTCGGCGATGCCTCCTATCTCGCGGACGATTTGCACGGCGCCGCGGACGCCTGGGGCAAGGCCGCGCCCTTCGCCAAGGACGGCAAGCTGGACATGCAGCGCGGGCAGCTGATGGTGCAGCAGCTCGACCAGTACAAGGACGGCAAGGCGGCATTGCAGCAGGCACTGGCCAAGGGTGGCCTGGACAAGCCCGGCGTGGCCTGGATCCTGATCGGCAACGCCGACCTCAAGCTCAAGGACAAGGCTGGCGCGATGGCCGCGTATCGCAAGGCGGCGCAGTTCCCGGAGACGAAGTCCGCCGCCGAGAAGTGGCTCAAGGCCGAGTCACGCGGCGGCGGGAAATAAGTGGTGAGAAGCTTGTTGGGCGATTCACTGAACCGCCCCTATACAAGCCCGCGGTGCTGGTGTAACTTTGCCCTTTCTTGTGCTCGCGCAACCGCGTGATCTCTAACCCACGCGCGGTATGCTGCGGTCGCAATGCCGACTCAAGCAGACTCGAATCGATCGACTGATGGCCTCGACCACACAACCTTCCGGCTCCGCGCCGTTCAACTGGAGGCGCACGGTGGCCTTGGCGGGAGCCATCGCGCTCCATGCCACCGCCTTGCTGCTGATGCTGTCGCCGATGGCGCCGCCTCAAGCCAAGGAAAAGGCCAAGGACAAGATCGTCCAGGTGGAGTTCATCGAACCGCCGCCGCCGCCGCCGCCGCCGCCGCCGCCGCCGCCGGTGCCGCCAAAGACACCGCCGCCGAAAGTGATCCAGCAGATGCGTCCGCCGCCGGTGCCACCGCCGCCGGCGCAGCCGCCCGTGGTCAACGAGACCTCGAACATGGCCGTGGCGGCTCCCCCGCCGGCCCCGCCAGCGCCGCCGGCTCCGCCCGTCAGCATTTCGGCGAGCCAGGACGTGGCCTACAATCAGAAAATCCAGATCCGCTATCCGATCGAAGCCCTGCGCCAGGGTCATCAGGGCACGGTGATCCTGCTGGTATTGGTCGGCACGGATGGTCGACCGAAGGAAATCCAGATCAAGAAGTCGAGCGGTTACCGTGAACTGGATCGAGCGGCACGCGAAGGCGTGATGCAGTATCGCTTTACGGCCGCGGTCAAGGATGGCCAGCCTGTGGAAGCGTGGGTCGAAGTGCCCATCAACTTCACGCCGCAAGAGTTCTGACAGACCGGTAAACTCTCCCCGTCACCCGATCATCCTGCACAAAGGGTCGCGTCATGCAGCAAGAAGCCTCCTCCTCCATGTCTGCCGCACAGGCGGGCTCCACCCCTCCGCCGGTCGATGCCGCGGCGGTCCACGCTTCCACGGCGGTAGCGCCCAGCGCGCTGCCGACGCTCGGTGGCGGCAACGCTGCAGCCATGCAGAGCGCAGGCTTCGATCAGCTGGTTCACAACTTCGACTTCATCGGTTGGGTTGTCTTCCTGGTGCTGATCGCGATGTCGGCGCTGTCGTGGTACTACATCATCTTCAATTTCGCGCGCAACATGCAGTTGCGCGGACGCATGGACAAGGTGATCCGCACGTTCTGGGAGACGCCTTCGGCACAGGATGCCGTGCGCGCGATGGAGGCCCAGCCCAGTTCCGAGCCGTTCTCCAAGATCGCGCTCGATTGCGCCACCGCCGCCGCGCATCATTCGCGCGCCGAGGGCGGCAAGATGGCCGAGTCGCTCAGCCGCTCGGAGTTCATCGACCGCTCGCTGCGCCAGGCGGTATCGCGCGAAAGCATGCGCCTGGAGACGGGCATGACCTTGCTGGCCACGGTCGGCGCCACCGCACCGTTTGTTGGTCTGCTGGGTACGGTGTGGGGTATCTATCACGCCCTGATCGCGATTGGCGCCAGTGGCAACGCGGACATGGCCGCAGTCGCCGGCCCGGTCGGCGAGGCGTTGATCATGACCGCCATCGGTCTCGGCACCGCGATCCCGGCGGTTCTGGCGTACAACTTCTACGCTCGTACCAACCGCCTGATCTACGCCCGTTTCGACGAGTTCGCGCATGACCTGCACGACTTCTTCGCGACCGGTTCGCGCGTGACCGACCTGTCCAAGCCGGCCGTGCCGACCAGGAAGTAAAACCATGGCTTTCACCTCGAACACCGGTGGCGGGCCGATGGCGGACATCAACGTCACGCCCCTGGTGGACGTGCTGCTGGTGTTGTTGATCATCTTCATGATCACGGCGCCGATGATGACCCACAAGATCAGCATCGACCTGCCGCAGGCCACCAACAACCCGCCGCCGGTCAACCCCGCCGAGCCGATCAGCCTGGTGATCAGCAGCGATGGCTCGATCAGCTGGAACGGCAGTCCGATCACCGACCTCGAGCTGAAGGCGCAGCTGGCGATCCTCGGCACCAAGCCGAACCAGCCGGAGCTGCATATCAAGGCGGCGGCAACGACGTCCTACAACCAGCTGGCCAAGGTGATGGCCGAAGCCAAGAGCCAGCACGTCGAAAAGATCGGCTTCGAGAAGTGGTGAGGACTTGACATGGCGTTCAGCAGCAACAGCGGGGGCAGTGGCCTCATGGCGGACATCAACGTCACGCCCCTCGTGGACGTGATGCTGGTGCTGCTGATCATCTTCATGATCACGGCGCCACTGATGTCGCACAAGATCAAGGTCGAGTTGCCCAAGGCCAACCCCAACCAGACCGCCGCCGACAAGATGGTGCCGATCGATCTGGCCATCCGCGCGGACGGCACGATGTACTGGAATGACAATGCCGTCAGCAACGCCGAACTGAAGGCGCGGCTCGCGGTGGAAGCGATGAAAACGCCGCAGCCGGAGCTTCAGATCCGCGCCGACAAGACCATCGAGTACCGCACCATCTGGGACGTGATGTCCGCCGCCAAGGGCGCGGGCATGGTGCACGTCGGCTTCATCACCACCGGCGACGGCAAGTAGCCCGCCCGCAGGCGATGGCGAGACAGCGAGGCGCCTCCGGTAACGGGGGCGTTTTTTTGTCCACGACTTTTATCCGCGACCGGCGTGGCTTTCCGGCTCCGTGGGTCCGGCCAGGATCGCCAGATAGCGCCGAACCGTCGTCGCCAGGCCGGCATACAGGGCTTCACTGATCAACGCGTGGCCGATCGAGACCTCGGCCAGATCGGGCATGGCCGTGCAGAATGCCGCCAGATTGTCCTGGCTGAGATCATGGCCGGCATTGACGCCGAGGCCGGCCGCGTGCGCGCGCCGTGCCGTGTCGACGCAGCGCGACAACTCGAGCCCGGCAGCGCCGGCGGCTGACGCGTGCGCATAGGGCCCGGTATAGATTTCGATGCGATCGGCTCCCAGCGCCGCCGCCAGTTCCAGTGATCCGGCGCCGGCATCGACGAACAGCGACACCCGTGCACCGAGCGCACGGATGCCGGCGATCACCGGAGCCAGGCGCTGCGCATCACGGGGAAATTCAAAGCCATGATCGGAGGTCAGCTGGCCATCGCTGTCGGGTACCAGCGTCACCTGTTGCGGTCGCGCTTCGCGGATCAGTGCCATGAAGCCCGGATAGCCCGCGCGCGGGCCGGCGAAGGGATTGCCTTCGATATTGAACTCGACCCGGTCGCGTGTCAGCTGCGCCAGCAGAGCGACATCATCGGGGCGGATATGGCGACGGTCCGGACGCGGATGCACGGTGATGCCACCGCAGCCGGAAGCCATGCAGGTCAGTGCGGCGGTCGCGAGATCCGGCGCGCTCCCGCCACGCGAGTTTCGCAGCACCGCGATCTTGTTGAGATTGACGCTGAGCAGGGTCATCGCGCGATCCGGAAGCGGTGGCGAGACCGGGGATGATGCCAAAAAAAACGCGTACCCACGGTACGCGTCAAGATCCGGGTGCGCCGATGCACGATCGCCATCGTGCATCGGCGGCCACGGCAGGAGATGCAACCTGTCTGACCCGGGTGCGCACCAAAGGTTCCCCGGTCGGGCACCTTCACTGCGACAGGGCGAACCGTCGTATCGTGCGTGGCCCGCCACGCCAGGCCAGCGCGCCCAGATAGCCGGGTGCCGGCGCCAGCGCGTGCAGCATCCAGGCCGATGCGGGCGCGGCGTCGTGCGCGAAATCCTGCGGTGACACCACGGTTCCAGCCGTTTCGAGCCGGAATCCCACCCGATTCAAGCCGAAGGCCAGACCGCGGCCGAGCGCCTTGAGTACCGCTTCCTTGGCCGTCCATAAGCGATAGAAGGCTTGCTGGCGTACATCCTCGGGCAGTGCGGCCAGCGCGGCCGCTTCGTCGGCGGTGAAATAGCGTTGCGCCAGCTGCAGCGCTCGCGGCCGAGGGCGCAGGACCTCGACGTCCACCCCGAGTTCGACCCCGCGCCCGATGGCCAGCAACACGACGTCGCCACAATGGCTGAGATTGAAGCGCGGCGACGACGGCGCGGCCAGACGGGGCTTCCCGTGGGTGTCGACGGCCAGCCTCAGCTCGGCCAGGGGCACGCCGGCGTAGAGCGCGAGCACCGGGCGCCAGTCCACAGCGCGCAAGCGCCAGACGTCAACGGCGGAGCCATGGCTGTCGGCCTGTTCGGCGACCGCGTCGAAAGACAGCGGTCGGAACTCCGATTTCTGCATCGACTGCGACGCTGCTGCCATCGGACGCCACGCTCACCGCCAACACGGGTACGGTGATCTTGCCTTGGAATGTGTTCTTCCGGCAGTCGGCGATCGCGGATCAGCACGGAGATGGTCGATTGTCGCGGTTCGGCACGCGGTCGCCACGGAGCGCGTACACCCATGTCCGTACTGGACGCGCAGCATGGACGGGCCACCAGCGACTTCCCGGGCACCGGCTGGTGCCGGTCTTGCGACCGGCACTGCGCGACACGGGCTCGCGGTGGCGTCGGGTCAGGCCGAGCGCACGGCGTGATAATCGCCGGGCAGGGTCTGATCCTGACCGCCGGTCACGCCCAGCAGCCGCAACACGACCGTCAATATCACGGCGATCACGATATTGAGGATCAGCGAATACAGCGCGGCATACCCGGGGATGGCGTAGCCGAACGCGTGCAGCGGGTAGATCGAGCTGGCGAACTTCAGGTGCGCCGCGATCGCCGTACCCACGCTCATGCCGGCCAGCCAGCCCAGCGCCAGCGCGTAGCGATCAAACCAGCGCGTGTACAGGCCGAACACCAGCGCCGGCAGGATCTGGATGATCCAGATGCCGCCGAGCAGCTGGAACTGGATCGCGTAGGTCGCGGGCATGACCAGCACAAACACCAGTGCGCCGAACTTGACGACCAGCGAGGCCAGCTTGGCCTGGCTGGCCTCCTGCGCCTCGGTGCATTTGGGATTGATGTAGGCACGGTAGATGCTGCGCGTCCACAGATTGGAAGCCGCGATCGACATGATCGCCGCCGGCACCAGTGCGCCGATCACGATCGCGGCGAAGCCGACGCCGACGAACCAGCCGGGGAAGCTGTGCATCAGCAGGGCCGGCACGGCGAAGTTGTTGGCGTACTGCTTGAAGAACGGGGCGTACTGCGGGACTTTGTCCACACCCGCCGCCAGCGCCATGAAGCCGAGCAGCGCCAGCAGGCCGAGCACCAGGCTGTAGGCCGGCAGGAATGCCATGTTGCGGGTCAGCGTGCGCGGATTCCTGGCCGCCAGCACGCCGGTCAGGACGTGCGGATAGACGAACAACGCCAGTGCCGAACCCAGCGCCAGGGTGGCGAACGCGCTGTACATGCCCAGACTTTGTCCTGTCGGCACGGCCAGCAGCACCTTGGCCGGCGGCACGGCGGCGAAGATCTTGCCGAACCCGCCCAGCTGCATCGGGATGATCACCACCGCGGCGATCACCGTGATGTAGACCAGGGTGTCCTTGACGATCGCGATCAGGGCCGGCGCGCGCAGGCCGCTGGTGTAGGTGAAGGCCGCCAGCACCACAAAGGCCGTCAGCAACGGCAGATCGGCGGCCCAGCCACTCATCGGGAAGCCGAGTGCCGAGATCACCACCTCCATGCCGACCAGTTGCAGGGCGATGTAGGGCATGGTCGCGAGGATGCCGGTGAGCGCGACCAGCAGCGCCAGCAGCGGGCTGTCATAGCGTCCGCGGACAAAGTCGGCGCCGGTGACATAGTTGTGCTTGTGCGCCACGTACCACAGCCGTGGCAGCACTGCGAACACGATCGGGTAGGCGACGATCGTGTAGGGCACGGCGAAGAATCCGATCGCGCCGGCGCCGAACACCAGCGCGGGCACGGCGATGAAGGTGTACGCGGTGTACAGGTCGCCACCCATCAGGAACCAGGTGACCAGAGTGCCGAAACGGCGGCCGCCAAGGCCCCATTCGTGCAGCTGGTTGAGGTCACCCTTGCGCCAATGCGCGGCGATGAAGCCGAGCACGGTGACGAAGACGAACAGCACCAGGAAAACGATCAGCGTGCTCCATTGCATGACGATGCTCCTCAGGCCAGGTCACGCGTCTTGAAGTACACCACCGCCGAGCATACCGAGCTCAGCGGCACCCACAGCAGCAGGTACCAGTACAAGAAGGGGATGCCGATGAAGGTCGGCTCCAGATGGTTGTACCAAGGCACCCAGAGCGTGGCCACGATCGGTACCAGCAGCAGCAACCGCCACCACAGGCGCGGATGGATGCCGGAAGGCGAATGACTGGTCGTCATGGCGGGGCTCTCCCTCGGTTTGCAATGGCATGCCGGCCGCGCGTGGCGGCCGGCATGCGGTCAGGTCAGAAGTGGTAGATCGCGCTCAGGCTGAGCTGATTGCCGCTGACCGAGTTCCGGTCGAGGCCGGTGTTGGTGTAATCGAGCACGTCGTGCAGCCACTCGAGGCCGATGCCATACGGGCCGTTGTTGTAGAGCACGCTGACGGCGGCCTGGCGGTTCTTGAGATAGCCCAGGGATCCGTGGCCGAGCCATGTCACGACGTCATTGGTGTTGTTCTTGCCGATCGCATAGAACCCGTTGACGCTCCAGTTGGGGGTGAAGAAGTAGCTGGCCTGGCCCCAGCCGCCGGTTTCCTTGATGTCACCGAACTGGGCCTCGGTGCCGAATACCGAAGCGAGCCCCTTGCCGGTGTAGACGTTGCCCTGGAACAGCCAGGAGCCGGGCTTCCAGCTGGCACCGAATTCGGCACCTTCGCTGGTGATGCTGGACCGGATCGGTGTCGGGGCGGTGCTGCCGACGCCACTGAGGCTGACCTTGGCGTAATGGACGACGCCGTAAGCCGACCAGGCGCCGTCATCGACGTGCAGTCGTGCCTCAAGCTGCGGACGGAAGCCGGCATTGCCGGCGGTCAGGTAGTTGAGGTTGTCGCCGGGACCGTTCCAGTGACCCTCGAAGGCGCCGAGGTCGAGGCGCCATTGCGGACCGCTGGCGCCGTGGTTGAGATCCTGCATCCACACGATGCCGGGATAGCGCCAGCCCAGCCAGCCGGCGCCGATGCCCAGCGGAAACGCCACGTGCGTCAGCGAGATCGGGACATTGCCCAGCATCAGGTCCCACTGCTGGCCGATCTGGATCGTGCTGCCGCTGTCGGGGTTGGACAGGACCAGGTAGGCCTGGCGCAGGCGCGGGATTTCCTGCGACTGGCTATAGGCGCTGGCACCGTTGTTGCCGCCGAAGAAGTCCATCTCGAGATGGCCGCCGGTGGTCCATCCGCCACCCAGTTTGGCGCCGGTGAAGTCCAGCCAGAACCGGGTATTGCGCACGTCGCCGCCGCTGAGGGAGCCGTTGCTGCCCTTGAGCGGGTATTCGGCGTTCTGGCCGTTGCCGTAGACGAAGGAGCGGTTCTGGCTGAAGAAGGTGGCGTCCAGCCAGCCATGCAGGGCCACGGTGACGCCGGGGGCGCTGACGAAGGCGGGCGTTGCCGGTTTCTCCGGCGCGGGCGGCGGCGGCGCGCTGGCCTGCGCCTGGATCTGGCTCTGCTGCTGCGCCTGCTCGGATTCAAGTTGCTTGAGCTGGTCGCGCAGCATCTTGAGGTCCTGCTGCTGCTGGTCGAGCTGTTGCTGCTGCTTGTCGATCAGGGTGCGCAGCGTCTTGACCTCGTTGGGCTTGTGCGTCGGCGCGGCGAGGACCGGGGCGGTCAGGACGAGTCCCAGACCGGCAGCCAGAGCCAGAAACAGACGATTACGGTTCATCGGAGACCCCCTCGGGTGATCGCAGTGATGCTTGCCGCGATGGGCGCCACGGCGAAGCATTAAAAAAGTATGAGCCGCGACCATCGCGACAGCTATTCCACTTAAGTCGAAGCGCGCCCGCCGCCATGACGCGCTGCAACAGCGCCGGTTCGCGAGGCGTGCCCGCCCGTGGCCCGCCGATCATGCGGCCGTGCCTGCCCGAAGCAGCGCGTAGTGCCGGGAGGAACCGCACGGCGCGGGCGATGTGGACGCGACGGCGGGGTGCGCGGCTACACTGATCGCCTCGGTTGCGCAGGGAGGGCACGTACACGGCCGACGAAGTGGCAGGAGGGGAGATGATCGCGGGCGGCGTGCTGCTGCTGGTATCGCTGGCGTATGTCGGCCTGTTGTTCGCGCTGGCGTGGTGGGGGGACCGCCGTCCGGTTTATCCGGCGCGTACCGCGCTGCGGCCGCTGATCTACAGTCTGTCGCTGGCGGTGTACTGCTCGGCGTGGACCTTTTACGGCGCCGTGGGCACGGCCGCGCGCGGCGGCGTGGCCTTCCTGCCGATCTATCTCGGGCCGATCCTGCTGTTCGTGTTTGGTCACGGCCTGCTGGCCCGTCTGCAGCGGCTGGCCAAGCGCCGCAGCCTGACGTCGATCGCCGACCTGGTCGCCGCGCGCTTCGGCCGCTCCCCGGGGCTGGCCGCGCTGATCACCGTGATCGCCGTGATCGCCGCGGTGCCTTACATCGCGCTGCAGTTCAAGGCGGTGTCGCAGTCGGTGGTGGTGCTCGCCGGCGCCCATTCGTCCGGTGCCTTGATCACCGACAGCGCGCTGTGGGTCGCGCTGCTGCTGGCGGTGTTCGCGATCCTGTTCGGCACCCGCGCGATCGACGCCACCGAACATCATCACGGCATGATGCTGGCGATCGCGGTCGAGTCGCTGATCAAGCTGGCGGCCTTTCTCGCCGTCGCGTTTTTCGCATTGCGCCACGGGCCCGGACTGGTCGCGAGCTACGCACAGATCGCCGCCGTGCCGCGGGACGGATTGCCGCCGGGCTTTCTCGCGCAGTGCCTGCTGGCGTTCTTCGCCGGCGTCACCTTGCCGCGGCAGTTCCAGGTGACCATCGTCGAGTCCGAGCATCCCGACGATCTGCGCACGGCGCGCTGGATCTTTCCCGCGTATCTGCTGCTGGTGGTGCTGGCGGTGCCGCTGATCGCGGCCGCCGGCAACGTGCTGCTGGCCGGCAACCGAGGTCAGGCCGATGCCTGGTCGCTGCTGCTGCCGCTGCAGCAGAACCACCGCGCGCTGGCGATCTTTGCCTACATCGGCGGCTTCTCCGCGGCGACCGGGATGGTCATCGTCGCCTGTGTGGCGCTGTCGACGATGATCAGCAACGATCTGGTGATGCCGGCGCTGCTGCGCGTGCGCGCGCTGCATCTCGACCAGCGCGGCGACCTGTCGCGCGTGGTGCTCGCGGTGCGCCGCCTGGCGATCCTGCTGCTGGCCGGCGCCGCCTACGTGTACTACCGCGGGCTGTCCGATCGCGAGGATCTCGCCGCGCTGGGCCTGCTGTCGTTCACCGCGGTGGTGCAACTCGCGCCGGCGCTGATCGCCGCACTCTACTGGCGCGGCGCCAGTCGTGCCGGCGTCTACGCCGGCCTGCTCGGCGGCTTCACGGTCTGGGTCTATACGCTGCTGCTGCCGGCGCTGGCGCAGGCGCACTGGTTCGCTGCCGGCTGGGTGCGCGCCGGCCCGTTCGGCATCGACTGGCTGCGTCCGCTGGCGCTGTTCAACCTCTCGGGCTGGGACCCGGTGACCCACGGAACCGCATGGTCGCTGCTGGTGAACGTGGCGGCGCTGGTGTTCGTCTCGCTGCGCTTTCGGCCGGGTCTGGAGGATCGCCTGCGCGGGCAGGACTTTCTCGAACTGCCGGCGCTGAGTGCACCCCAGCCGACGACACGCGACTGGCGCGGGCGGATCACCGTCGCCGATCTGCGCGCGATCTGCGCGCGCATCCTCGGCGAGCGCGCCGCGGCACGAGCATTCGAGGACTACGCCGGTTCCGGCGGCGTCGTGCTGGCGCCGACGGCGGTCGCCGACCGCGCGCTGCTGCAGTACACCGAGCGTGTGCTGGCCGGCGCGGTCGGCGCGGCATCGGCGCGCCGCCTGCTGATGTCCGCGCTGTCGGGCAGCGGTCTCGATGTCGCCGAGGTGCTGGCCCTGCTCGACGAAGC
>JAJYTG010000023.1 GCA_021793195.1 Pseudomonadota bacterium
TCGGCCGCTTCAACTTCAAGGGCGCCGACCAGCAGAAGATCGTCGGCCAGCTCTCCGGCGGCGAACGCGGTCGCCTGCATCTGGCCAAGACCCTGATGAGCGGCGGCAACGTGCTGCTGCTCGACGAACCGTCCAACGACCTCGACGTCGAAACCCTGCGCGCGCTGGAAGAGGCGCTGCTGGAATTCCCAGGCAGCGCGATCGTGATCTCCCACGACCGCTGGTTCCTCGACCGCATCGCCACCCACATCCTCGCCTTCGAGGGCGACTCGCACGTCGAGTTCTACCAGGGCAACTACCAGGAATACGAGGCCGACAAGAAGCGCCGCCTCGGCGAGGAAGCCGCCAAACCGCACCGCGTGCGCTTCAAGAAGATCGGCTGATCGGGCGCCATGCGTGCTGCGCCGGCTTCGGCGCGGCCGAGACAGCAGCGCGATCCGGCATGCTGACCCCCCCGCGAGGCCCGTCCGAGCGCGGGATCACCGT
This sequence comes from Pseudomonadota bacterium, assembly GCA_021793195.1. Lineage (GTDB taxonomy): Bacteria > Pseudomonadota > Gammaproteobacteria > Xanthomonadales > Rhodanobacteraceae > Metallibacterium. Next base: position 487 of record JAJYTG010000023.1, read on the forward strand.
CAACGCACACGTGCGGTCCGCAACCTGGCCCCGGATTGCATCGCGACGAACCAAGCCGCCGTGGGCGGCTATGCCGCCGTCATGACGGCATCGACAACGCGCCCGTCCAGCATGCGCACCGCGCGTTGCGCGCGCTGCGCCAGCGCGCCTTCGTGGGTGACCATCAGCAGCGTGGCGCCGGCGGTGTGCAGTTCCTCGAACAGGCGCATCACGGTGGCGGCGTTCTCGCTGTCGAGGTTGCCGGTCGGTTCGTCGGCGAGGATCAGGTCGGGTTCGCCCACCAGCGCGCGCGCGATCGCCACGCGCTGCTGCTGGCCGCCCGAGAGCTGATGCGGAAAGTGCTTCAGCCGCTGCGTCAGACCGACCCGCTCCAGCGCCGCACGGGCGCGCTCCTCGCGCTGACTGCGCGAGACACCGCCGCGAAACTTCAGCGGCAGGCCGACGTTGTCCAGCACGCTCAGATCGCCGATCAGATTGAAGCTCTGGAACACGAAGCCGATGTGCTGGTTGCGCACCGTGGCGCGCGCGTCGCCATTCAAGGTGCCGACATCGCGCCCGGCCAACCGGTAGCGGCCCTGCTGGAACGCGGTCAGCAGGCCCAGCACCGCCATCAGCGTGGACTTGCCGCAACCGGACGGCCCGGTGACGGCGACGAACTCGCCCTTGCGCACCTCGAGATCGATGCCGCGCAGGGCATAGGTATCGACATCCTCGGTGCTGAAGTGCTTGGTGACACCGGTCAGTTCGATCACGGGCGGCGTGGCGTCGTTCATGGCGTGCTCCTGGGGTGGTGATGAGAGCAAGGGCGTTGGTCCGCGAAGGACGCAAAAGACGCAAAAGACGCAAAGACTTTTCCTCAATGGCTTCCCTTCGCGTCCTTGGCGCCCTTCGCGGACCAGGGTCTTGGCTTTTCTGGTGACGAAGGATCAAGAACGAAAGCGGTTTTGTCCGCGAAGGGCGCAAAGAGGTTTTGAGAGGACCTATTCGAGTCCTTTGCACTCTTTGCGGACCATGGTTTTTGGCTTTCCTGGTCGCACATCAGCGCAATCTGAGCTGGCGATAGTGTGAATAAGCCGACACGTCGGACAGCACCACGCGCTCGCCGGGCACGAGGCCCGCGAGCACCTGGATGCGGTCGGTCGAGCCGACGCCGAAACGCACCGCGCGCCGGGTGGCGAGATCGCCGTTCGGCCCGAGCACGAATACCTCGGCGCTGCTGGCCGCGCGCACGTTGGCCGGCCGCGGCACATACAGCGCATCGTGCAGCTGGGTGATGCGGATGGCGGCATCGACACTCTGATCGACGCGCGCGCTGGCCGGCGGCTTGCCGGTCAGGCTCACGTCCACCGTCACCAGTCCGTCCTTGACCGTGGGATCGACCCGCGCCACGCGCCCGGCCACCACGCCGTCGTGGGTATCGACGCTGACCACCTGGCCCGGCGCGACGCTGCCGGCGTCGTACTGGCTGACCTTGATCTCGGCCTTCAGCGCATCGGGCGTGGAGATGCGCGCCAGGTTGGCACCCGCCGCCAGCTGCTGGCCGGGCTCGGCGCTGATCTGCTCGATCTGGCCGGTGATCGGCGCACGCACGGTCAACTGCTCGGCCTCGGCCTGCTTCAGCGCTGCCAGTGCACGCTCCTGGCGCACGCGCTCGTTCTCGGCGCGCAGCAGGGCACGGTTGCCGCTCTCGAGGTTGGCCAGGCGCTCCTGCTCGAAGCGCAGACGCTGCTGCATCAGCCCGAACTTGAGCTTCTCGTCCTCGTACTGGAACCGGGGCACGATGCCCTGCGCGGCCAGCTTGCCATCGGCTTTCAGGTGCATCGCCGCGCTCTCGACCTCGACCTTGATGCCCTCGATGGTCGAGCGCTCGCTCAGCACCGCATTCTCCTGCTCCTGCTTTTTCGCCAGCAGCCCGGCCTCGGCCGCGGCCAGGTCCGCGGCGGCCGACTGCGCGGCATTGAGCACGGTCGGATTGGCCAGCTTCACCAGCGGCGTGCCGGCACTCACCCGCTGCCCCGGCGTCGCCAGCACCTGATCGATCACGCCGCCCGCGGGTGCGGCGATCCAGCGCGACGTCGCCGGCACCAGCCGACCCGCGGCCTGCACCTGCACCACGAAGGTGCCGCGCTCGACCGTGCCCAGCCAGACCTCGCTGCGCGCGACCTCGGCCACCGAGCCGTCGCTCAGCCGCCAGGCCCAGACCGCGGCGATCGCCAGCAGCGCGCCGGCGACCACGCCCCAGGTCAACCGCCGTCGCCACCACGGCAGAAGCACCGGCGCGCGGCGCACATCCATGGTGTCGTAGAGGTTGGGCTTGTCCTCAAAGCTCATGCAGGCTCTCCGCCGGTTCGGCGCGCGCGGCCCGACGCGCCGGGAAATGCACCACCGCGAACACCGCCAGCAGCAGTACGCCCAGCGCGATCCACGTCGCCGCACCGAAGGCCGCGACCTGCGCACCGGACAGGAAGGCAAACTGCGCCGCCACCCACGGCGCCGCGAGCAGCGCCAGCAGCACCCCCGCCGCGGCCAGCGCCAGCGTGCCCAGCACCACCTCGCGATACAGCCGCAGCGGACCGGCACCCAAGGCCGAGCGGATCGCCGCCAGGCGCCGACGCATGGCGAGGAACAGGCGCAGCTGCGCAAAGATGCCGGACAAGGCCACCGCCCAGGCGAACAGCGCGATCCCCACGAACACATGCGCCTGATGGATCTGCTGCTGCGCCAGCCAGGTGCGCTCCTGGTCCGTGGTTCGCACCGAGGTCACCTTGAGCTTGAAGCCTGCTTGCGCAAAAGCTGCCGTCAGCTGGTCGCGCAACCGCGCCCGGCCACCGGCGTCCAGCGCACGGCCGATGGCCAGCGTGGCGCCATTGTCCTCCACCTCATAGGGATTGGAGCGCGGGCTGTTGATGACCAGGGGACACGCCGGCTGATCGGCGCCGTGCAGATCGAGCGGGGCTACCACGCCCACCACCCGCAGCGCACCTTCATACCCCTGGAGCTTCAAAGCACCACCCACAGCCGCCCGGGATGATCCAAACAGGGCTCGCGCGACCTTGGCGTCGATCAGCACCGCATTCTTGTCGACCTTTACGGCATTGAACACGCGCCCCGCCAGCACCCGAACTCCGACGGCCTGCAGCCAGCCATCCGTCGCGCCCACGGTGCAGGCGCTGGTGATTCGTTTGCCGGCCATCACGGGTGATGGAAATACCGTCGAATTGCCACGAACGATGACCGGCCCGAACCCCACTGGAACTCCGGGCGCTACCGCGCGCACTGCTTTCTCCACACGATCCAGTGCCAGTCGGTAGGCAGCGCCGCTGAGGCCTGCGGTGCCTGTCCATGAGCCCACCATCTCCGTGGCCACCACCGTGGCCGGGCGATCCAGGAAGCCGAGGTCCGCGTGCGTGGAATGCCAAGCCTGCGCGATCGACCAGGCCGAGGCCACGCTGAGCAGCGCCGCCAGCAGCACCTCGACACCGATCATCGCCGCGCCGGCCCAGCGGTCGGAGGCCGTTGCCGTGGCCACGCGCTCCACGCCCAGCGACTCGCGCGCCAGCAGCAGGCCCAGCGGCAAACCTTGGGCCAGCGCCACCACCAGCACCAGCAGAGGCAAGGCCCACTCCAGAACGGGCAGCAAGCTGCGCAGATTCAGCACCGCGCCATAGTCGTCGCCGGCGACATGCTTCAATAGCACCGCCGCGACAGCTATCAAGCCCGCACATAGCGCCAGCATGCCCAGCAGGCTGAATGCTGTGCGCAGGGCAAAGCGCTTCAGCAGATAGCTGCGACGTGCGCCCAGCACACGCTCGATCTGCAAGGTGGAGCGTCGCCGCAGCCAGGCCAGCCAATCCACTATCAGCAGGTTGACCGCGGCCAGGCCCAGGGTGGCCGCGGCCAGACCCAGCGCCAGGCGGATGCGCCGCTGCAGCGTCTGCTGGATGGACGGAAACGGTGAATACGGCTGCGCGGTCACGAAGCCGCTGACGTCGCGCGGGATCGTGTTGCCGTGCGCGTTGTGCAGCAGACGTTGCAGATCCACCGCCAGTCGCGCGTCGGACACGCCGTCGGGCACGCTGAGCAGCGGGGCCGGCCCCAGAAAGGGCATGGATTTGACCATGTCCGCCTTCGGCATGCCCTTCGGCCAGTGCCCCAGGTCCAATGGCTCCATCAGGGTATAGGGGATCCAGACGTTCACAACCCCGTCGCCGATCACGCCTAGCGCTCCATGGAAGTCGTCCGGCATTACGCCGATCACCCTCAGCTCAAAGCCCTGCCGGGTGTAGATCGGCTTGCCGAGAGCATCGCGGGCATGGCCGAACAGGCGCCGCGCTTCACGCTTTGACAGCAGGACCACGGCCGCGCCGTGGCGCTGATCGTCCAGGGTGATCAGGCGCCCGAGCAAGGGGCGGACGTGCAGCGCCTGCAGCATGTCGCCCACCACCAGCTCGCCATCGAGCTTGACGGATGCGCCATGCAGTTGCGGCGCCAGATCGATGACGTTGACGAACGTGCTGCCCATCCCGAACCCCGGAGGCAGCAGGGGCCGCAGCTGGACCATGGTTAGGCTCGCGATGCCCGAGAAATCGTCGCCGGTGGCGCGCCGATAACCCAGTGCAAGGTAACGGTAGCCCGGCGCGGCGCCGGGGATCACCGGCGACTCCTAGGCATGCAGCATGGCAAATGCCAGCGCGGTGGCGGCCAGGGCCAGCGCCAGCAGGGCATGTGCTAGCGCCTGCATCCATGGAAGTCGTCGCATGATCCCCGCCTTCCCTTGCACTCGACGCGCCGAGACTACGGGTCGCCTCGCGCCGGAGCAAAGCGGGGCGAGTTACAGTTTCGTATGCTCGACCGGGTGCCGCACGATCGCGGCATGGCAGGATGATGGCGCGCGGCCCATGCGCGGATCAGCGGCACATGGCGGGACGATCCGGCGCAACACCAGGGGATCGACACGATGCATCACGCCCGCAAGCGGATGGCCACACGGCATGCAGAAGGCATCGGCCACGCAACCACTCTGGCCGCGACATGCGTGCTGCTCACCGCCTGCGCGACGACCGTGCCACCCAAGGCCGCCGCACCATCCCTCAGCGGCATCGCCCGCTACGAACCGGTGTCGCGGCCGGACGAGGCACGCTACCCATTGCAGTCCGGGCAGACGTCCAATGCGCCGACGGCCACCCGCTGGAGCGATCCGGTGTATCCGCCGGCGCTGGTTGCGTTGAATCTGCCAACGCAGGTCCTGCTGGTGAAGCTGGTGATCGATACCGATGGCCACGTCACTCGGGTGCTGCCCGACGCCGGCAGTGAGGGCAACCACGGGCCACACGCTGCCGCTTTTCTGCAAGCGATCCGGACCGCGGTACAGGACTGGCGCTTCGATCCGCTGCGCATCGTCACCTGGACGGGCAGCGGCGCCGATCGCGTGCTGGTTTCGACGCGCACCCTGCCCTACAGCCTCGAATACCGGTTCACCTTTTCGATCGTGGACGGCAAGGGCACGGCCAGCAGCGGACGCTCGCGCTGAGGCGATGTCGGTTCGGCGCACCGGCGGGTGTTGATCAAGCTGCCCCGCTGGAGCGGCGCCGCGAACCTGCAAACCGCCGCGATCCGGTCAGCCGAAAGCCGCGGCCGTTCAGAACCCGCGCGCGCCGAGGATCAGGGCCCAGGTCAGCACGGCGTTGATCATCAGCACGAACACGGCGGCCGAGCCCATGTCCTTGGCGCGGCCGGCCAGCTCGTGGTGCTCGGGACCGTAGCGTTCGATCACCGCTTCGATGGCGGAGTTGAGCAACTCCGCGGCCAGCACCAGCACCAGCACGCCGACCAGCAGCGCCTTCTCGACGCCGCCGTGGCCCAGCCACAGACCCAGCGGCGCGGCGAACACGAAGATGTAGACCTCGAGCCGGAACGAGGACTCGACGCACCAGGTGATGGCGAGGCCTTTCAGCGACCACTGCAACGCACGCCACATGCCGCGCGGTCCGCGCGGTGCATAACGGGCGACGCTGCTGTCGGCCATCGCCGACTCAGGCGGCGCGCGCCGCGGCGGGCTTCGGCTCGCGCAGGGCGACGTCGAGTTCGCGCACTGCCTTGACGTCGTCGAGGCGTCGCACCGGCGTGGTCAGCGGCGCGTCCTTCATCGCCTGCGGATTCTCGGCCGCCTGTTTCAGGAGACCCGCCATGACCGCGGCGAACTCGTCGAGCGTCTCCTTGCTCTCGGTCTCGGTGGGCTCGATCAGCAGGCACTCGGGAACCAGCAGCGGGAAATAGTTGGTCGGCGCGTGGATGCCGTGATCGAGCAGGGCCTTGGAGAAATCCAGCGCGGTGACGCCGTGCTCCTTTTTCTGCCGGGCCACGGTGACGATGAACTCGTGGCTGGCGCGGCGACGCGGATAGGCCAGATCGAAGCCGGCATCGGCCATCTTCCTGGCCAGGTAATTGGCGTTGAGCGTGGCGTACTCGCCGACCCGGCGCATGCCCTCGCGACCCAGCAGTCGCGCGTAGACATAGGCGCGCAACAGCACGCCGGCGTTGCCGGCGAAGGTGGACAGGCGGCCGATCGACAGCGGTCGGTCCTTCTTGCGCACCCAGCCAAAGCTGCCGTCGCCGCGCTTCTCGACCATCGGGATCGGCAGGAACGGCTTGAGCCGCTCCGACACGCCGACCGCGCCCGCGCCCGGACCGCCGCCGCCGTGCGGCGTCGAGAAGGTCTTGTGCAGGTTCATGTGGATGGCATCGAAGCCCATGTCGCCGGGCCGCACCTTGCCGAGGATGGCGTTGAGGTTGGCGCCGTCGTAGTAGAGCAGGCCGCCGGCGGCGTGCACCCGGCGCGCGATCTCGAGGATGCGCCGCTCGAACACGCCGATGGTGCTGGGATTGGTCAGCATGATGCCGGCGGTCTTCGGTCCCAGCGCCTGCTGCAGCGCGTCGAGGTCGATGTCGCCGTCGGCGTTGGTCGGAATCTCGCGCACGGTCGCGCCGCACATGGTCGCGGTCGCCGGATTGGTGCCGTGCGCGGCGTCGGGCACGATGATCTCGGTGCGCTCGAGATCGCCGCGATGGCGGTGGTAGGCCATGATCATGGCCACGCCGGCGAACTCGCCCTGGGCGCCGGCCATCGGCGTCAGCGACACGCCGCCCTGCATGCCGGTGACGTCGGCGAGGATCTCCTGCAGCTCCCACATGCAGCTCATGAAGCCCTGGCTGAGCGACTCCGGTGCGTACGGATGCCGCGCCAGGAAACCGTCCAGCATCGCCAGCGCATTGCAGGCACGCGGGTTGTATTTCATCGTGCACGAACCGAGCGGATAGAAGTTCGTATCGATCGAGAAGTTCTTGCGGCTGAGATTGGTGTAGTGACGCACCGCCTGCAGCTCGGACACCTCGGGCAGACCGACCGGCGTGGCGCGGCGCAGGGCCGGCGGCAGATCGTCCGGCACATCCACGGGCGCGGGCATCTGGGCGGCCGCGCTGCGGCCGGGCTGGGACAGGTCGAAGATCAGCATGGAGGCATGGACCGGGCGTGGCAGCGACGGCGGATTGTGCCATACCCGCCCCCGCCCCCGGCGTGGACAAGCCGGCTTTCTCCGGGCTGAACGACAGGCACGTCCATGGGTTACTCTTCGGCGGCCCCGCCGCCCGCAGCGGCGGGGATCGCGCGCGCTGCGCGCCGTTTCCCATCACCCAACGGGCCCGATATGGCGACCTCGACCGCTACCGCTTCCCAGACGCGATCCTTCACCACGGTTTTCCTCATCGAGATGTGGGAGCGCTTCGGCTTCTACGGCATGCAGGCGCTGATCGTCTATTACATGGTCCAGCGCCTGGGCTTTGCGGATACCCGCGCCAACCTGGTCTGGGGCGCGGCCTCGGCGCTGATCTACGTGGCTCCGGCAATCGGCGGCTGGGTCGGTGACAAGATCCTCGGCACCCGCCGCACCATGCTGATGGGCGCGGTGATCCTCAGCCTCGGCTACGCGCTGATGACCGTGCCCACCGAAAACACCTGGGCGCTGTTCGGCGCACTCGGCGTGATCGTGGTCGGCAACGGCCTGTTCAAGCCCAATGCCGGCAACCTGGTGCGCAAGATCTACGAGGGCGACGACGCCCGCATCGACAGCGCCTTCACCTTGTACTACATGGCGGTCAACGTCGGCTCGACCTTTTCGATGCTGCTGACACCGTGGATCAAGGACTACGTCAATGCGGCCTACGGCCACAACTTCGGCTGGCACGCCGCGTTCGGCGTCTGCGCCATCGGCCTGCTGGTCGGCCTGAGCAACTACGCCCTGATGCACAAGGCGATGCAGCACATCGGCTCGGAGCCCGACCAGCGTCCGGCCCACCGCGGCCACATGCTGCTGGTGCTGGCGGTCGGCGCGCTGTTCGCGATCGGCTCGGCGACGGTACTCAACTACGAGCAGCTCGCGAAGATCTTCGTCTACGGCGCCGGTCTGGTGCTGCTGGGCATCTTCGCCTACCTGATCCGCGCCAGCGACCGCAGCGAACGCGCCGGCCTGATCGCTGCATTGGCGCTGGTGGTGCAGACGATCTTCTTCTTCATCTTCTACCAGCAGATGTCGACCTCGCTGGCGCTGTTCGCGCTGCGCAACGTCGACTGGAACCAGGCCCTGTTCGGCCTGCATCTGTGGACCTGGAACCCGGCGCAATATCAGGCGCTGAACCCGATCTGGATCTTCGTGCTCAGCCCGGTCCTGGCGTGGATGTACACATCGGCCGGCAAGCGCGGCAAGGATCTGTCGATCGCGGCCAAGTTCGCGCTGGGCTTCGCGATGGTGGCGGTGGGCTTCTTCCTGTTCGGCGCCGCCGGCCACTACGCAGGCATCGACGGCAAGACCTCGTCCTGGGTGATGATCTGGGGCTACGGCTTGTATTCGCTGGGTGAACTGCTGGTCAGCGGCCTCGGCCTGGCGATGATCGCCCGCTACGTGCCGGCGCGCATGGGCGGCTTCATGATGGGCGCGTACTTCGTCGCGGTGGGCATTTCGATGTATCTCGGCAGCCAGGTCGCCAGCATCGCCAGCGTGCCGCGCGACATCACCGACCCGCTCAAGACCCTGCCGATCTATACCGCGCTGTTCAACAAGCTGGGCTGGGCGGCGATCGTCTGCACCCTGATCGCCATCGCCCTGCTGCCGCTGATGAAGCGACTGTCCAGCCAGCACAGCGCGCATGCGGCGGCGAACGCCGCGTCGGCAGCGGGCAGTGCATGATTCATGACGCGGTCCCGATGCGCGAATCGGGCGGCTCGCTGAGGCCATGAACGCGCGCCGCGCCCAGCTCAGCCTGGGTCCGCGCGCGCTCGCCGGCACGCTGGCCTGGCTGCGACTGACCGCGATCGCCGGCCAGAGCATCGCCGTACTGGTGGTGGCCTTCGGGCTGCATCTGGCGATCCCGGTGCATGCCCTGTTCGCGGGAATCGCCGTGCTGTCCGTGTTCGCGGCGCTGGCCTTCTGGCGCCTGCGCCGGCCGTGGCCGCTGAGCGAGGCCGAGACGATCGCGCACATCGCCGCCGACATGCTGGTGCTGGGTTACCTGCTGTATCTCACCGGCGGCGCCAGCAATCCCTTCGTCACCCTGCTGCTGGTGCCGATCGCGCTGGCCGCGGCGGCGCTGTCGCGTCCCGGCATCGGCATCGTGGCGGCACTGAGCGGCCTTGCCTATCTGCTGCTGTTGCGCTGGTACCTGCCGCTGCCGCGACTGCATGCCGACAGCTATTCCGATTTTCACCTGCTGGTGGCCGGCATGGCGGTCAACTTCGCGATCGCCGCGCTGATGCTGGGCGTGTTCATCGCCCGGCTGGCGGCGGCACTGCGCACCGAGCAGGTCGAGGTGCAGCGGGTACGCGAGCGCGCGCTGCGCGACGAGGGCATCCTCGCCATCGCCACCCAGGCCGCCGGCGCCGCGCATGAACTCAACACCCCGCTGTCGACCATGCGCACGCTGCTGACCGAACTCGGCCGCGAGCACGCCGGCGAGCCACAGCTGGCCGAGGATCTGGATCTGCTCGGCGGACAGATCGAGCGCTGCCGCGGCATCCTGCGCGAGATGGTGGCGGTGGGCAAGGCGCAGCTGTCGCAGACGCCCGAAGCCACCGCGCTGGGCACCTTCGTGCAAAGCTGCCTGGAGCAATTCCGTCTGCTGCGTCCGGAGGCCGACGTCCGGCTCGCCATGGATCCCGCGCTGACCGCGACACCGCTGCGCGTGCCGCCGGGGTTGCGCCACGCACTGGTGAACCTGCTCAACAATGCCGCCGAGGCATCGGCGCTGAACGACTCGCACGACATCGCGCTGACGCTCGGCGTCGATGCCGGCTGGCTGCAGATCGCGGTGCGTGACCACGGTCCGGGCTTCGCCGATACTCCGGCCGAGCTGGGCCAGCTCGGCGTCAGCGGCAAGCAGAGCGGTCTGGGCCTCGGCCTGGCACTGGCCGAGGCCACCGCCGAGCGTCTCAACGGCGAGCTGGCTGCCGGCAATGCCGCCGGCGGCGGCGCCGAAATCCGCCTGCGTCTTCCCCTCGCCATCATCGGAGACCGCCCATGAACGCACCTGCCGCATCGCGCCTGCTGATCGTCGATGACGACGAGATGTTCACCCGTGTGCTGGCGCGGGCGATGAGCAGCCGCGGCCTGATCCCGTTCACCGCCAACGATGCCGCTACCGCGCGCACGATCGCCCAGCGCGAACGCCCGAACTACTGCGTGCTCGACCTCAAGCTGGGCGAAGCCAACGGCCTCAAGCTGATCCCCGAGCTGCTGGCGCTGGCGCCGGGCATGCGCATTTTGCTGCTGACCGGTTTCGCCTCGATCGCGACCGCGGTCGAGGCGATCAAGCGCGGCGCCCACGACTACCTGGCCAAGCCGGTGGACGCCGACCAGGTGCTGCGCGCGCTGCTGGCCGCACAGCCGGAATCGCGCGTGGCCGAGGTGCCGCCGCCGGACGCGCCGCCGCCGCTCAAACGCCTGGAGTGGGAGCATATCCAGCGCGTGCTGGCCGAGTGCGAAGGCAACATCTCCGAGGCGGCACGGCGACTGGGGATGCACCGGCGCACCCTGCAGCGCAAGCTGGCCAAGCGGCCGGTACGCGAGCGCCCGCATGCCGGCGAGCACGGCGGCGACTGAGAGCCTGCGAGGCCCGATGGCCGCGCGCATTCGAGTCATTCAGCGGTGCGTCGCGCTTCCTCGTCCGCGTTCCAGATCGCTACGCGCGGCACACCATCGACACCGACCCAGCCGCGGAACATGCCGTCGGTGTTGAACGGCATGGCGATGCCGCCATTGGCGCCCAGCGCGATCGCGCCACCGTTGCCGCCCAGCGCCGGAATCTCGCCATTGATGACGGCGTCCGCCGCCATCGCCACGCTCTCGCCGCACAGTTCCACGCGCGCGGCGATGCGCGCCGCGGCGGCGGTGCGGATGTAGAACTCGCCCCAGCCGGTGCCCGACACCGCGCAGCGCGCGTCGGCCCAGGTACCGGCGCCGATGATCGGCGCGTCGCCGACACGGCCCCAGCGCTTGCCGGTCATGCCGCCGGTGGAGGTGCCGGCAGCCAGCCGCCCCGCCGAGTCCAGCGCCAACGCACCGACGGTGCCGAAATGCCGGTAGTGATCGGCCGCGGCATGCTCGCCGGCAGCGTCGTGCCTGAGCGTCTCCTGCAATTGCTGCCAGCGTTCCTCGGTGCGAAACCAGGACGGCTCCACCAGCACGATGTCCTGCGTGCGCGCAAACGCCTCGGCCCCCGCGCCCACCAGCATCACATGCGGCGAATGCTCCATCACCGCGCGCGCCAGCAGGATCGGATTGCGCACGTGCTCGACCCCGGCGACGCTGCCCGCGCGCAGGGTGGCACCATCCATGATCGCGGCGTCCAGCTCGTTGCGACCATCGTGGGTGAACACGGCGCCACGGCCCGCATTGAAGTGTGGCGAATCTTCCAGCGCCGCGATCGCCGCCGTCACCGCATCCAGCGCCGGCCGGCCGGCCCGCAGCGCGGCATGGCCCTGATCCAGCGCTTCGCGCAACGCCGCGCGGATCGCCCGTTCGCGCTCGGGGCGCATGTCCTTGCGGATCACACCCGCGCCGCCGTGGATCACCAGGGCAGGCATGACACCGTGACTCATGACGGAGACTCCGGAGGAAACGCTGGTGATCCCGTTGACGACCCGCGACCTGTTGCCCCCGCGTGCGATGCGCCGCTTCGGCGCCTGCCGAGCGCAGGCGCGCCGGGTTCGCGTACGCCGCATCCTTTGCCGGGCGCGGCGATCGATGACGATGGTGGGCCGTGCCGGACTCGAACCGGCGACCTACGGATTAAAAGTCCGCTGCTCTACCAGCTGAGCTAACGGCCCCTAGCCCGTCAAGTTTAGCAGCCGGTCCGATACGTGCCATGCGTGCGCCGCGGTCCGGGCGCCGCGCACTCAGGCATAACGCGTCGGATCGGCGACGCCGGCGCGACGGAAACCCTCGGCGCGCAGACGGCAGGCATCGCAGTGACCGCACGCGCGCCCCTCGCGATCGGCCTGATAGCACGACACCGTGGCGGCGAAGTCGACGCCCAGGCGCAGGCCTTCGCGCACGATGTCGTCCTTGCCCATCGCGATCAGCGGCGCATGCACTCGCAGCGCCGTACCTTCGATGCCGGCCTTGGTGGCGCGATGGGCCAGCGCCTCGAAGGCGGCAATGAATTCGGGCCGGCAGTCGGGGTAACCGGAGTAGTCGACCGCGTTGACGCCGCAGTACAGGTCGGCCGCGCCCAGCACTTCTGCCCAGCCCAGCGCGATCGCCAGCATGATGGTGTTGCGCGCCGGCACGTAGGTGACCGGAATGCCGGCGCCACCGTGCTCGGGCACGGCGATGTCGGCGGTCAGCGCCGAGCCGCCGATGCTGCGCAGATCCACCGCCACGATCTTGTGCTGCACGGCGCCCAGCACGCGCGCGGTATGCGCCGCCGCGACCAGTTCGGCGCTGTGGCGCTGACCGTAATCCACGCTGAGGGCGTGACAGGTGAAACCGGCCTCACGCGCCAGCGCCAGGGTGACGGCGGAATCCATGCCGCCGGAAACGAGAACGACTGCGTGCGATTGGGTCATGGGCGAGATTCGGAGATCGGGAGCCGGGACAAGCCTAACTATAGGGTGTCATCCTGAGGGCACGGCCCGAAGGATCTTCGCGACGGAGACGCCCGTTCTGCACTGAGGCCCGTGATCGCAAGCGGGGAAGACCGCTTCACGCGTGAAAGATCCTTCGCTTCGCTCAGGATGACAGCCTGCTTTTCCTGCTTCCTGCTTCCTGCTTCCTGCTTCCTGCTTCCTGCTTCCTGCTCCCCACTTCCCACTCCCCACTCCCACCCACCCCCACTCACCGTCCCGGCTGCTCGCCCCACAGCAGCTTGTGCAATTGCAGCTGGAAACGCACCGGCAGGCGGTCGGTCAGGATCCACTCGGCCAGCATGCGCGGCTCGATGGCAGCGTATACCGGCGAAAACAGCACTGTGCAACGGCGATCCAGCGCATGCTCGCGCAGCACCGCCACCGCCCAGTCGTAGTCGGCACGATCGGCGATGACGATCTTGATCTGGTCGCGCGGCCCGAGATGCGCGAGGTTGTCCCAGCGGTTGCGCGCCGACTCGCCGGAAGCCGGGGCTTTCAGGTCCAGCACCTTGCGCACCCGCGGATCGACCGCGGCCACGTCGAGAGCGCCGGAGGTTTCCAGTGCCACCTCGTAGCCGCCATTGCACAATCGCCGCAGCAGGGTCAGGCAGGCTTTCTGCGCCAGCGGCTCGCCGCCGGTGACGCAGACATGGCGCGCGCCATGGCCGGCCACCTCGGCCAGGATCGCGTCCAGCGTGCGCCAGTCACCGCCCTCGAAGGCATACGCGGTATCACACCAGGCGCAGCGCAATGGGCAACCGGTCAGGCGCACGAACACGCTGGGCCAGCCGACCGCATCGGCTTCGCCCTGCAGCGAGTGGAAGATCTCGGTGATGCGCAGCCGTTGCAAGCTGGCGGCGGCCGGCGCATCCGCGGCGGCGCTGACGGCGGCGGCCACGGCGATCAGCCGCCGGTCTGCAGCCGGATCGCGCGCAGACGGCCTTCGGCGAGGTGGGCCACCGTGGTGTTGGGGTATCTGGCGACCACCGCCTCGAGCGTCGTGCGAGCGGCGGCCCACTGCTTCAGTTCGTACTGGCAGTAGCCGACCTTGAGCAGCGCATCGGGCGCCTTGGGACTGCCGGGGTAGCGCGCGAGCAGCCCCTGGAAGGTCTGCAGCGACACCTGGAAGTTCTGCGTCACGTAGTACGACTCGCCCAGCCAGTAATCGGCGTTGGGCGCCAGCGCGCTGCCGGGATACTGCGCCATGAAGGCGCGAAAACGGCGTGCGGATTCGGCGTAGTCGCCGTCGCGCAAGGCCTGGAAAGCGTGATCGTAAGCGGTCTGCTCGGCGGCGGCCGGGCTGACCGCAGCGGCCGGTGCAACCGCGGGAACGGCGGCGGCGGCCAAGGCCGGTGTCGGCACGGGTGCGACGACGGCGGGCGGCGGAACGACGGTAGCGGACCCGGCCGGTGTCGAGGTCGGCGCCATAACGCTCATCGAGCCGGCGGGCGCGGCGGTGTTGCCCGCAGCCGCACCAAGGGGCTTGCCCTCGAGGCGGCTCAGACGCGAATCGAGATCGACGTACTGGTCTTTCTGACGCTGATCGGATTCCTGCTGCTGGTGCTGCAGCTGCTCGATCTGCCCTTGCAGATCGCGCACCTGCTGCTCGAGATTCTGCAGCCGATTGACCAGGCTCAGCGTGCCCTCGTTGGCGCGCGCCTGCTGCTGTTCGAGAGCGGCGACGCGGTCGGCGAGGCCGGCGCGTTCCTGCGCGCGCGCGGCGGGAACGCCGACGGCGGCCACGAGGGCCGCCGCCAGCAGGCCGATTCCGAGAGGGAAGGCCCGATTCCGCATGGCTTACTTGGCCGTGTAGACGATGTCCACGCGGCGGTTCTTGGCCCAGCAGGTCTCGTTGTGCTCGCGGCACACCGGACGCTCCTTGCCATAGCTGACCACGGTGATCTGCCCGGCCGAGGCGCCCAGCGCTTCCAGCGCGCTGGCGACGGACTTGGCGCGACGCTCGCCGAGGCCGAGGTTGTACTCGCGGGTACCGCGCTCGTCGGTGTTGCCCTCGAGGGTCATGCGCGCCTCGGGACGATCCACCAGGTACTTGGCCTGGCAGGCCACGATCTGCTGGAACTGGGGCTTGATGTCAGCCTTGTCGAAATCGAAGTAGATCGAGCGCTGACGCAGGCACGGATCGGTATCCAGATCGGCCGGGGTGTACTTGCCCGATGCGACCGGCGCGGTCGCGACCGGCGGCGGGGGCGGCGGGGTCTGTTCGGGCTGCGGCTTCACGGCCTGCTTGCTGGCGCAGGCGGCCAGGCCGACGCTCAGCAGCGCGGCCAGGGTGATGCGAACGGTCTTGTTCATGGCGGACATCTCGCAGAGTGGAGGTTGATGCGGGGGACAACGGTAAAAGGGGTCGCCGGATTCCCGGTTGTTATTCAGTGCTGCCGGTAGGGGCCCCAGGACGGGGACTGCACGTCGCCGTTGGCAAGCGAAAGCCGCTGGCGGATGCGTCCGTCGTCCGAAACCGAATACAGCACGCCGCGCGTCCCTTCGCTGGCGGCATACAGCAGCATGCTTCCGTTCGGCGCAAAGCTGGGAGATTCGTCCATCGGGCCAGGTGAGAGAAAGCGCATCTGGTCGCCCAACTTGCGGTCCATGACCGCAATACGATACACGTTCCCGCTGCCCTGCACCATCGCGAACTGGCTGGCGTCGTAGTTAATCGCCACATTGGCGTTGTATTCGCCCTGGAAGGTAATCCGCGTCGCCCCGCCGCCACTGAGCGGCTCCTGGTAGAGCTGCGGCTTGCCGGAACGGTCCGAGGTGAAGACGATGCTCTGGCCGTCGGGCATCCAGCGCGGCTCGGTGTTGATCGACATGCTGTGGGTCAGCTGGGTGAGCTGGCGGGTGGCCAGATTCATCACGTAGATCTCGGGATTGCCGCCGTATGACAGGCACATCGCGAGCTTCGTGCCGTCGGGGGAGAACGATGGTGCACCGTTGATGCCCTTGCGCGCCGAGATCAGCTGGCGCGCGCCGGTGGCGAGATCCTGCATGTAGACCGCCGAGTCGCCATGTTCGAACGAGACATAAGCCAGTTTCTTGCCGTCCGGCGACCAGGCCGGCGACAGCAACGGCTGCAGCGAGTGCACCACCACCTGCGGGTTGTAGCCGTCGGAATCGGCGACGATCAGCGAGTACTGCAATCCCTTGCCGACACCGACCGCGGTGACGTAGGCGATGCGGGTGTAGAACGCGCCCGGCACACCGATGATCTTCTGGTAGATCTGGTCGGCAATCTGGTGCGCGACGCCGCGCAGATCGGCCGGCAGCGCGGTATAGGCCAGACTCAGCAACTGCTGCTGCTTGGTCACGTCCCACAATTCGAAGTCCACGCGCACCTGGCCACCGCCGGTATCGCGTTCGCGGCCGACGACGATGTAGTCCTGCTTGAGCAGTTTCCAGGTCGGAAACTTGATCTCGCTGCCGCGCGTCGGCGTCTCGACGATGTCCTGACGACCGAGGGTGCGGAACTTGCCCGAGCGCGCCAGATCGTTGCGGATCACCTCGGAGACATCGGTGGCCGGCGGCGTGGCGGCGCTCTCGAAGGCGAACGGCACGATCGTGATCGGAATCGCCGAGGGCACGCCGTTGACGATGTCGAGAGTCAGGTTCTGCGCGCGCGCGACCGGGATGCCGGCCGGCACGACGGCGCTGACGGCCGCGACCAGCGCGGCGGCGAAAATCGCTTTCAGGTGGCGAATCATCATTAGTTGTTGACCGTGAAGTTGAGGGTGAGTTCACGCTGAAAGACTTTTTCGAAGCCTTGATAGGGTAGCGGCTGCGCGCGCATCACGGCGGCCTCGACCGAGCGCCGCACCAGCGGGTCGTAGGGACAGCTGGGCTCGATCTGCACGCGGATCACCTGGCCGCCCGGAATCTGCACGATGCGGATCGGGCAGGTCACGCCCTTGGGAACATTGTCGGGGCGCAGCCAGTTCTGGGTGATGGTACTGACCAGGGCCGCCTGATACTGCGCCAGCAGGCTCTGTTCCTGGCTGTTGTTGCCGCTGGTCGCCTGCGGCGCCACCGCAACACTGGCCGCCGGCGCCGGCGTGCTGTTCTTGGCCAGATCCTTCAGTTGCGTCAGCTTCTGCTGTTCGAGCCGGGTCTTGCGATCGGCCTGCTGGCTCTGGCGCTTGACCTGATCGAGCTCGGCCAGCAGCTTGTCGGCCTGCTGGCGCGCGGCATCCACCTCGCTCATGCGCTGCTGCTCGCGCTGCTGCTGCTCGTGCCGGACCTGCTCCGCCTTCTGCTGCGCCAACGCGACCGCGCGCTCCTGATCACGAACGTCCGGACGCTGGGGCGGCGGCGGCAGGGTCGGTACCGGCAGCCTGGGCAGGGCGGGTTCGGGCACCCTGGGCGGCGCGGCAGCCGGTGGCGGCGGCGTCCTGACCTGCAACGGTCGGGTCCTGATCGGCCGCGACGACGGCCGCGGTGCGGCGCTGATGCCGACCAGGGTCGCCTCGATCACCGGCCCGGGCAGCGCCAGCGGGCGCGTGCACTGCACCGGGTTCAACCACGGCAGGTCCAGCCAGGCGAACGCGCTCTCCCATGCCGAGCAGGAGAGCATGGCCAGCAGCAGGAAGGCGAGCAGACCGGCGTGCAGCAGGGCCGCCAGGGCCACCGCCCAGGCCGTGGCGCTAGTGTCGCCCGCTGTGCGCATCGGTCGCCGCCTGCTCGGGCTGGCTCATCAGGCCGACCTTGGGAACCCCGGCCTGCTGCAGCAGCACCATGGCCTGGTAGATGCGGCCGTAGTCGACTCGCGTGTCGCCGCCGATCAGCACCGGAACCGTCGGGTTCTGGCGCATGATCGCGGCGACCTTGGCCTGCAATGCCTGCGCGTCGATCGGCTCGCGCGGTGCATCGCCGAGGGTCAGGTAGAGGCTGCCGTCGCGGTCGACGCTGACCACCACCGGGCGCTTGTCGGTCTCGATCGCCTTGGCCGCCGACTGCGGCAGCTGGATGTCGACGCCCAGGTTGAGCAGCGGCGCGGTGACCATGAAGATGATCAGCAGCACCAGCATCACGTCGATGTAGGGGACGACGTTGATCTCGGCCTTGAGCGGGCGGCGCTTGCGACGCGGGGAATGCATCACGGCCATCGCGACTCAGGGGCGCTCGTCGGCATGGATCTGCCGCTGCAGGATCGAGGAGAACTCGTCCTGGAAGGTGTCGAAGCGCACCGACAGGCGCTCGACGCGGGTGGCGAAGCGGTTGTAGGCCCAGACCGCGGGGATCGCGGCGAACAGGCCCATCGCGGTGGCCACCAGCGCCTCGGAAATGCCCGGCGCGACCATCGCGATGGTCGCCTCCTTGACGCTGCCCAGGCCCTGGAACGCGGCCATGATGCCCCACACGGTGCCGAACAGGCCGACATAGGGGCTGATCGAGCCGACGTTGGCCAGAAACTCGAGGTTGCGCTCGAGGCGGTCGAGCTCGCGGCTCAGCGCCACCCGCATCGCCCGCTGCGCACCCTCGAGGACGATGCGCGGATCGAGCACGCGGCGCTGGCGCTGGCGGGCGAACTCGCGGAAGCCGGCCTCGAACAGGCCTTCCAGACCGCGCAGGCGCTCGCCGCGCGCGCCGGCATCGCGAAACAGCGCCGCCAGATCGGCGCCGGACCAGAAGCGCTCCTCGAACGCACTGGCCTCGCGCGAGGCGTCGTCGAGCAGCGCCTTCTTGCGGATGATGATCACCCACGAGGCGAACGAGAATCCCAGCAGGATCAGCAGCACCGCCTTTACCGGCAGGCTCGCGTGCAGCACCAGATCGAGAATGTTGAGCTCGCCGTTCATCGGTCAGAGGAGTCCTGCCAGAAGGTGGGAGGGAATGGCCATCGGTTTGAGCGACTGCGCATCGACGCAGGCGGCCCGCACCGTGGCCTCGACCAGACGCTCGCCGTCGCCGACGCGCACCAGCGCCTGCGCGAACGTCAACGCCGCCGCGCGCCGCGACTGCAGCATCACGCCGGCGTCCAGCTCGTCATCCAGACGCGCCGGACGCAGGAACCGCAGATCCATCGCGTAGACCACGAACACCACGCCGTGTTCCTCGCGCAGCCGTCCCTGCTCGATGCCGCGCGCGCGCAGCCATTCGGTTCGCGCGCGCTCGAGAAAACGGACGTAGCTGGCGTGATAGACCACCCCGCCGGCATCGGTATCTTCCCAATAGACCCTTATCCGCCAACTGAACGAAGGCGCAATCGCCGCGCGATCGTCGTCACGGTTCGCGCTGATGCCGCGCGCGCTCACTCGGGGTCCCGGTCGAACAGATCCGGCGCCGCGGCCGCCTTCGGCGCGGTCAGGCCGAAGTGGCGCCAGGCCTTGTTGCTGGCCATGCGGCCGCGTGCGGTACGCACCAGGTAGCCCTGCTGGATCAGGTACGGCTCGAGCACGTCCTCGAGCGTGCCGCGGTCTTCCGACAGCGCCGCCGCCAGCGACTCCACGCCGACCGGACCGCCCTCGAAGTTGTCGATGATCAGGCGCAGCAGGCGGCGGTCGAGATCGTCGAAGCCCTCGGCATCCACCTTCAGCATCACCAGCGCGTCGCGCGCGACGTCGAGGGTGATGTGCCCGGCCGCGCGCACCTCGGCGAAGTCGCGTACGCGGCGCAGCAGGCGGTTGGCGATGCGCGGCGTGCCGCGCGAACGGCGCGCGATCTCGACCGCGCCCTCGGCCGCGCATTCGATGCCGAGGATGCGCGCCGAGCGGCGCACGATCGCGGTCAGTTCCTCGGCGCTGTAGTACTCCAGGCGCTGGACGATGCCGAAGCGGTCGCGCAGCGGATTGGTCAGCATGCCGGCGCGGGTGGTGGCGCCGATCAGGGTGAACGGCGGCAGGTCGAGCTTGATCGAGCGCGCCGCCGGGCCTTCGCCGATCATGATGTCGATCTGGAAGTCCTCCAGCGCCGGGTACAGCACCTCCTCGACCACCGGCGACAGGCGGTGGATCTCGTCGACGAACAGCACGTCGCGCGGTTCGAGGTTGGTCAGCAGCGCGGCGAGATCGCCGGCGCGCTCCAGCACCGGGCCGGAGGTCGAGCGCAGGTTGACGCCCAGCTCGTTGGCGATGACGTGACTCAGCGTGGTCTTGCCGAGTCCGGGCGGCCCGAAGATCAGCACGTGGTCCAGCGCGCCGCCGCGCCGCCGCGCCGCCTCGATGTAGATCGACAGCTGCTCGCGCACCGTCTGCTGGCCGATGTAATCCGCCAACCGCCGGGGGCGGATCGAGGCCTCGACCGCCGCGTCCTCCCGGGTGGCGTCGGCGGTGATGATGCGGCTGGCGTCGTTCATGGGCAGCGTGCCGGGGCGATGGCCTGATTATGGCAGGCCTTGGGTATCCTCCGAGCAGGTCCCGGGTGGGCGCGACAGTCGCCTGGCGAGACGAGATGCGAGCGCGCGTACTCCTGTCGCCATCCCTTGAGGACTTCTCCGCTGGACTTCCTTCGGTCGTCCCGAAAAGGGACTTCCTTCGGTCGTCCCGAAAAGGGACTTCCTTCGGTCGTCCCGAAAAGGGACTTCCTTCGGTCGTCCCGAAAAGGGACTTCCTTCGGTCGTCCCGAAAAGGGACTTCCTTCGGTCGTCCCGAA
>JAJYTG010000024.1 GCA_021793195.1 Pseudomonadota bacterium
CGTCGCCCGGATACGCCTCGCGGCCCGGCGGACGCTTCAGCAGCAGCGAGATCTGGCGATAGGCCCAGGCCTGCTTGGTGAGATCGTCGTAGATGATCAGCGCGTCTTCGCCGCGGTCGCGGAAATACTCGCCCATCGCGCAGCCGGCATAGGGGGCGACGTACTGCATCGCCGCCGACTCGGAAGCCGCGGCCACGACCACGATGGTGTGCGCCAGCGCGCCGTGCTCTTCCAGCTTGCGCACCACGCTGGCGACCGAGCTCAGCTTCTGGCCGATGGCGACGTAGATGCAGCGGACGCCGGAGCCCTTCTGGTTGATGATGGTGTCGATCGCCAGTGCGGTCTTGCCGGTCTGGCGGTCGCCGATGATCAGCTCGCGCTGGCCGCGGCCGATCGGGATCATGGCATCGACCGACTTGTAGCCGGTCTGCACCGGCTGACTGACCGACTTGCGCCAGATCACGCCCGGCGCGACCTTCTCGATCGGGCTGCGACCCTGGGCCTGGATCGGCCCCTTGGCGTCGATCGGGTTGCCCAGCGCGTCGACGACGCGGCCGAGCAGGCCTTCGCCCACCGGCACCTCGAGGATGCGCCCGGTGGTCTTGGCAGTGTCGCCTTCGCGCAGGTGCTCGTAGTCGCCCAGCACCACCGCGCCGACCGAGTCGCGCTCGAGATTCAGGGCCAGCGCGAAGGTATCGCCCGGCAGTTCGATCATCTCGCCCTGCATCACGTCGGCCAGACCGTGGATGCGGACGATGCCGTCGGACACGCTGATCAGGGTGCCTTCGTTGCGCGCCACCGCGCCGAGCTTGAACTGCTCGATGCGGGACTTGATCAGCTCGCTGATCTCGGACGGGTTGAGCGTGGTACTGGACATGGTCGGTTCCCGTGAGGCCCGTGCGTCAGCAACGGGCGGTCGGATTGAAGTCAGTCAATTCAGTGCTGCAGCGCGCCGGCCAGGCGCTCGAGGCGGCCGCGCGCGGAGCCGTCGATCACCTCGTCACCGGCATCCACGATCACGCCGCCGAGCAGCGCGGGATCCTGGCGGATAATCATCTCGATCGTTCGCGCGAAGCGGCGCTGAAGCGCGGTCCGCAGCTGCTCCAGTTCAGCGGCATCCAGCGCCATCGCGCTGGTGACGGTGACCTTGAGCGTGGCGTCGGCCTCGAGCTTCAGAGCCTCGTAAAGAGCCGCCACCTCGGCCAGCAGGTCGAGCCGGCGGACATCAGCGAGTACGCGCAGGAAACGCGCAAAGGCACCGTCGGCCGGTGCGTCCGGCGCACGATGCAACTCGGCCAGTTCGCCCGCGCCCACGCGCGGATCGCCCCTGAGCGCGATCACCTGCGGATCGGCGGCGGCCGCGGTGGCGAACGCGAAGCCGCGCGACCACTCCGCGGTCTGTCCGGCAGCCCGCGCCGTCGCGAACGCAGCGCGCGCATAGGGCCGGGCGAGAGTGAGCGCCTGGGCCATGGTCAGATCTCGGTCGCCAGCTGATCGAGCAGGGCGCGGTGCGCGGCCGGATCGATCTCGCGTTGCAGGATCTTCGCCGCGCCCTGCACGGCGAGTTTCGCCACCTGGTCGCGCAGATCCTCGCGCGCGCGCTGCGCCATGCTGGCGATGTCGGCCTGCGCCGCCGCCTTCAGTCGGCCGAGCTCGGCGAGCGTGTCCTCGCGCGCCTGGTCGAGCATCTGGTTGGCCTGCTGCTGCGCGCGATCGATGATCTCGGCCGCCTGCTGGCGTGCCTGTCTGATCTCGACCGCGACGCGTGCATCGGCGTCCTGCAACTCGGCGCGCGCGCGCTCGGCCGCAACGAGGCCCTCGGCGATCTTCTTCTGGCGATCCTCGATGGCGGCCATGATGGGAGGCCAGCCGTACTTCATCACCAGCAGCACGGTGGCGAAAAACGCCAAGCCCTGGATGATCAAGGTCAGGTTGATGTTCATCGCGAGTTCCCTACGGCTTCAAGGCCATGTTTCAACCGCTGCGCCAATGGCTTACTTGGCCAGCTGCGACAGGAACGGATTCGCGAAAATCAGCAGCAGTCCGATCGCCACGCCGATCATCGGAATCGCGTCGAGCAGACCGGCGACGATGAACATCTTGACCTGCAGCATCGGCGTCAACTCGGGCTGGCGCGATGCACCTTCGAGAAATTTCCCGCCGAGTATGCCGAAACCGATGGCGGCCCCGAGCGCGCCCAGGCCGATCAACAGGCCGGCGGCAATCATCGTCATGCCCATGACATTGGCGATCGAAGTGACGTGCTCCATGGTGCTCTCCGTAATGAGAATTCAGACAGGTTGGATGAAACTCAGTGGTGTTCCGCCGCCATGCTCAGATAGACCACGGTCAGCATCATGAAAATGAAGGCCTGCAAGGTGATGATCAGGATATGAAAGACCGTCCAGACGAAGTCGGCCATCCCCTGGATGGGCCCCATCACATAGGTCATGCCATGCGCCAGACCCGCACCCAGGCTCATCACCGCGATCAGGATGAAGATCAGCTCGCCCGCGTACATGTTGCCGAACAGTCGCAGGCTCAGGGAGACCGGCCGCACCGCCTCCTCGATCAGCCGCAGCAGCAGGTTGATCGGCGCCAGCACGATGGCCATGAAGCCATGCGCGTGAAAGGGCGCGGTGAACATTTCCTTGAAGAACAGCCGCGGCCCCTTGTGCTTGAGGCCGAAATACTGGATCAGCAGGAACACGGTCAGAGCCATGCCCAGGGTGGTGTTGAGATCGGCCGTCGGCACCACGCGCAGGTAAGGCAAGCCCGACGCGCGGCCCAGCCAGGGCAGCAGATCCACCGGCACCAGGTCCATGAAATTCATCATGAACACCAGCACGAAGATGGTCAGCGACAGCGGCGCGATCAGCTTGCTGGACCCGTGGAAAGTCTCACGCACCAGTTCATCGACACCGACGACCACCATCTCGACGAAGGCCTGGAAGCGTCCGGGCACGCCGGCGTTCGCCCGCCGCGCCGCGGTGATGAACGCGCCGAGGAACACGGCCATCAGCAACAGCGTGACGGCCACGGTGTCGATGTTGATGACCGGAAACACCCCCGAGCCCACGTGCCATTGCAGATTGTGCAGATGGTGGTGGATGTATTCCGTCATGCCGCCGCCAGCGGCTTGTTCGGCGGATTCTGCCATCGGGTCACCTGAAAACGACGAGAGCAAGCCAGAACGCAAATTGGGCCAGGAGTACACCGGCGATCAGCGGCAGGAAGTCGAGCTGCCACACGGCGACGGCGAGATACAGCACCGCCACCAGCCAGGCCCACTTCAGCGCCTCCGCCGCATACGCCGCGTGCAACGCCCGCCGCGCCGGGACCGGCCCGGTCCCGAACAGACGCAAGGCAAACAGCGCATTCCCCAGCGCGACCGCACCGCCGCCCACCGCGGCGGCCAGGGCCATCCGCATTCCGTGCAACGACAATGCAAACGCCAGCAGCACCGTTACCGACAGCTGCAAGGCCACCGTGCGCAGCGCCACGCTTCGTCCGTGCGCGATGGAATTGCGCATAGGTCGCTCCGCGTGGCGTTCGCGCCGGCCGACGGCCAGCAAACCGTGTCGCCTAGCCTGAAAAGGATAGCATCCCCCGGTTTGCGGCAGCAAGACGGTCCGGTGGCGCGAAGTCGCGGCAATCCGCGAAAATGCACATGCTCCAGGCAGCGACGGGCACGGCCCGGCAATCTCGGCCACCGCTTGCGCGTGGCAGCTCCGGAGCCGCCGGTCGCGTTTTGCCGAGAGCGCACAACGCCCGCGCAAAGGCGCGGCAGCGGTATCAGCGCGGATCGTGCGGCAGACTGCCGCAGCATGCGCAAGCGGCGCAAAAAAACGCCGGGACGGAGCAAGCTCAGTCCCGGCGCGGGGTGCGCGCGGCCGCCAAGGGGGGAGGCGACGGCGCGCGGGGGAACGGTCGATCAGGCCTGGGCGGCAGCCCAGGTGGTCTGCGCGGCTTCGAACTGCTTGCGCGCCAGATCACCGAACGCCGTGGCGCTCTTCAGCGCGGCCTCGGCGGCTTCCTGCTGGGTCGCGGCCAGGTCGGCGGTGTGCGCACGCGCCGCCTCGACGCTGCGGGTCCACAGCTGGTTGGCGCTGGCGGCATCGCGCACGGCGAGTACTTCGCGGGTCAGGCTGCCGATGCGGGCGACCTGCTGCTCGGCGGACTTCAGCTGCAGCGCGAACATCTGTTCGGCGAGCTCGAGGCCATAGCCCTGCGCCTTGGCGGCGGTATCGGCCAGCTGGCGGCTGTAATCGAATGCGGGGTGGGTCCAGGACGTGTTCATGGGAAATCCTCTGGTGGATCGGGTGTGACGAGCATGATGCGCACGATCATGTTGCGACGCAACATAAATCCGACGAACGGCACAGGATGCTCAGGAAGTGTGGTTTCAACCAATTGATTTCAGATGGCCCTGCTGCCGATGAGATCGTTGCGGTCAGCATTGCATCGCGTCAGATCAAACCCCGCGGTAGCGCGCGCCCGCCGTGCAGGTCTCGTGCACGATCACCTCGGACAGGCCGACCAGCGTCGGTGCCAGGCGCTCCCAGATCCAGCGCGCGATGACCTCACTGGTCGGGTTTTCGAGTCCCGGAATCTCATTCAGATAGTGATGGTCCAGCTGCTCATGGAGCGGCCGGAACGCGGCCTTCAGGTCTGCGAAATCGCAAACCCAGCCCAGCACCGGATCAGGTTCGCCGCTGACGCGGATCTCGATGCGGATCGAATGGCCATGCAGCCGTGCGCATTTGTGCCCCGGTGGCACATTCGGCAGGCGATGCGCCGCCTCGACGGTGAAGATCTTGAAGATGTCCATGCCCGCCCATTCTCACCGAAAAGTCAGGCCGCGCGACGGGCCCGAGCGTGGCCAAGGCCGGAAACCTTCTGCTGCCTGTGCGCACTGCCTTGCACGATACAGGGCTGCCCCGCTTCCATTGCGCTGCCATCTCCTCGCCGTCGCAGGCCAGCGCAAGCAACATGCAATTGTTCGTGCGTGCTGCCGAGCCGTCACATGAGTGAATCCGGGGCGTGGTCGGCAGTTCACCGTCAGCGCCGGTGGCGTGACGGTCACCCGGACAGGGCAGCGAATGCCTGCGGCAGCGTCTGCACGCTCCCGCACAGGCTGGCGTCGTAGCCCGGCAGCGCGTTCACCGCCTGGCGAAAAGCGTCGCCGCGCATGATCGCCAGCACGCCGCGCATCACCGGCGACTCCAGCACCGAAGCGTCGCCGAGCAGGAAGTAGCGTTCGGTCACCATGGGCACGAAGTCGAGCCCGAAGCGGCGTGCGGGAGTCTCCAGCCCGAAGCCGGCATGAGCCATGCCGCTGGCGACGTAGGCCGCCACCGCGGGGTGGGTGTATTCGTAACTGTCGTAGCCGGCGATGTCTGCGGGCGTCAGCGACGCGCGCTGCAAGAGCAGATCGAACAGCATGCGCGTGCTCGATCCCGGCTGGCGGTTGACGAAGCGCACGCCGCCGCGGCACAGATCCGCCAGCACACCGATCCGGCGCGGGTTGCCGCGCTCCACGATCAGGCCCTGGCGACGGGTGGCGAGATTGACCACGCGCTGGCGCTCCGGCAGCAGCCAGGGACGGTAGTTTTCCAGCGCCTCGTTTTCGAGCGTCCCGATCGGCACATTGAAGCCGGCCAGTTCGCAGCCGCCTGCCGCCAGGGCGCCCAAGCCTTCCCGGGTGCTGCGGTACTTGAGGTCGAGCGGAATCTGCTCGCGCGCGAGAAAGTGACGCAGGGTCTCGACGCCGAAGCCGTGGCTGGCCTGCATGCGCAGGATCGAGCGCTCGCTGGAGATCGCGCGCTCGAGTTCGGCCTCGATTTCGGTGGCCAGACTCTCCAGCAGCGGCGACAGCCGCGCCGCCACCCGCCGGTCGGCCCAGACCAGCCGCTCGCCGAGCGCGCTCAGGCGGGCGCCGCGCCCGCGCGAGGAGCGCACCAGCGGCGTGCCGAACAGGCGCTGGCCGTCGCGCAGCAGGCCCCAGGCGTAGCGGTAGGACAGGCCGGCGCGCGCAGCCGCCTGCACGATCGAGCCCGACTCGTGCACGCCGATCAGCAACTCCAGCAATTGCGGAGTCAGATGACTGTCATCGCCGCGGCTGACGGCCATGCGAGTACCGATATGGACTTCGAACAAGCGCACCTCCGCCATCGGTCTGTCCGATCCGACGACCGCTCTCAATGGCTCTTTATAGCCTATTGATCGACGAAGGTCGGGTAGTACAGTGGTTTGGCGCGCCTATGATCGGTCGCTGTGCATATGTACGGCACAGCATGTTTTATCGTTGTCCAACCAACGCTTTCGGGGGAGGACCTATGGCAAGCGTGGCAACTGACGTCGCGTCGCGTGGGGCTGGCAATGCGGGTCTGCTGTCCAGAGACCGCACCGTCGCCGGACCCAGCTTCAATCGCTGGCTGGTGCCGCCAGCGGCACTCGCCATCCACCTTTGCATCGGCATGGCCTACGGCTTCAGCGTGTTCTGGCTGCCGATGAGCAAGCTGCTGGCCACAACCGACGCCGCTACCTGCAAGGCGATGGGGTTCTGGGGCCAGCTCACCACGACCAGCTGCAACTGGAGCGTGCCCTCGGTCACCCACATCTTCGAGGTCTTCATCGCCTTTCTCGGCATTTCGGCCGCCATCTGGGGGGCCTGGCTCGAACATGCGGGCCCGCGCAAGGCCGGGTTCATCGCCGCGCTGTGCTGGGGCGGCGGCCTGATTCTCGGCGGCGTCGGCGTGTCCATGCACCAGCTCTGGCTGGTGATCCTGGGCAGCGGTGTGCTGGGCGGCATCGGCCTGGGACTGGGCTATATCTCCCCGGTGTCGACGCTGATCAAGTGGTTTCCCGACCGCCGCGGCATGGCGACGGGCTTCGCCATCATGGGCTTCGGCGGCGGCGCGATGATCGGCGCACCGCTGGCCGTGGCGCTGATGAAGCATTTCAGCGCCAGCAGCCCGCAAGGCGTGGCGCCGACCCTGATCGTGATGGGCATCCTCTACTTCCTGGCGATGACGGCGGGCGCGTTCGGCTTTCGCGTGCCGCCCAGCGACTGGAAGCCTGCGGGCTGGACGCCAACGGCCAGCAGCAAGGCCATGATCACCCGGCATGAGGTGCACCTGGACAAGGCCTGGAAGACCCCGCAGTTCTGGCTGGTGTGGGGCGTGCTGTGCCTCAACGTGACCGCCGGCATCGGCGTGATCGCGATGGCCAGCCCGATGCTGCAGGACGTGTTCGGCGGACGCCTGATCGGCGTCGACAGCGGAACGCTGGACGCCGCGCAGAAAGCCGCGATCGCCGCCGCCGCCGCCGGTCTGCTCGGCCTGATCAGCCTGTTCAACAGTCTGGGCCGCCTGTTCTGGGCGGCGCTGTCGGACTACCTGGGCCGCAAGGTGACCTACTACACCTTCTTCGTGCTGGGCATCCTGCTGTATGCCACCCTGCCGACACTGGGGCACCTCGGCATGGCCGGCGCGTTCGTGGCCGCGGTCTGCATCATCATGACCATGTACGGCGGCGGGTTCTCGACCATTCCCGCCTACCTCGCCGATCTGTTCGGCACGCAGATGGTCGGTGCGATCCACGGCCGCCTGCTGACGGCGTGGTCGGTGGCCGGCATCGCCGGTCCGTTCCTGATTGCGGCCATTCGCCAGGCGCAGATCAACGCGGGCGTGGCGCACACCCTGATCTACGACCGCACGTTGTACATCCTCGCCGGCCTGCTGCTGGCCGGGCTGATCTGCAACCTGCTGATACGCCCGGTCGATCCCAAGTACTACATGACGCCGGAGGAACTGGCGCGCGAAATGGCGCTCAAGCACGAAGACCGCATCGCCGGCGATGCCGTTACCGCGGCGCGCGGCAACTTCGGCATGGCCGGCGTGCTGGCCTGGGCCGCGGTCGGCATTCCGTTCCTGATCGGCGCCTACATCGCGTTGCAGAAGGGCGTCGTGCTGTTCTGAGGAGGTCGCAATGAAGGAGTCTCGCGCACGCACCGCCCCCCCACCCGGAGGCATCGCGCCCGCGCTGCCACCGCAGCAGGCCACGGTCGTGCACGAGGTGATCGCCCGGCTGCAGGAGCAGCCGGGCGCCCTGCTGCCGATCCTGCACGGCGTGCAGGATGCCCTGGGCCATGTACCGGACGGCGCTGTCGGCCCGATCGCGCACGCGCTCAACCTCACCCGCGCCGAGGTCCATGGCGTGCTGACCTTCTATCACTGGTACCGGCGCGAGCAGCCCGGCCGGCACGTGCTGCATCTGTGCCGCGCCGAGGCCTGCCAGGCGGTCGGTGCGAACGCGCTGGAAGAACACGCCAGGCATGTGCTCGGCACCGATTTCCACGGCACCAGCGATGACGGCGCGATCACGCTGGAACCGGTGTACTGCCTGGGCAATTGCGCCTGCGGACCGTCGCTGCTGCTCGACGGCGAACTGCATGCGCGGGTCACCCCGCAGCGTTTCGACGCGCTGATCGCCGAGGCGCGCAAGGCATGAACGAACCCGTCACCGTTCATGTCCCTCGCGACGCCACGGCCAAGGCACTGGGCGCCGAGCCGGTCGCAGCGGCCATCGCCGCCGAGGCCGCTCGCCGCAATCTTGCCGTGCGGATCGTGCGCAACGGCTCACGCGGGCTGTTCTGGCTGGAGCCGCTGGTCGAGGTCGCGACCGCGGCCGGACGCATCGGCTACGGCCCGGTGCAGGCCGGCGACGTCGCCGCCCTGTTCGATGCCGGCCTGCTCGGCGGCGGCGCGCACGCGCTGCGGCTGGGGCCGGTCGACGAGATCCCCGAGCTCAAGCGTCAGCAGCGGCTGACCTTCGCCCGCTGCGGCGTGATCGATCCGCTGGACCTGGCCGACTACCGCGCCCACGGCGGCCTCAGGGGTCTCGCCAACGCGCTGACGATGGACTCCGACGCGATCGTGCGCGTCGTGACCGAGTCCGGCCTGCGCGGGCGCGGCGGCGCGGCGTTCCCGACCGGCATCAAGTGGAAGACCGCGCAAGCGGCGCAGGCCGACCGGAAGTACATCGTCTGCAACGCCGACGAGGGCGACTCCGGCACCTTCGCCGACCGCATGCTGCTGGAAGGCGATCCCTTTGCGTTGATCGAAGGCATGGTGATCGCCGGCCTCGCCGTCGGCGCGACCATGGGCTACGTCTACATCCGCAGCGAATACCCCGACGCCTGGCGCACCTTCAACGCCGCGCTCGCCGCGGCCCGCGCCGGCGGCGTGCTGGGCGACGATGTGCTGGGCAGCGGCAAGCATTTCCATCTCGAGGCGCGTCTCGGCGCCGGCGCCTACATCTGCGGCGAGGAGACCTCGCTGCTGGAAAGCCTCGAGGGCAAGCGCGGCATGGTGCGCTACAAGCCACCGCTGCCGGCGATCAAGGGCCTGTTCGGCAAGCCGACCGTGATCAACAACCTGGTCACCCTGGCCAGCGTGCCGGCGATTCTCGATCACGGCGCGGCCTGGTACGCGGGCTACGGCATGGGCCGTTCGCGCGGCACGCTGCCGATCCAGCTGGCCGGCAATATCCGCCGCGGCGGACTGATCGAGATGGCTTTCGGCGTCACCCTGCGCGAACTGATCGAGGACTTCGGCGGCGGCACGCAGAGCGGCCGGCCGGTGCGCACGGCGCAGGTCGGCGGCCCGCTGGGCGCCTACATCCCGCCTGCGCAGTTCGACACGCCGCTCGACTACGAGGCCTATGCCGCGATCAAGGGCATGGTCGGCCACGGCGGCGTGGTCGTGTTCGACGACAGCGTCGACATGGCGCAGCAGGCGCGCTTCGCGATGGCGTTCTGCGCGGTCGAATCCTGCGGCAAGTGCACGCCCTGTCGCATCGGCTCGACCCGCGGCGTCGAGGTGATCGAGCGCATGCTCGCCGGCGTCGAGCGCGACCGGAACGAGGCCCTGCTGCGCGACCTGTGCGACACCATGGTCAACGGCTCGCTGTGCGCGCTGGGCAGCATGGCGCCGTTCCCGGTACTGAGCGCGCTGGACCACTTCCCCGAGGACTTCCGCCGCGCAGCTGCGGGCCGGGCCGCCTGAACGGCGGCGTCGAGCGGCCCTGCGGCACCCTCATCGAGGTCAACATGCTTTCCATCGTCGAGATCGACTACGGCACTCCAGCCCCCCGCACCGTCGAGCAGGTGAGCCTGCAGATCGACGGCATGTCCGTGCGCGTACCCTCCGGTACCTCGGTTCTGCGCGCCGCGGCGCTGGCCGGCATCAACATCCCCAAACTCTGCGCCACCGACATGCTGGATGCCTTCGGCTCCTGCCGGCTGTGCCTGGTCGAGATCGCCGGCAGGAAGGGCTATCCGGCCTCGTGCACCACGCCGGTCGAGGACGGCATGCAGGTCACCACGCAATCGAAGAAACTGGCGGACCTGCGCCGCGGGGTGATGGAGCTGTACATCTCCGACCACCCGCTGGACTGCCTGACCTGCCCGGCCAACGGCCACTGCGAGCTGCAGGACATGGCCGGCGTGGTCGGCCTGCGCGAGGTGCGCTACGGCTACGACGGCGCGAATCATGTTTATCCCGAGATGAAAATCGAGAAGCCCGGCCAGGGATCGCCGGTTCGTGATTCGGGTGATCCGGGACGATCACACGGACACACGGCCAACCCGCTGTTCGCAGGCAGGGACGAGTCCAATCCCTACTTCACCTTCGATCCGTCGAAGTGCATCGTCTGCTCGCGCTGCGTGCGCGCCTGCGAGGAGGTGCAGGGCACCTTCGCACTGACCATCCAGGGCCGCGGCTTCGAGTCCAAGGTCGCCGCCAGCCAGGACCAGAGCTTCCTCGATTCCGAATGCGTCTCCTGCGGCGCCTGCGTGCAGGCCTGCCCGACCGCGACGCTGAGCGAGAAATCGCTGATCGCGCACGGCCAGGCCGAGCACAGCGTGGTGACCACCTGCGCCTACTGCGGTGTCGGCTGTTCGTTCCGCGCCGAGATGCAGGGCGAACAGATCGTGCGCATGGTCCCCAACAAGGACGGCCACGCCAATCACGGTCACAGCTGCGTCAAGGGCCGCTTCGCGATCGGCTACGCCACCCATCCCGAGCGCATCACCAAGCCGATGCTGCGCGCGAAGATCAGCGATCCCTGGCGCATCGTGTCGTGGGACGAGGCGATTGCTCACGTCGCCTCCGAGTTCAGGCGCCTGCAGGCCACCTACGGCCGTGATTCGATCGGCGGCATCACCTCCTCGCGCTGCAGCAACGAAGAGACCTACCTGGTACAGAAACTGGTGCGCGCGGCATTCGGCAACAACAACACCGACACCTGCGCGCGCGTCTGCCATTCGCCGACCGGCTACGGCCTGAAGTCGACGCTGGGCGAATCGGCCGGCACCCAGGACTTCGACTCGATCGAGTCGACCGACGTGATGCTGGTGATCGGCGCCAACCCGACCGATGCGCATCCGGTGTTCGCCTCGGCGATGAAGCGCCGCCTGCGCGCGGGCGCCAGGCTCATCGTCGTCGATCCACGCCGCATCGACCTGGTGCGCAGCACGCATGTGCAGGCCGACTACCATCTCAAGCTCAGGCCCGGCACCAACGTCGCTGTGCTCAACACGCTGGCGCATGTGATCGTGAGCGAAGGCCTGGTCGACGAGGCCTTCGTCGCGGCACGCTGCGAAAAGGACGCCTTCGAGCAGTGGCGCGCCTTTGTCGCCGATCCGCGCCACAGCCCGGAGGCGATGCAGGCCGAAACCGGCGTGCCGGCGGCGCTGGTGCGCGGTGCCGCGCGGTTGTACGCCAGCGGCGGCAACGGCGCGATCTACTACGGCCTCGGCGTGACCGAACACAGCCAGGGCTCGACCGCGGTGATGGCGATCGCCAACCTCGCCATGGCCACCGGCAACATCGGCCGCGAGGGCGTCGGCGTCAATCCGCTGCGCGGCCAGAACAACGTGCAGGGCTCCTGCGACATGGGCTCGTTCCCGCACGAGTTTCCGGGCTACCGCCACGTCGGCGACGACGCCGTGCGCGCGCAGTTCGAGCGCGCCTGGGGGGTGCCGCTGCTGGCCGAGCCGGGCCTGCGCATTCCCAACATGTTCGAGGCCGCGCTGGATGGCGAGTTCAAGGGCCTGTACATCGAGGGCGAGGACATCGTGCAGTCCGATCCCAACACCCGGCACGTCACCGCCGCGCTGTCGGCGATGGAGTGCGTCGTGGTCCAGGACCTGTTCCTGTGCGAGACCGCCAAGTACGCGCACGTGTTCCTGCCGGGCTCGTCGTTCCTCGAGAAGGACGGCACCTTCACCAACGCCGAGCGCCGTATCTCGCCGGTGCGCAAGGTGATGCAGCCGCCGGGCGGCCATGCCGACTGGGAGATCACCCAGCTGATCGCCAATGCGATGGGCTACCCGATGCACTACCGGCATCCGTCCGAGATCATGGACGAGATCGCGGCGCTGACACCCACCTTCGCCGGCGTCAGCTTCGCCAGGATCGATCGTCTCGGCAGCATCCAGTGGCCGTGCAACGAGCAGCATCCCGAGGGCACGCCGGTGATGCACGTCGACACCTTCGTGCGCGGCAAGGGCCGCTTCCTGCGCACCGAGTACGTGCCGACCTCCGAGCGCGTCAACGGCAAACACCCGCTGCTGCTGACCACCGGCCGCATCCTCAGCCAGTACAACGTCGGCGCGCAGACGCGGCGCACCGCCAACTCGACCTGGCACGCCGAGGACGTGCTGGAGATCCATCCGCACGACGCCGAGGAGCGCGGCATCGTCGACGGCGACTGGGTCGGCGTGGAGAGCCGCGCCGGCGACACCGTGCTGCACGCGCGGGTCTCCGAACGCATGCAGCCCGGGGTGGTGTACACCACCTTCCACTTCCCGGAATCGGGCGCCAACGTGATCACCACCGAAAACTCCGACTGGGCCACCAACTGTCCGGAGTACAAGGTGACCGCGGTGCAGGTGACGCGGGTGACGCAGCCGTCCGAATGGCAGCAGCGCCACGAGACGTTCAGCAAACGCCAGCGCGCGCTGGTCGATGACGATGCCTACATCCAGCCCGGCTGACGCGGCGCCGCTGCCGGCCGGCGCGGTCGCGCGCACGGTCGAGCGCGTCCGCGGCGAGCAGCACGAGCGCGTGCGCGATGCGCTGGCCGCCGAGGTGCCGGTGGCGCTGCTGTTCAACGGCATCGCGCACGTGGTGATGATGGCCACGCCCTGCGATCTCGAGGATCTCGCGCGCGGCTTTGCGCTGAGCGAGGGCATCGTCGGCGCGGTCGCCGAGATCGGCGTCGTCACGGTGACCGAGCGCCTGACCGGCTTCGAGGTCGCGCTCGCCGTGCCCGCCGCGCGCGCGGCGGCGCTGCCCGCGGGCGGACGCGCGCTGGAGGCACGCAGCGGCTGCGGCCTGTGCGGCGTGCGCACGCTCGAGGACGCCATCCGCCAGCCGCCGGCGGTCGGCGCCGGTCCGCGCATCGAGGAGCGCGCGCTGCATCGTGCGCTGGCAGCGATCGGTGCGCGGCAGGCCATCAACCGCGTCAGCGGCGCCACCCACGCCGCCGGCTGGGCGCACGCGGACGGCGAAATCGTCTGCGTGCGCGAGGATGTCGGCCGTCACAACGCACTCGACAAGCTGATCGGCGCGCTGGCCGTGCACGGTTTCGATCCCGCGACCGGCTTTCTGCTGCTGACCAGTCGCGCCAGCTACGAGATGGTGGTCAAGGCGGCGATGGCCGGCATCAGCGTGCTGGCGGCGATGTCGGCGCCGACCGCGCTGGCCGTATCGCTGGCGCAGAGTGCCGGACTCACCCTGATCGCCTTCGCCCGCCGCGATGGCCATGTGATCTACACGCGGCCGCAGCGCCTGGTCGCCGGAGGCGTCCCCGCATGAATGCCCATGTCGATCATCTGGTCACCATGGCCAACGACATCGCGCACTTTTTCGCCGTCGAATCCGATCGCGTCAAGGCGGCGGACAGCGTGGCGCAGCATCTCAGGCAGTTCTGGGATCCGCGCATGCGCCGGCGCATCCTCGCTCATCTGACTGCCGGTGGCGCCGGCCTCGAACCGCTGGCCGCCGCCGGCGTGCGCCGGTTGGCCGAGCTGGACCACGTCACGGCTGCCTGAGCGACAATCGCGCAACGCACGATCGATCGTGCCCCACGAATTTTCAGCGTGTCCCTGCCATGCGCATCCCGGGTCCGGCCTTGCGCGGCGCCCGGGGTGACACCGGAGTTGCCTGATGACCGCCACCACCGACTTCATCCCGCTCGCGCTCTGCGTGCTGACCGTCTCCGACACCCGCACCGCCGCCAACGACAGCTCCGGCGACTATCTGGCCGCGGCGCTGGCCGAAGCCGGGCATCGCCTGCACGCGCGCACGCTGCTGCCGGACGACCGCTACCGCCTGCGCGCGATCGTCGCGGCGTGGATTGCCGATCCTGCCGTCGACGGCGTGCTGATCACCGGCGGCACCGGCTTCACCGGCCGCGACAGCACGCCCGAGGCGATCGCGCCGCTGCTCGACAAGGACATGCCCGGCTTCGGCGAGATGTTCCGCGCGCTGTCGTACGAGGAGATCGGCACCTCGACCCTGCAGTCGCGCGCCTTCGCCGGACTGGCCAACGCCACCTTCGTGTTCTGTCTGCCGGGCTCGACCTCGGCCTGCCGCACGGCGTGGGAAAAACTGATCCGCGCCCAGCTCGACGCGCGCACCCGACCCTGCAACCTCGCCAGCCTGCGGCCGCGGCTCAGGGAGTCCTGAGCGGGGCCGGCCGGGCAGGCGTTCGGCTTGCCGGCGTCACGGCTGCCTGCTGCCGCGATCAGCGAAACCGCCAGGACTCATGCGATCGCCGGGCGCGGGTTCGCGGTCCGATCCATCCGATCGAGACGGCCTCAGCGCGTGAGTCCATCCCACTCGGCGGAGGTGTTGCAGTTGATCATCGCCGCGGTGTCCCCGGCGCCGAGCGACAGGCTCTCGACAGCGAGCGCGGTCTGCAAGGCACGTACCGACCGGCGCCGACCGGATTCGCGGGCGATCGCATGCAGCCGCGCGCGGACCACCGCGTTCGCATCGAGCCGCATCGGCAAGGCGAAATCCGCGAACCGCACGCAGGCAGCGTGCGGAGCTTCGGTCAGCAGCCGCCGGATCAGTCGCGGGTCGAGCAGCGGCATGTCGATGGGCACGAACAGCAGGCGCCGTCCGGGCAAGGCCTCGGCCACGGCCAGAATGCCGGCGATCGGTCCGCCGTCCGGGGCGGCGTCGCGAATGCAGCGATAGCCGGGGTACAGACCGCTGACGACGCAGGAGTCGCTGCCGCCCTGCGCGAGCAGGTCGAGCATGTGGTCCAGCAGCGAACGACCGCGAAACGCAAGCCCCGCCTTGTCACGTCCCATGCGCAGGGACTTTCCCCCCGCCAGCACGACACCGGTGACCTCGCCGGGCATCCTGCTGGTATCCATGAACCACCTCCGGTTTCATCATCACACCTGAATGCGGTGTCCGTGAAACCCGCAGCGGCCCGCTGTTCGGCCCTGTGTGCAGGCGGGGTCAGCGATCGCCCGGTAGACCCCGCGTACTCAGGAACCTGGGGCGGTCTGGCGCTTCCTGGCCCGCGGCGGCTTGGTTTCGGACTCGGCAATGATGCTCCGCAGGTACTCGATGCCTTCCTCCTCCGGGAAGAAGGCGATGACGTCCGCGACCGACAGCCCGTAACGCTCGCGCAGGGCGAGGAATTCCGCCCTGGCCCGGGCCTTCACGGCCTCCTTGGAGGTCGGGTCGGGTGAGCGCTGCTGAGCCGCGCGTTCAAGCGCCGCGAGCTCTTCCTGGAAACGTCGAAATGCGTCTTGGGGGACGGCCATGGGGCGTTGCGGGGCGGGGATCGGATGTTGATTGTCGCATGAGACAGCAGCCTGGCAGCTGAAGCGTACAGCCGCCCGCGGTCGCAGGCGGGCGGTGGTTCACCGGCCTGCGAGTCGGTCCGCGATGGATGCCCCCTGTTCCGGACGCGTGGTATTCATGCGCGTGAGTCCATCTTGATGCGACCGTCCTGATGCGACCGCCGTGAGGGGAGCAGTGATGACGGGTTCCGGAATGGCGAAGGCGTGCGCATACGTTCTCGACTTGTCGATGATGACCGTCGCCGCGTGCCATGCGAAGTAGCCCGCGTCGCCCATCACCCGGCCCGGCCGGTAGACTCGACTCCACTTGAAGGATGACGACCATGGATCAGGGCATGAAGGCGTGTCCGGCGTGCGGCGAAGCCATCCAGGCCGCCGCCCACCTCTGCCGCTACTGCGGCACGGATCTGGATGCCTACGCTGCAGCCCGGGAGGCGACGGCCGAGAAGACGCTCTTTTCAGGCCACCCCAGCGTGATCTGCAGCTTCGGCCAGTACGTCTGGGTCATCGTCACGCTCGGCATCGCCCTGGTCGTCTACTGGCTGCGCAGCCTGTCCGTCACCTACACGATCACCAGTCAGCGCGTGCGCATCGAGCGCGGAATCCTGTCCAAGGTCCAGGACAATCTCGAGCTGTTCCGGGTCGATCACTTCGATCTGCTGAAACCGCTCGGCATGCGCTTGCTGGGCCAGTGCCGGGTGCACCTGCGCTCGTCGGACCCGGAGATGGCGACGGTCGACCTGTACGGCATCCCGGGCCTGGAAGCGCTGGCCGATACCCTGCGCGAATGCTCGCTGCGCGAACGCGCGCGCCGCCGCGTGATGCCCATCGAGCAGATGTAGCGCGCGCGCAGCTCGCGGCGCCGGCGACATGACGGGTCGCGACCGAACCCGATCGCTGCGATGCGGCCTCGCTGCCCGCTCGCGCAAATTTGCACTGCCATGGTGGCGCGCCCGGAGGGATTCGAACCCCCGACCACTGCCTTCGGAGGGCAGTACTCTATCCAGCTGAGCTACGGGCGCGTGTCGCCGATTTTGGCATGGAATGACGCGCGACGGCGATGCGTCCGACCCGCTGAACCGCACGCTCCGGAGTGGCGTGACATCGCCACCGGCGCGCGCGGTGCGCGCGATGACCCGCATCCGCGCGGGCCGCGCCCCGGCCTGCCCGACTCGTCCCCGGTCTGCCGCGCCGCCCGGGACCGCCTCGCTCGAGCCCGGCCCGATGCCCGTGCGCCAGGCTCCGTCCGGCCTCGCCGCGCAACGGCCGCGACGCAGCGCGCGCCCTCTCCGCGAGGCGCGGCGCTGTTGGCCGCGGCGGGGTCCACGTTATACTTTCGCGTCGCAGACGCTGGGCCGGCAGCTCTCCGGTCATCTCCCGATTGCCAAGGTATCCTCCGTGAGCGGTCCCATCAGCAAATCCGACCAGACCTTTCTGCGCCAGTTCTCGGCAGTCATCGCCGGACTGGTGGCGCTGATCATCGTGCTGGCCCTGTTTGCGCTCTATCTGTACGGCTTGCAGCCGACCTACACCGATCCGGCGCAGGTGCAGGCGACCGATGCGCGGCTGGCGCCGGTCGGCGCGGTGTACGCCGGCGCCACCGGCCAGGCGGCGATGGCCGCCGCCGCGGCCGCCGCGGCCAAGGCCGCCGCCTCGCAGGTCGCCTACGGCGGCACCCTCGACGGCAAGACCATCTTCGGCCAGCTCTGCACCAGCTGCCATACCGCCGGCATCGCCGGAGCGCCGATTCTGGGCAACAAGACCATGTGGGGTCCGCGCATCGCGCAAGGCCTCGCCACCCTGGTCAAGCACGCCGAGGACGGCTATCACGGTCCCGACGGCAACTTCATGCCGCCGCGCGGCGGCAACCCGTCGCTGACCAATGCCCAGATCGAAGCGACGGTGAAGTGGATGGTGTCGCAGGTGAAGTAGGTCCCGGCGACGCCGACCGCACGCAAACGCCGCCCGCCGGGCGGCGTTCTGCTTTCAGGCCTCGATGAAACCCGCCCGCAGGGTGGCCGCGGTATCGATCAGCGCGGGGAAAAAGTCGCGAAAATGCCGAGTGAGTGCGGCATCGTCGGCGACCAGCACCGGCAGCGCCGTCGCCAGCGGATTGGCGTGCCGCAGCCGCCCTGACAATCCGGTCAGCGTCGCCGCGATCTCGCCGCGATCGGCATAGGCGGCCGGCAGATCGCGCGCCTGCATGTAGCGGGCGAAATCACGCATCCGCGGCGGCATGGATACCGTGTGCGCAGCGAGAATTTCCTGCACGCGGGTACTGAAGCCGGCGAGAGGAATCGCGCTCCAGTGAGCGAAATCGCGCGCCAGACAGTGGTCGAACCAGACATCGAGCAGGATGCCGGCATAGCGACGCAGCGGCGGCGGGAAACGCGAACGGGCGGCGGCGACCACGGGGTGGGCGTCGGTGTAGCGGTCGATCCGGCGGTGCAGGCGGATGCCGGCGCGCACCGCCGGCGGCAACGCCGGATCGGGCGCGCCGCGCATGAAGTCGGCCAGCAGGCCGCCGAACACCATGCCGGGGTCGTCGCCGGCCAGCAGGGCGTGGGCGAGGTGATTCATCGTCGCCGGCCGCCGGTGCCGGCCGTTATCATGGGCGGCATGTCCGCAACCCCTCTCGCTCCCGCGCCCGCCGTCTTTCCGGACGCGGCTGCCAGCTTCGCGCTCGCCGGCCCGGCCGGCAAGCTGGAAATCGCCGTCGACGTGCCCGAACGCGCCGCCGCACGCGCGGGCGTGGCGGTGATCAGCCATCCCGACCCGCGCCAGGGCGGCACCCTGCACAACAAGGTGGTGACCATGCTCGAGCGCGCGCTGCGCGAATCGGGCCTGGCCACGGTGCGCTACAACTTCCGCGGCGTCGGCGCCTCCGAAGGCGCGCACGACGACGGCCGCGGCGAGAGCGATGATCTGCTGGCGGTCGCAGCCTGGGCGCGCGCGGCCCGTCCGGACGATGCGCTGTGGCTGGCAGGGTTTTCCTTTGGCAGCTACGTCAGCCTGCGCTGCGCGCCGGCGCTCGCGCCCGCGGCGCTGATCACGGTGGCGCCGCCGGTCGGCGTGCGCGACTTCGCCGACATCGCGACGCCGATGTGTCCGTGGCTGCTGGTGCAGGGCGAGGCCGACGAGATCGTCGATGCCGCGACGGTATTCGCCTGGGCCGATGCGCTGGACCCGGCGCCGGCGGTGGTGCGCATGGCCGACACCGGGCATTTCTTCCACCGCCGCCTGCTCGACCTGCGCGGCGCGGTGAAGCACGCGGTGCGCGGCTGGCTGCCGCCGCTGCGGGACCGCGCGTGACGGCGGATCCCGCGGCCACGCCCGGCGCGCGCTATGCCGCCGGCGTGGCGGCGCGACAGTGGCAGGACGATCCCGCGCAGCACGCCGCGCTGGCGGCGCTGGACCGCCTGCATGCACGGTTGCTGCGCGAGCCGCCGCGCGCTTCGCTGCGGGCCCGCCTCGGCCTCGGCGCCCACCGCGATGGCGCGGCGCGCGGGCTGTACCTGTGGGGCCGGGTCGGCCGCGGCAAGACCTTCCTGATGGACCTGCTGGCGGCCGCGCTGCCCCCCGGCATCGCGCTGCGCCGGCACTTCCACCGCTTCATGGCCGGGGTGCACGACGCGCTGGCGGCGCACGACGGCGAGCGCGATCCGCTGGCGCGCGTCGCCGCCGGGATCGCCGCGCACACGCGTGTGCTGTGCCTGGATGAATTTTTCGTGCAAGACATCGGCGACGCGATGATCCTCGCCAATCTGCTGCAGGCTCTGTTCGGACACGGCGTCGTGCTGGTGACCACCTCCAACACGCCGCCGGCCGAGCTGTATCGCGACGGCCTGCAGCGCGCCCGCTTCGCGCCGGCGATCGCATTGCTGGAACAGCACTGCGAGGTGCTGGAGATGGTCTCCGACCACGACTGGCGGCTGCGCGCGCTGAAGCAGGCGCCGACCTGGCACACTCCGGTCGGACCGCAAGCCGAGCGCGCGCTGGCGGCGGTCTTCGCACGCCTGGCGCAGGCGCCGGGCGAAGCCGGAGGCGCCCTGACCGTCAACGGCCGCGACATCCCCTGCAAGCGTGCGGCGGGCGCGGTGGCCTGGTTCGCGTTCGATGCGCTGTGCGACGGTCCGCGCGCGGTCGGCGACTACATCGAGATCGCGCGCAGCCACGACGCCGTGCTGCTGTCCGGCGTGCCGTCGTTCGGCCCCGGCAACGAGGATCCGGCGCGCCGCTTCGTCAACCTGGTCGACGAGTTCTACGACCGCCGCGTCAAGCTGGTCTGCTCGGCCGCCACGCCGATCGTCGAGCTCTATGACGGCGAGCGCCTGCGCGCCGAGTTCGCGCGCACCGAGAGCCGCCTGATCGAGATGCAGAGCGAGGACTACCTCGCCGGCGAGCACCGCGGCTGAACGGCGCCGAAGCGCGATGCGATACTGTTGCCGCCAGCGTGTAAGGGGACGCGTGTCATGCCGGTCCTGCCTTTCGTGAATACCCGTCAGCGCCAGTTCGAGGCGCTCGTGCGCGCGCACAGCGGCGAGCTGTACCGCTACGCCTACTGGCTTTGCGGCCAGGCGGCGCTGGCCGAGGATCTGGTGCAGGAAACCCTGCTGCGCGCCTGGAAAGGCCTGGAGGCCCTGCGCGAAGCCGAGGCCGCGCGCGGCTGGCTGTACACGATCCTGCGCCGCGAGCACGCGCGGCTGTACGAACGCGTGCGTCCCGGCATGGACGAACTCGATGAGGAGCAGCACGCGGCCGAGATGGCCTGGTCCGATCCCGAACG
>JAJYTG010000025.1 GCA_021793195.1 Pseudomonadota bacterium
TTTGCCGACATGCAGGGCAAGCAGCACCACGTCACCTTTCCCGCGCACGCCATCGACGCCGGCACCTTCGAGGACGGCAAGATGTTCGACGGCTCGTCGATCGCCGGCTGGAAGGGCATCAACGAGTCGGACATGGTGCTGATGCCCGATCCGTCCACCGCCGTGCTCGACCCGTTCAGCGCGCACAAGCAGCTGATCCTGTCCTGCGACGTGCTGGAGCCGAGCACCATGCAGGCCTACAGCCGCGATCCGCGCTCGATCGCCAGGCGCGCCGAGGCGTTCCTGAAATCCACCGGCATCGCCGATACCGCCTACTTCGGCCCGGAGCCGGAGTTCTTCATCTTCGACTCGGTGCGCTACGGCAACGACATGGGCAAGGTGTTCTACGAAATCGAGTCCGAAGAGGCGGCGTGGTCCTCGGGCAAGCGCTACGAGGAAGGCAATTCCGGCCAGCGTCCGGGCGTCAAGGGCGGCTATTTCCCGGTCAGTCCGGTGGATTCGCTGGGCGATCTGCGCGCCGAGATGTGCAATCTGCTGGAGCAGGCCGGCATTCCTGTCGAGGTCCACCACCACGAGGTCGCCACGGCCGGCCAGTGCGAGATCGGCACGCGCTTCAACACGCTGGTGAAGAAGGCCGACGAGCTGCTGATGATGAAGTACATCATCAAGAACGCGGCGCACCAGAACGGCAAGACCGCCACCTTCATGCCCAAGCCGCTGGTCGGCGACAACGGTTCCGGCATGCACGTGCACCAGTCGCTGGCGAAGGACGGCAAGAATCTGTTCGCCGGCGATCTCTACGGCGGGCTCAGCCAGATCGCGCTGTGGTACATCGGCGGCATCTTCAGGCACGCGCGCGCGATCAACGCCTTCGCCAACTCGACCACCAACAGCTACAAGCGCCTGGTGCCGGGCTTCGAAGCGCCGGTGATGCTGGCCTACTCGGCGCGCAACCGCTCGGCGAGCTGCCGCATCCCGTACGTGTCCAGCCCCAAGGGCCGGCGCATCGAGATCCGCTTCCCCGACCCGGTCAACTCCGGCTATCTGACCTTCACCGCGCTGATGATGGCCGGCCTGGATGGCATCCTCAACAAGATCGACCCGGGCGCGCCGTCCGACAAGGATCTCTACGACCTGCCGCCGGAGGAGGAGAAGAACATTCCGCAGGTCTGCTCCAGCCTCGACCAGGCGCTGGAGGCACTGGACAAGGATCGCGGCTTCCTCAAGGCCGGCGGCGTGTTCTCCGACGACTTCATCGACGGCTACATCGCGCTGAAGATGCAGGAGGTCACGCGCTTCCGCGCGGCGACGCACCCGATCGAGTACCAGATGTATTACGCGATCTGAGCGGGTTCGCACGACCGCAAGCGCACGCGAAGGCCCCGGCAACGGGGCCTTCGCCGTTTGCAGCAGCGCGTGCAGACTCAGGGGCTGACTGTCACCTGATAGCTGACGATCACCTGTGCGCCCGGCGCCAGGCTGCCCGTGAAGGTCCACAGCAGCGCGCCCTGGGCTCCGACGGCGGGTTGCTGGCTGACGACGCAGGCGCTCAGGCCCGCCGGCAGGCTTGCCGTCGCGGGGCAAGCCGCGGAGACAAAGCGGGTGAACGCGGGCGTGCTGTCGTTGATCGTCAGCCGGCTGATCGGCGTGCTGCCGGGATTGCTGACGGTCAACTGGTACAGCAGGGTATCGCCGGGCACCGCATTGTTGGAGGTACCGGCGGCGGTGCCCTGGGTCAGATTGCTGACCAGCTTCGACAGCAGCACGGCACCCGAGGCGCTGACGGTGGTGGTATCGGTGCGGGTCACGGTGGCCGCCAGCGCGGGGCTGGCATTGCTGTAGCTGAAGACGGCGCTCAGCAGTACGCGGTTCTGTGCGTTGAGCGGCGCGTTGGCGGGTACGAACTCCTTGACCAGCACACAGACCGTCTGGCCGGCGGTGACGGTCAGTGGCGCGGTCAGCGCCGGCTCGCCGCTGTCGAGCTGGCCGTTGCAGTTGCTGTCCCGGTAAAGCGTCTCGGCCCAGCCGGCGACGGCGGGTGCCGCGGTGGCGCTGGTGCTGAAGGTCACCTGTCCGGCGCTGCCGGCGACGTAGGTGTGGGCGTAGAACAGGATCGTGCCGGGCGCGGCGCTCTTGGCGCCGTCCGGAGCCAGCGTGCTGGGCGGCACCAGGCCGAAGCTGACGCCCGTCGCGGCCGCACCCGAACTCGCCGTCAGGGTCACGCCGGGCCGGGTGTAGGTGCCGCCACTGCTGCCCGCGCTGCCGCCGGTCGCGAGATCGCCGCTCGGCGGCACCGGCGTGATCACCACGCTGCCGCTGACGCTGGCGGGGATCCATAGCGCATAGCTGCCGGCGCCAGTGGTGAGCGCAGTGCCGACCGTGCTGCCGGCTGCGACCGCGTTCACGGTGACGTTGGCGATGCCAACCTCGCTTCCGTCCTGGATGCCGTTGTTGGCCGTGCCGGTTCCGCTTCCGGTATCGGCATACACCGTGCCGCTGACGCTCATGCCGTTGTACAGGCCGAAATTCTGCG
Organism: Pseudomonadota bacterium; assembly: GCA_021793195.1. Taxonomy (GTDB): domain Bacteria; phylum Pseudomonadota; class Gammaproteobacteria; order Xanthomonadales; family Rhodanobacteraceae; genus Metallibacterium. Next base: position 2,534 of record JAJYTG010000025.1, read on the forward strand.
TCACCGGCGAAGTGTTGCCCATGGTGAGCTGACGGATGCCGGACGCCGCCTCGGTGCCGGTCCAACCGGCCGGGTCGGCTGGCGCGATGTTGCCGAGCGTGCTGTCGCCATCGAGGATCAGACAGTAACTGCCGGCCGGAACCCCGGGCACGGTGTAGGCGCCGGTGGTCGCGTTCACCGGCACGGCGATCGTGGCGGGCGACTGGCAAACGCCATTGCTCGAGGGCGCCAGCTTGACGTACAGACTGCCCAGTCCGGTACCGGCTTCACCGGCGTCCATGCGGCCGTTGTGGTTGAGATCGTTGTAGGCGAAGCCGAAGACGCCCGGGTAAGGCGTCAGGGTATAGACGCAGGCGATGGCATCGCCGTACTGCAGCGAAGGGAAGGTATAGGAGGTGACGTTGGCATTCTTCGGCACCACGGTCGTCGATCCGGACGTGGCGCCATTGGTGCAAGTCAGCGAGGACGTGTAATTGGCGATCGTGCTGGTGCTGCCGGCAGCCATCGCCACGGACACCACGAAGGGATAGCTGGCGGCGATGGTCGGCGCGCTGGCGAGCGGGAATGGCCCCGCGCCGCTGCCGGTCGAGGTCTTGCTGGCGAGCACGCTGCCGCCGGTGGTGGTGATCGAGTAGCTGAACTGGTCCGTCGCGTTGACGCGGGTGCCGTTGATCAGGGTCGTCAACGACACCGAGGCGAAACGCACCGCGAACACCACGCCCTGCAGGCCGCTGCCGACCAGGGTCGCGGAAATCTGCGTCGGATTGTTGAAGCTGCCGAACAGGAAGCTGCCGGCGGAGCCGGTTTGCGTACCGGTCTCGGTGACCGTCGTGGTCCCGACACCGGAGACCGTCGGATAGTAGGTGCCGTTGGGGATCTGCGACAGCTGTTTCCAGACCGAACCGTTGCTGGTGAAGCTCAGCGATTCGCCGCTGTTGGTCGATTCGCCGTCGCCGGCGACGATCGCGTAGGTGGTCTGGGTACCGCTGCTGCCGCCGGGCGGGGTGATCGAGATGTTGCTGAGGATGGCGGTGACCGTCGAACCGCTCTGCGACTCGTACAGCACCGGATTGCCGGGGATGCCGAGGAAGGCGCTGTTGCCGAAGGCGGCGCCCGACCACGAGGGAACCGGTGCCGCGTGCAGGGCCGGGCTGGTCTTGTTGGTGCTGACCGTCAGGGTCAGGCGCAGCGTCGAGCCATCGGGCAGGGTGAAGGTGAAGGGCTGTCCGCCGCCCTGCGCCTGGGCATCGTTGTAGCCGCTGAAATCCAGCCAGCAGTAGTTCTGGTAATCGCTGGGCGCGGTGCCCTGCGAGGTCGCGGGTCCGCAGGTGTTGGCGGCCGCGTACGGCGCGTGCAGCACGCCCGCGAGCAGCAGCAGCGCGGCAGCCAGCAGGCGCCGCCAAGGCAGCGCGCTTGCTCGGCTCGATGCGCGGAGTCGATCAGGGCGCATGCATGGCTCCCGCGGTTTGCTGGGCGTCGAACGCGGCGGTCTGCGCCGCCATCGCGCGGCCGCCGGCCAGCGGCGCGAGATCCTGTGCCTGCTGCTCCAGGTCGCCGCCGAACTTGTAGCGCAGACGCAGGTACACCCCGCTCTGGGTATAGGCGCCGCCGGCGAGATCGGGATTGTCGAAGCCCATGACGTTGTATCCGACCGACAGCCAGAGATTGCGCTGCACGATATAACCGACCTCGCCGCCCAGCGCCCGCTGGCGTTGCCCGAGGCCAGCGGTGACATAACTCTGCACGCCGATGTCCCAGCGCCGGTTCAGATCGTGGGTCACGCGGCCGCCGATCAGCTGCGACCAGCCGATGCTGGTCAGGCCGTTGCCGAAGTCCCAGGCGCGCTTGGCGGCGTAACAAGCGGTGATCACCCACGTTGCGGCCGGCTGCACGTTGAGGTGGGTCGAGAGGATCCACGCGCGCTCGTCGATCTGCTGGCCCGGCGGCAGGGTGCTGTCCTGATCGCGCTTGTAGCCGATCAGACCGAGCGCGTTCCAGACGTCGCTGTCGGCGGGCCGATAGGCGAAGCCGGACTGGAACTGCGCCAGATGCTGCGAACCGGCGCCGGCGCCGCTGTTGTCGAGCAGGCTGTACAGACCGCGCGTCAGCAGCGTCCAGTTGTCGTTGAGCTTCGACGCTTCCGCCGCGGTGGCCAGCCAGCTGCGCGATTGCAGCGAGCGACGCCACTCGAGGCGCGCCGAGCCCTTCCAGTCGGGATCGCCGGTATAGCTGACGGCGCTGGTCAGGGCGCTGGAGGCATCGCTGCTGACGCCGCTGAGCGGATGGATGCGCTCGGCCGAGGCGCTCACGCCCAGACCAGGCTGCAACTGCCACAGATGGCGCAGGCCGATGGCGTCTTCGGCGCTGCGCCCGTCGATACCCTGGCCGATGCGGTATTCGTTGAAGACCTGGGTGTGGTCGGCGACCGCGGTGCTGAGGCCGAACACGGTCGTGTACTGGCTGGCGTTCGGGGTCAGGCCATAGGGACCGCTGAGGCTGTTGCTGCTCTCGTGGTTGAAATACAGCTTGCCGGCATTCCCCAGCGCATAGGTGCCGCCGAAGCTGGCGACCTGCGCGCTTTCGTTGAGCGCGCGCTCGTATTGGGCGAAGACGTTGGCGCGGGCCAGGTAGGGCACCGGCGTGTCGAGGCGGACGAAGGCGCTGGAGAACGCGACCGGTGTGCTGACCGGCAGGGTGGCGACCGTGGTTGCGGGAGAGGCCTGCGCGGTGCCGGCGGCGTGGCGCAGGCCGACGCTCAGTTTCATGTTGCCGGGCAGGCTGTGCTGCAGCGCCGCCGACAGGCCGGTCTGGGCCCCGCCGGCCAGCTGCGATTCGGTGCGCAGCGCCTCGATGGCCAGGCGGTTGCCGGCATCGAGCATCAGCCCCAGCCGGGCGCCGTATTGCGATTGCCCGGCCGATTGCAGGGCGCTGGGGTTGTAGAACGCCGCATCGGTATGGATGGCCCAGACGCGGCCCTGCAGCCGCGGGCCCTGCGTGCGCCATTCCAGCCGTTGCGCCTGGCCGACGCCCAGGGCATCGGTGCTCGATTGCGCCAGCTCGCCGACCAGCAGCGAGCGCGCACTCAAGTGCGCCGTGAAGTTGAAGCCGTCGAGACGCTGCCGGTTCTGCGGGTTGTCGTCCTGGATCGCGGTGACGCCCAGCGTCAGCGCGGGGCCGAACGCATAGCGCGCATCGACGCCGGCGACGGTGTGCCTGGGCCCGCCCTGGTCGAGCTCGTAGCTGACCCGGATGAACACCGGATCGAGATTGGCGTCGACCGTCGGCACCGGCGACTTGAACAGCAGTCGTCCGGTATAGGGCTCGATGGTGTAGTCGACGAACGGTGTCAGCGGCGTGTCGGACAACACCACGCCGGGCTGGTTGCGATCGCGCACGATCAGATCCACCTGCTGGCTGTTGATCACGCCGCTGGCGTTGAGCTGGTACGGGCCCGAGGTGCCGTTGCCGGGAATCTCGATCACCGCCTGCGTGGTCACGGTGCGGCTGGCGAAGCCGTCCACGGTCCAGCCGTGCTCCTGATAGCGGCCCTTGAGACCGTTCAGCGCGCGCGTGTACTGGGTCAGCTGGCGTGCCGGGTTGTCGCTCTGCGTGGTGTAGTCGCCGAACAGCCCGTAGGAGGTACCGCGATCAAGGCGCGCATAGAGCTTGCCGGTCGACTGCGCGTCGAAGCCCTTGACCGAGGAGTCGCCGTAGACCGGGTAATACTGATCGGGCTGGATGTCGCGAAACAGCGTGGTGCTGGAGGGCTTGTCGGAGTCGTAGCCCAGGGTCAGCAAGGTTGAGCCCAGCACCGTGCCCTTGAGGAACACCTGGCTGCGCGCGGCGGCGCTGCCCTTGCCCTGGTCGAAGCCGGTGCTGAGGCTGCGGATCTCGCGCTCGAAGCCGCTCGTTGCGGATGTGGCCACGGTCGATGCCGGGCCGAGCCTGCTCAGATTGAGCGCGCCCTCGATCAGGCCGACGCCGAACAGCGGGCGCAGGTCGGGGGTGAAAGTCAGCGCCGCGCTGGCCTCGATGCGGCCGCTGCGCACGCTGATGTGCGCGGTGCCCGGATGAGCCGGCGGCAGCAGGGCGAAGTGGCCTGCGCCGCCGTCGACGAACACCTGCGTGCCGGGCTCGTCGGGGTTGAGGTCCTTGACCTGCCAGATGCCTTCGCTGCTGTCGAGCGTCAGCGGCAGACGCGTGGTCACCGGAAGGCCATTCGCATCGACCGGCTGTACCGTGATCGTCACCGGTGTCTGCGCGTCGGCCACGGCTTTCGCCGGCAGCACGATGCGCAGCGCGGCCAGCGGGCCGGGTGCGCGCAGATGCAGGGTGGCCGAACCGCGCGCATTGCCGAACGGATCGACGGCCGTCACCGCGAGCAGGTTGCTGCCGGGCTTCAGGTTGACGCCGATGTATTCCCAGGCACTGACGCCGCGGCTGGCGAGGCTGGCGCGCATGCCCACCTGGGTGAGCGGTATGACGGTACCGTTGACGCTCAGCGTGAGCGTGGCACCCAGCGGACCCTTGACCCGCACCCGGGTCTGGTCGGTGGGCAGGATCGCGCCGTCGGCAAGGCCGACGAAACCCACCGTGGCGTCCATCGCTGGCAACAGTTCGGCCAGCGACGGCGCGGGCTTCCCGGCGGCAGCGACCGCAGCCGGCGCAGCGACGGCTTCCTGCGACGGGAACAGCGGCCGCGCGGCCGGCGACTGCAGGGCGTAGCCGCCGCCGAGGTCGCCCACGGCGCCCAGCGGCAGCAGCGGCGAGGTCCCGGTCGTGAGCATTCCGGCACCGCGCACGCCCTCGGGCCCCAGCGTGCCGCTGGCCGGCAGCGCCCGCGGATCGAGGTTGTTCAATCCCTGTGGCAGCGTGCTCAGCAGCGACCGCGCGGCCTGCGCGATCTCGTCGGGATGGTTCAGCGCCTTGCGCCGCGCGGCGATCTGCGCGCGGATCGCCGGCGTGCACTCGCGGATGGCGAAGTCGGCCTTGTGCAGCTCGCCATTGCGCAGATCGACGAACTGGCTGCCGGGATCGCGGGCGTTGCGGTTGTCGAGCACTTCCAGCGTGGCGCCGGCGGGCAAGGTGGTCGGATCGATCGCGGCGACGGTGGCGCGCGGGGTCAGACCGTACAGGCTGTACTTGCCGTCGCCATCGGTGATCGCGTAGGTGCCGTCGGCCAGCCACACGCGCACGCCGGGAATGCCCGGTTCGCCGGCGTCCTGGATCCGGTTGCCGTTGCAGTCGGCGTAGACCTTGCCGATCAGGTAGGCCTTGGCGGAAAACACGCCGCCGATCAGCTGCACCTTGACGCTGGCGACGTTGGAACGCAGCGTGCCGCTTTGCGCCTGCGCGCTGTTGATGCCGGTACCGGACTGCGCTCCCGGCGCCACGGCGACGCGATAGGTCAGCACGTCCTGCGCGTTGCTGGCCAGCAGGCCCAGCGCAAAGCCCATCACGCCGGCGCCGCGCTGCGGATCGGCGAGCGGCCGGCCGTCGAGGCGCGCGCTGCCGCGGACATAGACGAAGCCGGCGGGCAGCCAGTCGCTGAGCTGGAGCTTGTCGAGGGCGATCCCGGAACGGTTGCTGACGGTGACCGTGTAGTCGAGAAAGTCACCCACCTCGACGGCGGTCTTCGACGCCGTCTTCTGCACGAACAGACCGCCGCTGGCGCCGGCGTCCAGCGGCACGTCGAGACGCACGGAGCCGCGGCTGGCGATGACGAAGCTGCCGCCGTAGGAGCCGGGCTGGCTGATCACGCGCCCGGGCGGCAGCAGCGCCGGCGGCAGTTTCGAGGGAAACAGATAGCCCCCGGGCGGCGTGACCTGCAGCCGGTAGGTGCTGGGCAGCACCAGCGGGAAGCTGAAGCTGCCGTCGTTGCCGGTGACCACGGCGCTGGGCGCGGGGGTGACGCCGTCGGCCTGGAACACATGCGCGGGGCCGCCCGGCTGACCGCCGTTGCCGGCGCCGGTGACGTCGATCAGCTGCACCGTGGCGCCGGCCACCGGCTGGTTGCTCTTGCTGTCGAAGACCACGCCCTGCGGATCGATCAGCAGCGTGGTGCTGACGCTGCCTGCTGCGCTGCAGCCGAGCAGGGTCGCGGTCACGGTGTCGTTGGGCAGCAGCTCGAGGATGCCGTCGCCGGAAGCCACCACATGGGTCGCGGCGTTGGCCGTCGGGACATCCGGATTGATGCGGAAGACGCCGCTGTTGGGCGCCGTTTCGACCGCGGTGAAGGTTTCGATATCCCCGGTCAGCTGGCTGGTCAGGCGGATCGGATAGCTCAGCGCCTGTGCGGGATCGGTGTTGCATTGCGCCGCCGTGACCTGCACGAACAGCGGCGAACCCAGCGGTGACTGCTGGATCGGGGTGCCGTAAGTGTTGTCGGGGAAGAAATCGATCAGCGCGGCGCGCGCCGGCAGCGGCAGCTGCACCGGATTCGACGGGGTGCTGATGACGCCGCCGCTGCTGAGGGAGTCGGCATAGGCGGTGTTGTTCAATGTGCCGGCGGCATTGGCATTGACGGTCACGCTGAACTGGCCGGTCAGCGTGGCCCCGGCGGCCAGGCTGGGCAGGCCCCAGGCGATGGCGTCGATCACCGCGCCGCTGGGCGGCGCGCCGAGATAGCTGTCTGTGGCATCGCCAAGGCGGTGATACAGCGGCAACGCGCTGCCCGCTGTGCCCAAGCTCAGAAAGGTGGTGTTGGCCGGGATCGCGTCGCGCAACAGGAACAGGGTCTCGGCCACGCCGTTCACCTGCACCGGCACGCCGGCTGCCGGGGCATCGCCCTGGTTGCTGACGCTCAAGGTGTAGCCGAGCGGCGCGCCTGGCATCGGGTTGCCGGTGGACGCGCTCTTGGTGACGCTCAGTGACGCGCCACTGGTGACGGCCACGGTATCGATGCTGCTGCTGCGCTGGCCCTGCGTCTGGCTGGTGGCGACCAGTTGCAGGGAAGCGGTCTGGCCGGGACCGGCGCTGCCAGGGACGCGACCGGTGATCAGGAGGTCGACGGCCGCACCGGCTGCCAGCGTGATGCCGGCACCCTGGGCGATGACCGGCTCGCCGGGATCGGCGATGCCGTTGCCGTTGAGATCCTGCACCACGCTCAGGCCGGTCGGGGTGAAGCCGGCGCCGGCGACCGGATTCAGATCGAGCAGGCAGGTTTCGCCGACATTGCCGGTATTGCTCAGCGTGTGGGGCAGCGCGAAGGTCGCGCCGGGCGTTCGCACGATGGTCTGGCCCGGCGTCAGCGTGCAAGCCTCCAGCGGCAGCACGTTGACGTGGACGGTGTTGGACTGCAACTGCACCGAGAGGCCGCTGCCGCCGTCGATATAGGTCGCGCTGGCGGTGTTGTCGATCAGCGTGCCGGCGGCGGGCGGCGCCGCCCAGGCCGGCGGCATGGCGAGCAGTGCCCACGGCAGGACCAGCAGCGCCACGAGGCGGCTGGACAGGCTCAGTCGGGGCGGATGCGGGTTCATGCGGGGCGGAGGACGTCGACCGGGATCCGAAGATCCCCGTCCCGCCGCGAAGACGCGTGGTCTTCACGGCGGGCGGGCGCTTTCATCGGAGGCAACCGCGGACGGGCGCGCTTACTGCTGGATCTTGACGCCGAAGGCGACCACGGCGCTCTGGCCGGGCGTGAGGGTGCCGACCGTCGCGCTGACGGTGCCGGCATTGCCCAGTCCCGGATCGGTCACGGTTCCGACCGTGGTCGTGGCGCTGGTGCTCAACGTGGTGTAGGTCGGTGTCGCATCGGAGACCACGACGCTGGTGGCGTTGGCCGAGCCGACGTTGCTGACCGTGATCTGGTACAGCACGCACTGGCCCGGCAGCGCATTGACGTTGCCCTGCGTGTAGACCAGGCCGCTGGTGGGGCCGGTGCAACCGGCGTACAGCGCCTGCGTCTTGACCAATTGCAGGTTGCCGGCGATCACCGTGGTGCCGTCGGTGGCGACTGCCGCTGCCGGCGCGGTGGTGGTGTAGGTGCCGTTGCTGGTGGTGACGGTGATGGTCGAAGTATTGATGTCGCCAACCTGTGCGCCGGATGGAGCCGTGACCTTGTCGAAGATGGTGATCGACTGGCCGGGGGCGAGGCCGCTGGCCAGGGCGGGGATGGCCTGCAGGCCGGCCGCGGGCACCACCGGATCGCCGGCGTCGAGCACGCCGTTGCCGTTGAGGTCGTAGTACAGCACCGAGGTCCAGCTCGCCTTGTTGTTGACCGCGGCCAGGGCGACGGTCGACAGCGTGCCATTGCCCTCGAGGACGTTGCCGGTGTTGGTCAGCGTGTGGCTGTAAACCACGGTGCCACCCGGATAGGTCTGGTTGGTGTTGTTGGGCGTGAAGCTGATCGAACGCACCGCGTTGACGTTGACCGCGTCATGGATGGTGTCCTGCGCGCCCGAGGCCGGTGACAAGCCGCGGAAGTAGATCTGGCTGGCACCGGCGGCGGCACCCGCGCCGCCGGCCGGGACGCTGACCACCGCGCAGACCACGGCGTTGCCGCCCGCCGCGACACTGCCCGTGTTGCTGATCGTGGCACCGGTGCTGGAGCAGGTGCCGCTGCCGCTGTCCGCCTTGAAGGCTACGGTCCAGCCGCTGGGCAGGGTGACGCTGCTGAAATTGCTGGCCGTGCTCGCCGCCAGGTCATAGGCATCGGCCACCGGGCCGGTGTTGTTGACGTAGACCACGAAGGTGGTGGACGTACCCGGATTGACCGCATTGGTCACGACCGGGCTGACCTCCGGACCCAGACCCTGGCCGGGTGCCGGTGTGGTCGCGTTGTAGGCGCTGTTGTTGGTCAGGTCGACCGCCGATGCGGTGATCGTCGTCAGCTTGTCGGTGGTCGTGGCCGACTTGGTCGGGTCGAACACCGACGTCGCGGTCTTTTGCACCGTGAAGGGAGCTCCGGTATTGCTGGCGTTGGCCGGCAGCTGGGCCTTGACGTACACGGTGTAACTGGCGCCCGCGGCCAGCGGGCCGGTATCCGGCTTGCCGTCGCCGTTGGTGTCGGTCAGCGGGGTGACGCCGTCGCTCTTGTACAGCGTGAACGTGGTGCCGGCCGGGAAGTTATTGATGCCGAAGGCGATGTTGAAGGTGTCGGTGCCGTTGCCGTTGTTGGTCACGATGTTGGGGAAGCTGACCGTCGCGCCCGGATTGGCGCTGGCCACGGTGGCGCCGGTCAGGGCGACCGCTGCGGTCTGGCTCACCGTGAATGGAACCGTGTTGGAGCTGCCGCTGACCGTGTTGCCGGAGCCGTCGTTGTAGGAATCGGTCGCGGTGTTGTTGAGCACACCCGGTGCGACATTGCTGTTGACATTGACCTGGAAGGTCACGGTGCCGGACTGGCCGGGGGTGACCTGACTCAGCACGTACTTCAGCGTCGTGGTGCTGGCCGTGTAGGTCGAGATGATGGTGTTGGGCGCGGTGCCGGTGCTGCCACTGTTATCTGGCAGCGCCGTGGTGCCGGTCACGCTCCAGCGTCCGGAGTTGAGCACGTAGCTCAGACCGGCCGGAAGCACGTCATTGAGGGTGACCGCGGTGGCCGTGCTGTTGCCGGTATTGGTGTAGGTCAGTGTATAGGTGTAGGGGCCGCTGCCCGCCGCACCCGAGCTGGCGCTGATCGACTTGGTGACCGTGATCACCGCGTTGTTGGTGACCGTGGTGGTGTCGGTATTGCTGGCATTGAGCGCGCCGTTGAAACCGCTGGTTGCAGTGACGGTGAGTGCGTTGGTCTGACCGCTGGTGGCGGTTGCCGGGACCACCGCGACGACGATGAACTTGAACACCGCCCCGGTGGCCAGCGGCCCGGACGAGGTGATCGCGGGGCCGGTGGGCTGGCCGCTGCCGTTGTCGGCGAAGATCTGGATGCCGGTCATGCTGAATCCGGACCCGGACCCGTTGATCGCGGCGAGGACGAAGGTGTCGCTGCCGTTGCCGGTATTCGTCAGCGTGTGCGGGTAGTAGACCGTGGTGCCCGGCGTCGAGGTCTGCGCGCCGTTGGCGGTCAAGGTCAGGCTGGCCACCTGCTGGACGATGGTCTGCACCACGTTCGAGGTGACCGAGCGGCTGATGCCGGAAGCATCGGTGTAGGTGGCCGAGGCCTGGTTGCCGATCGCGGTGCCGGCCGGCGGCGGCGCGGCGTGCGCCAGACTCACCGCCAGCAGCGCGAACGCGAAGCTGGCGAGGACCATGAAGAACAGGCGCCACCCGGAGGAGGCGCGCATCGGTTTGGATGTCGTGGAAGTGTTCACGGGGCGGATTCCCTGGCGGTGGCTTCGTTGTATGGACGGATCAGTCGGGAGTGGACGGTGTGGTCATGCGCGAGCGGTCGCGATCAGAGAATCGCGCGGCCGCCTTGCGGCCTGGCGGGTACCGCTGCGGGCTGTGGCCGATCGATGCGCACGCGCAGCTCGACGCTCGTGCTCGCGTTCGCAGCGAGCGTGCCGAGATCCCAGCGCAGGGCGCGGATGTCGGCCACGGGCACCGGTTCGCGATGCGGCCGGCCGTCGGCGCCGGTGGTCGTGCGCATCAGCGGCAGCGGCGCGAAATGCGTGCCGTCGGTGCTGGCTTCGGCACCGGCGGGCCGAATGCTGTCGATTTGCAGCGTGGTCCCCGCGGGGACCGGCAGTCGGGCCAGCAGATGGATGGCCGCCGTGTCGCCGCCGTTGCGGTACACGGCGCGGTATTGCAGCAAGTCGCCGGGTCGGGCCGCGGCGGCGGGGCGCAGCATCTCGCGGCCCTGGGCCGTGACGACCTGCCGCACTTCCAGCTGCGAGGTGACGGCGGCCGCCGACCAGGCCGCGGGCGCCCAGAGGATCGCAGCGATCAAGGCCGCGCCAGCGAGGCGCGAACGCAAGGTTTCGTAACCCATGTGAAATCCCCAGCAAGCAGGCAAAGTGAGACGGACCAAGCAAGATGCAGGCCAGACGCAATGGAAATCGCGGAATGCGACGCCGTTCACGGCATCAGCCGCGCGAATGCTATCGCGCCGGGGATTGCGACGGTCCCGATGGACGGCGATCCCGGAGCCACGAGCGCCTGCTGCATGACCGCCATGCGACCGCTTTGGTCATCGCTGCCGGCGGCAGGTGCCGGCCTGCGACATCGCGCCGCCGGCGTTTCCTACAAATCGTAATGTCAGACGCCTGCCGGCTTGACCGGAGTCAAGGGACAGCAGGGGCGATAACGTATCGTTAACCGTGAAAGTTTCGTTGGACCGGAGCGATGAAGGGCCGGACGACGGACGCGATGGATCCCAAAAAAAGCAGGAGGTGTCTCATGTTCACGCGATGGTTGTCCCGGTCCCCGGCGCTGCGAGCGGCGCTGGCGATCGCATTTCTGGCGGCGGCGGGCTACATGCCGACGGCGTCGGCGGTTCCGGCGTACGCGCGCCAGACCCATCAGCCCTGCACGTCCTGCCACATCGGCGGCTTCGGTCCGCAGCTCACCCCCTTCGGCCGCCTGTTCAAGCTCGGCGGCTACACCATGAAGGCGGGCGACCAGTCCAACCTGCCGTTGTCGGCGATGCTGGTCGAGTCCTACACGCACACGGCCACCAGCCAGCCCACGCCGCCGGCCAACGGCTTCAACAACAACAACAACCTCGAGATGCAGCAGGCCTCGATCTTCGTCGCCGGCCGGCTGTCCGATCACATCGGCATGTTCGGCCAGGCCACGTATTCGGAGAACGGCGGCCAGCTGGGCTGGGACAATACCGAGGTGCGCTATGCGCGGACCACGATGTGGAGCGGCCACACGCTGATGTGGGGGATCACGGCCAACAACAACCCGACGCTGTCGGACGTGTTCAACACCGCACCGGCGTGGCAGTACCCGTACATGAGTTCGAACCTCGCCTACGGCCCGCCGGCGACGCCCGCGTTGTACGGCGCGTTCGCCGCGCAGGTGGTCGGCGTCACCGCCTATTCGCTGATCGACAACCACTGGTACGTCGAGGGCGGCGCCTACCGCGCGTTGTCGCCGGCGTTCCTCAGCGACATCAATGTCGGCTACGGCGGACGCATCAGCGGACTCGCACCCTATGCTCGCCTGGCCTACACATCCCCGGTCAAGGGCGGTGACTTCGAGATCGGCACGACCTTCTTCGACGCCCACCGCGGGCTGCCCGGTACCGACGCATTCGGCCGGCCTTATGCCATTCCCGGACCCACGGACAATTTCCGCGACATCGGCGTGGACGGCAGCTATCAGTTCCTCGGTACCGGCAAGCACATCTTCACCGCCAACGCCTCGTACATTCACGAACAGCAGAGGCTGAACGCGACCTACGCCAGCGGCGGATCGTCCAACCTCAGCAACAGCGTCAACGCGCTCAACCTCAACGGCTCGTACTGGTACGAGAACACCTGGGGCGCGACCGCGGGCCTGTTCCGCAACACCGGCAGTGCCGATGCCCTGCTCTACGGCAGCGTCAACGGCTCGCCCGACACCAACGGCGGCATCGTCGAGCTCAACTGGAACCCCTTCGGCAAGGCCACCTCGTTTGACGAACCGTGGATCAACCTGCGCGTCGGCCTGCAGTACACCTTCTACTCGAAGTTCGAGGGTGCCAGGAACAACTACGACGGCACCGGTCGCAACGCCAGCGACAACAACACGACCTATCTCTATCTGTGGACGGCGTTCTGAGCGGAATCTGAAACCTCGATGCGCTACTCCGGCCGCGGCTTGCGCCGCGGCCTCTTTTTGCGCGGCGATCGTGGCGGGCCAGCGGTTTGCCCGCGCGCGGCGACCATCGTGTTGTCTTCATCACCGGCCCTGCGCTGCGATCGGCGCCTCGCGATTCGCCGCACTCGACGTCTCGCGACCACAGACCCTTCGCTGCGCTCAGGGTGACAACTTTTGTTGTCGCTTTTGTTGTCATCCTGAGGGCAAAGCCCGAAGGATCTGTCCGGGCGACGCAGGCGGCTCAGCGCAGCACGGTCACCGGCACCGGCGCGGCGCCCATCACGTCGCTGGTCACCGAGCCCAGCAGCCAGGTCAGCAGGGCGCCGCGCGGCGTGTGGCCGAGCACGATGTGATCGCTGGCCTGGCGCAAGGCTTCGGCCAGCAGCACGTCGCCGGGGTTGCCGTGGATCACCGCCGTGGTCACCGTGACGCGCGGATCGTGAGTCGCGGACAGTGCCGCCAGCGCGCGCGCGGCTTCGTCGCGCTGGCGGTCGTCGAGGATCGCCGTGCCGGGATCGACGCTCGGCAGCACCAGCGCCATGACCACGTGCACGCGGCCGCCGCAGGCCGCCGCCGCAGCGATGGCGAAATCGTAGGCCCTACGCGACTGCGCCGAGCCGTCATAGCCGACGAGGATGTTCTGCAGCATGACGGTCTCCCTGGGGTTGCGATGGTTGATCCCGCGGACCGCGGACCGCGGACCGCGAACCGCGGGTCGCGGCGTGTGCTCCGATCTGATACTAAAGCGCCGGGGACAGGACCGTCAGGGAGACGCGCCATGGGCGTATCGAATCATCTGCTGCCGTTGGCGCGCGGTCTGCTGACGGTGCTGAAGTGGATCGGCGCCGTCGTGGCGGTCGTGATCCTGATCGTCGCCGGACTGTTCGCCTACGGCCGTCTGCGCGGGCCCGATGCCGCCGGACGCGCGGCGCTGGCGGCGCTGCAGCCGGCGCGCACGCCGCCGGCGGGACGCAACGCCTTTCCCGTGCTGTGGCTGTCGCGCTGGCCGGTGCCGGACGATCAGCTGCAGGCGGTGACGGCGGCGGACCTGCGGCATATGCATGCGCTGGTCATGCAGCCGGTGGCGAAGAATCTCGCCGCCGCCACTGCGCGCGCCAACGGCATCGTGAACTATGTCTCGGTGGCGCAGGCACGCTGGCCGGCGCCGCCCCAGCTGGACATGGAGTCGCTCTGTGGATGGTCGGTGCCCGATTGCCTCGGCTTCGTCGCCGGTCATCGCGCGGCGGTCGCGGCCGCCTTGGCACAGGCGGCATTGCCGCTGCATCGGGCGCAACAGCTGACCCAAGCGGATTTTTTCTGGAACGAATGGCCCGCCGATCCGCGTTACGGCGGCATGGGCAACGCGTGGGAATCGCCGCAGCCCGTGTGGCTGACCGCGCTGGCGGACCGCTTCGTCCGCGGGGAACGTGTCGCGGCGCTGACCGACACCTGCATCGCGATCGGCACCTGGCGGCGATTGCATCAGGGCACCAACGACCTGTCCTATGCGCTGATTACCGCGCAGTACGCCAGTGACGACATCCGCCTGGCCGCGGCGATGCTGGGGCAATTGCCGCCCGATACGCCGACGCCCGCGGCCTGCGCGCAGGCGCTGCGGCCGGTCGCCGCGGCCGATGTCGACAGTTGTGCCTGGGCCCAGCGCCAGCAGGCGACATCGATGGCGAACCTCGATGGGATGATCGCCAACGCGCAGAGGCAGAAGGAACATCCCTGGCTCTGGTTCGATCGCCGGCAGTCCCGGGCCTGGCTGGCCGAGATGTACGGCCCTTTGTGCCGGCCGTCGCTGGCTGCGCGCCTGCTGGCCGATGATCCCGCGGCGGCCACGCTGCCGTCGCTGCCGCACCTCGACGTTGCGGGCTGCGTGAGCAACCTGATTCCCTGCGTCATGGATGCGATCGGCCGGTCGGGGCTGCGCGAGTTGTACAGCGACGAAATCCGGAAGACCGCCGACTACGCCGCCCACCTGCGCCTCGGCGCGGCACTGCTGGCCTTGCGCGCGCCGCCCGCTGTCGCCGGACCAACCCTGGCGCAACGTTATGCCGCGCTGCCCGCGGACCTGCACAGTCCCGGGCACGTGTCCGGCGTCAGCGCCGACGGGCGCTCGCTGTATGTCGTCGACCGCTGGCGTCCCGGCCGGCCCGGCGCGCGCTTCGAACTGCCGTTGCCGGTCGCGGCAACGGCAGCGCACTGAACGCGGCGATCAGTAGCCCGCGGCCAGGCCCGCCGAGCGTCGGCGATCGTTGGCGCCTTCCAGCCAATGCGTCTTCGGATTGACCAGGATCGCCTCGTCGGCGCCCCAGGCCGGCACGATCTTGAACGCGTAGCCCATCTTTTCCAGCGCAGCCTGCGTTGCCGGCGTCAGATAGCCGGGCTCGACGAACACCTTGTCCGGATACCACTGCATGTGCATGCGCGGCGCATCGACCGCCTGCTGCATGTTCATCCCGAAATCGATGACGTTGATCATGCTCTCCAGCGTGGTCGAGATGATCGTCGAGCCGCCCGGGCTGCCGGTGACCATGAACACCTTGCCGTGCTTCAGCACGATGCTGGGCACCATCGACGACAGCGGGATCTTGCCCGGCTGGATCTCGTTGACGTGGCCCTGCACCAGCCCGAAGGAGTTGGGCACGCCGGGCTTGGAGGTGAAGTCGTCCATGGTGTTGTTGAGGAAGAAGCCGGTATCGCCGGCCATCATGCCGACGCCGAACAGGTAGTTGATGCTGTAAGTCACGCTGACCGCGTCGCCCTTGGCATCCAGCACCGAAAAGTGCGTGGTGTGCAGGCCCTCGGCGGCGCCCAGGCTGCCCTTCACCGCGGACGAAGGCGTGGCGCGATCCGGCAGGATCTGGCTGCGGATGCGCTCGATGTTGGCGTTCGAAAGCAGCTTGCCGATCGGGTTGTGCACGAAGGCCGGATCGCCGAGGTAAGTGTTGCGATCGGCGAAAGCGTGGCGCTCGGCCTCGGCCAGAACGTGCGTGGTCTGCACCGACCCATAACCCCAGCGGCCCAGCGGGTAGCCGTCCAGTACGCGCAGGATCTCGCACACCGTCTCGCCCGAGCTGGGCGGCGGCGGCGTCACCACGGTGTAGCCGCGGTACCGGCATTCGATGGGCCGGGCCCACACCGCCTTGTAATCGCGGAAGTCCTTGAGGCTGAGGATGCCGCCATGCTTCTCGCTGGCGGCGACGATGGCCTTGGCGACGGGACCGTCGTAATAGGCGCGGGTGCCGCCCTGCTCGATCAGCTGCAGGGTGTGCGCGAGTTGCGGCTGCCTGAGCACCTCGCCGGCCTTCCAGGGCTGGCCGTGGTTGAGGAAGATCGCCGCCACGTTGGGGTGTTTGGCAAAGTCCTTGACCCGCGTGTCCATCACCTGGATGTCGCCGGGCTGCAGCACGAAGCCGTCACGCGCCAGCCGGATCGCCGGCGCGATCACCTGCCTGAGGCTCATCGTGCCGTACTTCTGCAGCGCGGCATCGAGGCCCATCACCGTGCCGGGCACGCCGACGCCGAGCCAGGTCCTGGTGCTGCGCCCGGGTACCACGTTGCCCTGCGCGTCCTGGAACAGGGTCGGCGTGGCCGCCAGCGGCGCGCGCTCGCGGAAGTCGAGAAACACGTTCTTGCCGCTGGCGAGGTGGATGGTCATGAAGCCGCCGCCGCCGATATTGCCGCAGCAGGGGTTGACCACCGCCTGCGCGTAGCCCACCGCGACGGCGGCATCGACGGCGTTGCCGCCCTCCCTGAGGATCTGCAGCCCGACCGCGGTGGCCTCATGCTGGTCGCTGACCACCATCGCGTGCTGCGCCGTCACCGGCCGCGCCGCCATCCATTGCGCGCGGCTGATGCCGCCGGCGGTGCTGTCCAGCGCCGAGGCCGGAATCGACGTCGCGTGCGCGGCGGCGGCGTTGTCGGCGGTAGGGCGGATGCCGATTTCCCGAATCGACGTCGCGTGCGCGACGGCGGCGGGCGCGGTGACCGGTGCCGCCAGCGCCGGCGCGGCGGTGAGCAGGAAGGCCAGCAACATCGGGATCGACACACGCATGGGGAACTCCTCGAGCGGGGCGGCCGCGCAGGCGGCCGTGGGGAACGTCGAAGGCAACCGATTTCCGCCGGCAGGTCAACTTACGAAATGCTCACGACGGTCAGGATCGCGGCGCCGGCGAATCACTGCGGCCGGATCGGCCGGCGGGCGCGGGATCATCGCCGATGCGGCCGCGTCACGGCGCCGGTGCGGAATCGGCCGGCGCCTCCAGCAGGGTCCGCGCCTGCAGTTGCAATGCGCGGTAGGTGCGCTCCCAGGCGTCGTCGCGCGGCGTCGTCAGCGCCAGCTGCCGCACCAGCGCCTCGAGCCGCTGCGCCTGTGCGGTCGCGGATTGCAGCGCCGCCAGCGCAGCCTCGTGCGCGCCGGCATCGACCAGGTGGATGCGGCGATCGCGGCAGACGCCGATGCAGGTCTGCGGCGCCTCGATGCGGCCGCAGCCCACGCACTGCCAGGCTTCGATGCGATCGGTCATGGACCCACGTCCCGCACGGCGCTTGCGCGTCGACGGCGCAGCATCGCCGATGCCGCCGGCACGGCGATTGATCCAGGTCAGGCGTGTGCAGCACCGCGCCGGGCGTCGCACTACGATCGCCCTCGCAGCGGCCGCCCGGGCCGCATTCGACGCGCAGGCATGTCCGCAGTGATCCGCAAGATCGTGCACGTCGACATGGACGCGTTCTACGCGTCGGTCGAGCAGCGCGACGACCCCGCGCTGCGCGGGCGCCCGGTGGTGGTGGCCTGGCGCGGCGCGCGCTCGGTGGTGTGCGCCGCCAGCTACGAGGCGCGCGCCTATGGCGTGCGCTCGGCGATGCCGGCGCTGCGCGCCGAACGCCTGTGCCCGCAGGCGCTGTTCGTGGCGCCGGACTTCGCGCGCTACAAGGCCGTGTCGCGGCAGGTGCGCGAAATCTTCGCGCGCCACACCGACCGCATCGAACCGCTGTCGCTGGACGAGGCCTACCTCGACGTCAGCGTGACCCGGACCGGTCTGGCGTCGGCCACCGCGACCGCGCAGGCGATCCGCGCCGCGATCCGCGAGGAGACCCGGCTGACCGCCTCGGCCGGCGTCGCGCCCAACAAGTTCCTGGCCAAGATCGCCTCCGACTGGCGCAAGCCCGACGGCCTGTTCGTGATCCGCCCGGCGCAGGCCGCCGCCTTTCTGGTCCCGCTGCCGGTCGGGCGTCTGCCCGGCGTCGGCCGGGTGATGGAGGGCAAGCTCGC
>JAJYTG010000026.1 GCA_021793195.1 Pseudomonadota bacterium
TCGGCTTGCGATGGGCTTCGAAACCACCGTCGGCCTGCGTGGCCAGGGTCCATTGCTCGGGCATCCTCTACACTCTGTCGCTGTGGGCTTCGCTTCGACCGCGGGGCAAAATCAGAGTTTCCTTAGCGCGGAGTACTTTACGGATTTTAGCCACGGCGCATTCCTGTCTGACCCGAGATGCCCATCCGATCGTTTGCAAATTGGGATAGATGCTATTGATGCTGATAAGAGTGTGTCGGAATTGGATGAGGTTATTGCGCTAAATCGACATTACTACGTTGGAAGAAAATTTAAGATTGATGTAACGGGTATTTTTGAGTGGAATGAAGGTCTGGTTATTAATAAGGAATTACCTCCTGATCGCCAATTGCGCATTCCGGCACACGGTGTGCTCTCGCTTTTGAAAGTCTGGAGTTTCGAAAAACCGACGAAACGGCCGGGTTCACATGGGACAAGGTGATGCGACGAATCGCGGTGGGATCAGTCAAGAGCGGCGGTGCCCGGTTGAGTCCGGGACAGGTTGACCCATTGAAACGTGAACCGCCTCGGGAAATGTGGAGGTTCCCAAGAGAAACAGCGCGCCGGGGATGAACCTCGACCACGTGTATGTGGCCGGCAGTCTGGTGGCGATCCGGCGGGTGCCGCGCACCGGCGGGGCGCCCTTCGTGCGTTACCAGCACACCGATGCGCTGGGCAGCCCGGTGGCGGGGACATGGCCGTGCTGCGCCAGCGCGGGGCGAGAAGGCTGGCGCCGATGCCGGAGGAGATGCCGGTGACCAGCGCGCGGCGAATGCGTGGAGCGTCCATAGCTTTCCTCGACTTTTCTTGATCGGTGTCAATTGCGTGACTGGGGCAGCGTGGTTATGCTGCGCCGCCTTCCGCGGAGCGTGGCCCTATGCGCAGGAAACTCGTCGCCGCCAACTGGAAGATGCACGGCTCGCGCGACGCCAATCGTGCACTGCTGGCGGCGGTGGCGGCCTCGCTGCCGGGTTCCTGCGATGTCGTCGTGTTCCCGCCGTTCCCCTATCTTGCGGAGCTGATCGCCGCGCATGCGGGCATCGGCTTCGGCGGTCAGGACGTCAGCGCACATGCCGCGGGCGCCTACACCGGCGAGGTCGCGGCGTCGATGCTCAGGGACATCGGCTGCGGCTACGTCCTGGTCGGCCACTCCGAGCGGCGCCAGTACCACCACGAGGACGACGCATTGATCTGCGCGAAGCTCGAGCGCGCGCTGGAGCAGGGGATCACGCCCATCCTGTGCGTGGGCGAGACGCTGGATCAGCGCAGGCAGGGCGTCACCGAGGCGATTATCACCGCCCAGTTGCACGCGCCTCTGCAAGCGTTGGGCGAACGCATCGCGCGGATCGCGATCGCCTACGAGCCGGTGTGGGCGATCGGTACCGGACACACGGCCAGTGCCGCGCAGGCGCAGGCGGCGCATGCCTTCATTCGTAGCCAACTCGCAGCGCGCGATGCTAAACTTTCGCGGATGATTCGGGTGCTCTACGGTGGCAGCGTGAAGGCCGCCAACGCATCCGATCTGTTTGCCCAGCCCGACATCGATGGTGGGCTGGTCGGTGGCGCTTCGCTGGTGGCCGAGGAGTTCCTCGCGATCTGCGCGGCGGCACGCTGAGCGGTCCTTGGGTCAGATCCATGTTCACCATTTTTTCCATCTTCTACGTGCTGATCGCCGCGGCGATGATCGTTCTGATCCTGCTGCAGCGCGGCGATGGCGCCAACGCCGGTGCGGGTTTCGGCGGTGGTGCTTCCGGCACCGTGTTCGGTGCGCGCGGTTCGGCGAGTTTCCTCTCGCGCGCCACGGCGGTCCTGGCCACGCTGTTTTTCGTGGTCAGCCTGGGCATGGCCATCTACCTCAGCCATGCCGGGACGCCGGCGTCCAACAGCGCCGCCGGATTGGGCGTGATGGCCGGCCGCCCGCCGCCCGCCACGCCTGCACCCGCGACGGCGCCGGCTACCCGCTCGTCGGTGCCGGCCAGCAGGCCGGTGGCGCCGCAGCCGCCGGCCAAGGAAGGCGGCGGCTAGTTCTTCGCAGGACATCCACTGCCCAGGTGGCGGAATTGGTAGACGCACTACCTTGAGGTGGTAGCGACGCAAGTCGTGGGGGTTCGAGTCCCCCCTTGGGCACCAAGTGGACTTCCGAGCACGTCCGGCGAAGTCCAGAAATCCCCAGGAAAGCAAGCAATTTCCTAGGTTCCATCGTCTGGGGCCGTCCGAGGCTGTGCGCTGGCAGCCGGCTACTGCTGCGAGTAGGATTGGGCGTACCGGGCAGTTACTCACGCCCGCCGTAGGCCGATACTCACATGCTGACCGACACCAAGCTGCGGGCGCTAAAGCCGCGCGCGAGGCTCTACCGCGTGGCCGATGGCAAGGGGCTGTGTATCGAGGTGCCGCCGACCGGCTCCAAGCTGTGGCGCTTCCGCTATCGCCACAATGGCAAGGCGCGCATGCTGGGCTTGGGCGAGTGGCCGCACGTAAGCCTGGCCGATGCCCGCACACTGCGCGACCAAGCCCGCGCCCTGGTGGCGAAGGGGCTGGACCCCAGCACCGAGCGCCAGCGCGAGAAACGCGCGGAGCGGCAAACCTTCGAGATCATCGCCCGCGAGTGGCTGGCCCGGCGCGAAGTGTCCGAGGCCACCTTGTCGAAGGACCGCTGGCTGCTGGAAGACTTCGCCATCCCCAAGCTGGGCGGCAAGCCCATCGCCGAGGTGACTGCTGCCGAGGTGCTGGACCTGCTGCAAGACCTGGAAGGCCGGGCGATGCTGGAAACCGCCGCCCGCCTGCGGGCGAAGCTGTCGGCGATCTTCCGCTATGCGGTGGCGACCCTGCGCGCCCAGCATGACCCCGTGGGCGCCCTGCGCGGGGCGATCAAGTCGCCCAAGACCCGGCACCATGCCGCCATCACGGAACCGCGCGCCTTCGGCGAACTGCTGCGCGCGATCCACGCCTACCGCGGCGGCTACGTGGTGGCCTGCGCGCTGAAGCTGGCGCCGCTGCTGTTCGTGCGCCCCGGCGAGCTGCGGCATGCGGAATGGTCCGAGATCGACCTGGACGCCGCGACCTGGCGCATCCCTGCCGGCAAGATGAAGATGCGGGCCGACCATCTGGTGCCGCTGTCCACGCAGGCGGTGGCCATCCTGCGCGACCTGCACGCGCTGACCGGACGCGGGCGCTACGTATTCCCCAGCCCGCGCACGTCGGGGCGGCCCATGTCGGAAAACGCGATTACCGCCGCCCTGCGCGCGATGGGCTACGGCGGCGACCGCATGACTGCCCACGGCTTCCGTTCGAGCGCATCGACCCTGCTGCACGAGCGGGGCTATCCGTCCGACGTGATCGAGCGCCAGTTGGCGCACAAGGAACAGAATGCGGTCAAGGATGCCTATAACCGCGCCCAGCACCTGCCCCAGCGCATCGCCATGATGCAGACCTGGGCGGACTACTGCGACGCCCTGCGCACCGGCGCGGATGTGGTGCCGTTCCGGCGCAAGTCGCAATGACCCTGTCCGGCGTACAGGTGACATAATGACACGCAATGCCGTACACTAGACCCCTGTGGAGCTTCATCGAACTGGCGACCTTCGCGCGAGCGCGGGAAGCCTGCGGCATGGACGATGCCGAGTTCACGGCGCTGCAGCTGGCGCTGGCAGGTGAGCCGGATGCCGGGGACGTGATCCCCGGTTCCGGCGGCTGCCGGAAATGGCGCTGGCGCGCACCGGGACGCGGCAAGCGCGGCGGCTACCGCGTGATCTACTTCCTGCGCAACGCCGCCGGCGTGATCGTCCTGGTGCTGCTGTACGCCAAGAACGAGCGCGACACTGTGGATCCTGCACTGCTGCGACAACTGAAGGCGACCTTCGACTATGGCTAAGCCGACCCGTAACCGCCGCGACGTGAACGCCGAACTGCGCGAGGTCATCGCGCAGGGCGCCCCTTGGGTGCGCCGGACCGAGTTCGTGCCCATGGCCGACGGCAGCCTGCGCCGGCGCATCACCCGCCATGACGGCACCGTCGAAAAGGACGAAGTGATCGACGCTGCCCGCGTGCCCGTCGCTGCAGCGCGTGCCGGCACCGGCCTGTCGCAGGCCGAGTTCGCGCGCCTGCTGGGCGTCTCGCTACGCACCCTGCAGGACTGGGAGAGCGGCAGGCGCAACCCCAGCGGCGCGGCACAGACCCTGCTGCGCATCGCCGTCCAGCACCCGCGCATCGTGCGCGAAGCTGCGGCTTGAGGAAGGCACTAGGGCCGAGCATGACCGAACACACCGCCAAGCGTGAACGCGCGCCGACGCATCCGGGCGCCGTCCTGCGCGAGGATGTCTTGCCCGCGCTGGGGTTGAGCGTGGCCGCAGCCGCACGCCGCATGCGCGTGTCGCGGCAGACGCTGCACGAGCTGCTGGCCGAGCGCAAGGGTTTCACGCCGGAAATGGCGCTGCGCGCAGGCGCGCTTGCCGGCAATGGCGCGGCGTTGTGGCTGCGCATGCAGCAGGACTTCGACCTGTGGCACGCCGAGCGCGCGCTGGCCGATGAACTGCGTGCGATCCGCAAGAGCGCTGCATAACGATTCGCCACGGCTAGGCTGATCCCCGAACGCCGGCCACCTTCACCGGCTGCCGTGGCGATTCTTTGAAGGGCTGGGGAAGGCCAGCATGCGAAAGCCACCACGAGTTGCCACTGAAAAGGTTGCTGCTACTACGGATGGCGGCGGGTCCTGGATGCAACCGTTCCGCGCAAAAGGCAACCACGTTGTGCTTAATGCTGGCGTGCTGGACATCGAGGCAGTGCGGGATGCGGGCCTGTCCGATGCCATGCTCCATTTGACTAACGCCGCAAGCCTGATTGCCGATGGCCACAAGCAGCGTGTGGGGCGAAAACGCGGTGGCTCCAAGACGGCGCGCGTACTCAAGGCGGGTGCCGCTACCTGGCAGAACCAATGCTGCGCGCAATTCGAGGCGCTTATCCGCGCGGGCCGCTGCAAGCGCGATATAGCTTCGTTGTTGGCAAAACGATTCGGCAAGCACCCGGCCACCATTCGGCGCGCGCTGAAAAAAAAAGCGAGCACGCGCTAAGCACGCGCGCATTTCGCTAGGCATGGTCCCCACGAAGCCGGCGATATCCGCCTGGCGCGGAGCCGTCCAGTGTCTGCCACCACTACACCGCCGCGACTGTTGCGGTTGCCTGAAGTTATCAGAACGACCGGCCTTGCCCGCAGTTCTATTTATGACCTGATCCGCCTGGAGCGCTTCCCCGCTCCCGTGCCGCTGACCGCCACCGCCCGCGCCTGGCGGTCCGACGAAATCGCCGAATGGATCGAGCAACGTATCGCCGCGCGCGATGAAGGCAGGGCGGCATGAACGCACTCCCGCTACGCGGTGCCGAATGCGAATGCACCGGCTGCGGCGAGCGCTTCAGCCGCGAACGCGCCTTCGACCGTCACCGCAACGGCCCACCGCACGCACGCCGCTGCCTTTCGGTCGAGACGATGACCGCTCAAGGCTGGCGACGCAATGCACGCGGCTGCTGGGTCACCGACCGCCTGGACGCTGCCGGCATGGCCCGCATCGGGCGCGTTCGACAGGCGCCCCTTGTCCACCTACCGGGGGCGCGGACATGACCACGAAAGCAGAACGCCGGCGGCGCCAGACCGGACGCAGCGAGTCGGGTTCCTTCCTCGCCATCCCGCATGCCGTGCTGAAATCCGACGCCTACCGGACGTTGAGCGCCCATGCGGTCAAGCTACTGTTCGACCTGGCTGCGCAGTATCGCGGCAAGAACAATGGCGACCTGACCGCAACGTGGCGAATCATGCAGCCGCTGAACTGGCGATCCCGCCAGACCCTTGAACGGGCACTGCGCGAACTGCAAGAACACGGGCTGATCGAAAAGACCCGGCAGGGCGGCTTGAACAAGTGCAACCTGTTCGCCCTGACCTGGCGCGCCATCGACACATGCAGCAGCAAGCTAGAAGTCGCGGCTTCGCACGCTGCTTCCGGGCGGTGGAAGACTTGGCGAGCGACCCCGGAAAAACAAAACGCCAACACGCCTACCGTGTCAGTGTGGGGGAGGGAAGCGGCATGATTGACACGCCTACCGTGCTAGTCGCGCCCGCATCCGGCCATTCCACTGACACGCCTAGCGTGCACCTTTCTATAAATCTACCAAGGGGGGGTCTATCTGGGCGCAGGCAGGCATTGCCTGAAGAAGTGCAGTCGGCCCTGCGCGCGGCGAATCGTTCGTGCGGCTGGAACTTCCGGGAACTGCCCGTTCGCCGGTTTCGGCTGGGCGCCTGCGAGCTGTTCGTGGTGCCGGCCCGGCGGTGGGCCTTCCGGCACGAGATGCAAACCGGCAAGAGGGCCGCCCCATGACCGCGCGCGTCGAGGTGCAGCAGGTTATGCCGGACGATTGGACCGGCTGGAAGGACGATGACGAAGTGCGCCCGATCTTCCGCCGTGTCGTGGTGGAGGATGGCCATACACCCGAGGTGCGCCAGCACCTGCGCGAGCTGCGCAGCCGCGGCGTCAAGGTGGGGCCACTGCTGGGCGATGAACTGGACCGCCAGCCGGGCGATACCTTGCGCGGCGCACCCGCAGGCTTCACGCATCCGGCTCTGTGCGGCGCGCGGACGAAAGCAGGACATCCCTGCCGGGCGCTGAAGGTGAAGGGCCGCAAGCGCTAGGATGATGCGGCGGATTCGAGGGGGAAGCTATGAAACGGACCCTGTTGCTGCTGACCATTGCGCTTGTGGCGCCTGCCGTGGTGCATGCCACAACGGCAACCGCAAACGCAGAGTTGCAGGCCGGACTGGTCGCACATCATCGCGGCGACTATCAACAGGCGTTTGCTGACTTTCGGCAATTGGCTGCGCAGGGCAATGCTGATGCCGAAGCGCACCTGGGGGGGATGTACAGCAACGGCCAAGGCGTCCCGCAGGACATTGCAAAGGCCATGAAGTGGTATCGACTAGCTGCTGCGCAGGGCAATGCTGATGCCGAAGCGCTCCTGGGGGCGCTGTACACCATAGGCCGAACACCGCTGGGCAGAGGCGTCCCGAAGAACTATGCAAAGGCCCTGAAGTGGTATCGACTGGCTGCTGCGCAGGGTGAGGCGGACGCCGAGTTCGGCCTGGGCATGATGTACACCAACGGTCAAGGCGTCCCGCAGGACTATGTTGCAGCTTACAAGTGGTATCTGATCGCAAAAGCCACAATGTCGGCGACAAGCCCCTACTACGCGGTGGTGTCGAACAACGTCAAGCAGCTTGCTGCCAGGATGACCCCCGCGCAGATTGCGCAGGCCCAGCAGGAGGCATTCGCCTGGTATGCGGCGCACGAACATGCGGGACGCGTGCCGTAGCAGGTTGGCATGCACCGTGAGCGGCTCTGCCCAGCGGTGTCCGGTAGTTTGCGCATCGGTATGCGCGAGCGCGTTTGAGTCTGGCAGCGGACGGGTGCTCTTGCGGACGCCTACGCGCACGCGGAGAGCGGGGCAAATTTCAGGTTATAAAAAGGGGCACCCCGCCGGACGCCCGTGCGAGAGGAATGCGGTCAATGAAATCAATGAGTTATCGAATTAAAAACTAGGGTTCATGCGCACACAAAGGGGCGCCTATGCGCGGGCTATTTCCCATCTATAAAAAAGGGACGCCGACGCACGCGGGCTGCGGCCATTCCATCCGCCGAACCGCGCGGGCGGTGGCGGCCAGTGGTGCCCCGAACGCTACGCGCGTGCGAGGCGCGCGTCCCCATCCCGCCACTTCCCGGAACTTCCGGGAACGCATCACGACGCGCGCGAGGGCAGGGCTGCATCACAATGTGTGAGGAAGTGCGATCCGGGCACGCAGGCGCAAAGTGCGGGATCGAGTGCCGCACCGGCTTGCGGCTGGCAGGTGCGGAAGGCCATAATTGCGCGTTCCCGAGGCGGGTTGCCGGGAGCTGGACGCAGCCGGGGTTACCTTGCTCTGGAGTGAGTAACTTTTGGAGTAACCCAGAAAGTCATGCCTTGAAAGGTTGCAACGAAACAATGGGTTAGGTCGATTATTCGTTGCCCCCCTTGACCACAGTCACACCCTGCGCCCATGCGCAGTGTCAGCCGCGGAGGTCGTTGGCGCCGTGCTTGTCCAATACTGGCCGATTCTGCTGTTCATGGCCGTTGCTGCGGGACTGGGGCTGGTCCTGATGGCCGTCGGCCTGTTCTTCGCTCCGCGGCGCCCGCAGGCCGAGAAACGTTCGCCCTACGAGTGCGGCTTCGAGGCGTTCGAGGATGCGCGCATGAAGTTCGACGTGCGCTACTACCTCATCGCCATCCTGTTCATCATCTTCGACCTGGAAATCGCCTTCCTGTTTCCCTGGGCGGTGGTGTTCGATCGCATCGGCCTGGTGGCGCTGATCGAAATGGCCCTGTTCATCGCTCTGCTGGTGGTGGGTTTCATCTACATCTGGAAGAAGGGGGCGCTCGAATGGGAATGATCGAGAACCTCGACCGGGTGATGCACAATCCCCGGCCGCTGAACGTGGTCGACGACATCTTGCGGCCATCGCCCGACAATCCCGTCCTGCAGCGCGGTTTCGCCACCACCAGCATCGATGCCCTGATGAACTGGGCGCGCACCGGTTCGATGTGGCCAATGACCTTCGGCCTGGCCTGCTGCGCGGTGGAGATGATGCACGCCGGCGCAGCGCGCCTCGACCTCGATCGCTACGGCGTGATCTTCCGCCCCAGCCCGCGCCAGAGCGACGTGATGATCGTGGCCGGCACCCTGGTCAACAAGATGGCGCCGGCGCTGCGCAAGGTCTACGACCAGATGCCCGATCCCAAGTGGGTGATCTCGATGGGCTCGTGCGCCAATGGCGGCGGCTATTACCACTACTCGTATTCGGTGGTGCGCGGCTGCGACCGCATCGTACCGGTGGACATCTACGTGCCGGGCTGCCCGCCCACGGCCGAGGCGCTGATCCACGGCATCCTGCAACTGCAGCAGAAGATCCGCCGCACCAGCACGATCGCGCGTTGAGGCCGGCATGAGTCCTACTGCATCCATGATCGAGCGCCTGCAGGCCTTGCTGGGCGGGAAACTGGGAGGCTGCACGCAGCAACTCGGCGAGGTCACCATCGAGGTGGCTCCCGCTGAATGGGCCGCAGTCGCGCTGCTGCTGCGCGACGATCCAGAACTGTCGTTCGAGGAACTGGTCGACCTCTGCGGCGTCGATTACCTCGGTTATGGCCAGTCGGAATGGGAGACTTCGGAGCAGGCCACCGGCAAAGGCTATTCGCGTGGCGTCGAGGGGGCCGCCCAGGGACGGTTCGACTGGGATGGTCGCCCGCGCGAGGTGGATCTGCCGCGCCGTTTCGCGGTGGTGCTGCACCTGCTCTCGCTGCGCCACAACCGGCGCCTGCGCGTACGCACGTACTGTCCCGACCAGGGCCTGCCGGTGGTGCCTTCGGTCACCGCGGTGTGGCCGGTCGCCAACTGGTTCGAGCGCGAGGCCTTCGACCTCTATGGCATCGTTTTCGACGGCCATCCCGACTTGCGCCGCATCCTCACCGATTACGGCTTTGTCGGCCATGCCTTCCGCAAGGATTTCCCGCTGATCGGCAATGTCGAGGTGCGCTACGACCCCGAGCGGCAGCGCGTGGTGTACCAGCCGGTGAGCATCGAACCGCGCGTGCTGGTGCCGCGCGTGGTACGCGAGGACGTCCGCTACCAGCAGGCCGCTGCCGAGACGGCCGACGCCTGGCGCAGCAACTGAGACGGCGATGGAAGAGATCCGCAACTACACGATGAACTTCGGCCCGCAGCATCCGGCCGCGCACGGCGTGCTGCGCCTGATCCTGGAGATGGACGGCGAGGTGGTGGTGCGCGCCGACCCGCATATCGGCCTGCTGCACCGCGGTACCGAGAAGCTGGCCGAGTCCAAGCCGTTCAACCAGTCGATCGGCTACATGGACCGCCTGGACTACGTCTCGATGATGTGCAGCGAACATGCCTACGTGCGCGCCATCGAGACGCTGCTGGGCATCCGGGCGCCGCAGCGCGCGCAGTACATCCGTACCCTGTTCGACGAGATCACGCGCATCCTCAACCATCTGATGTGGGTGGGTTCCAACGCGCTGGACCTCGGCGCCATGGCGGTGTTCCTGTATGCCTTCCGCGAGCGCGAGGAGCTGATGGACTGCTACGAGGCGGTCAGCGGCGCGCGCATGCACGCGACCTACTACCGCCCCGGCGGGGTCTACCGTGACCTGCCCGCGCAGATGCCGCAGTACCGCGAGTCGCCCTGGCACAAGGGCGAGGATCTCAAGCGCCTCAACCAGTGGCGGCAGGGCTCGATGCTGGACTTCCTCGACGCCTTCAGCGAGGACTTCCCGCGCAAGGTCGACGAGTACGAGGAACTGCTCACCGACAACCGCATCTGGAAACAGCGCACGGTGGGCATCGGCGTGGTCAGCCCGCAGCAGGCGCGCGCCTGGGGCATGAGCGGGCCGATGCTGCGCGGTTCCGGCATCGAATGGGATCTGCGCAAGAAGCAGCCCTACGCGGCCTATGCCGACGTGGATTTCGACATTCCGGTGGGCGTCAACGGCGACTGCTACGACCGTTATCTGGTGCGCATGGCCGAAATGCGCCAGTCCAACCGCATCATCCGGCAGTGCGTGGAATGGCTGCGCCGCAATCCCGGCCCGGTGATCCTGGAAAGCCACAAGATCATCCCGCCGCACCGCGAGGCGATGAAAGAGGACATGGAAGCGCTGATCCACCATTTCAAGCTGTTCACCGAGGGCTACGTGGTGCCCGCGGGCGAGTGCTACAGCGCGGTGGAGGCGCCCAAGGGCGAGTTCGGCGTGTACCTGATCTCGGACGGCGCCAACAAGCCGTTCCGCGTCAAGCTGCGCGCTCCGGGCTTCGCGCACCTTTCATCGATGGACGAGATCGTGCGCGGCCACATGCTGGCCGACGTGGTGGCCATGATCGGCACCTATGACGTGGTGTTCGGCGAAATCGACCGCTGACGGAAAGCAGACGATGCGAGCAACAGGCAATTTCGACCAGGTCAGAGATCTCGATCCCATGACCGTGCTGAGCGATGCGACGCGTGCGCGCATCGAGCACTGGCTGGCCAAGTTTCCGCCCGACCGCCGGCGTTCGGCCACGCTGCAGGCACTGATGGCGGCGCAGGAACAGAACGGCGGCCATCTCACCGACGCGCTGATCGCCGCGGTGGCCGGGTACCTCGGCATTCCGCCGGTATGGGCCTTCGAAGTGGCCAGCTTCTATTCGATGTTCCAGCTGCAGCCGGCGGGTCGCCACAACGTGGCGATCTGCACCAACATTTCGTGCTGGCTCAACGGCGCCGAGGACCTGGTGCGCCATTGCGAACGGAAACTCGGCATCAGTCTCGGCGAGAGCACGCCGGACGGGCGCATCTACCTGAAACGCGAAGAGGAATGTCTGGCCGCCTGTGCCGGTGCGCCGATGATGGTGGTCGACGGTCATTATCACGAACGGCTGACCGCATCGACGCTCGACCAGATCCTCGATGGCCTGAAGTGAGGTTGGCGATGGCGTACGGACCGGCACCGCAAGAGCACCAGGTGGTCTACACGACCCTGCATTTCGATGTCCCGTGGTCGCTGGAGAGTTACCTGGAGACCGGCGGTTACGAGGCCTGGAAGAAGATCCTCGCCGGGAGGCCCGACCCGACCTCGATCATCGAGGAGGTGAAGAAGTCCGGCCTGCGCGGCCGCGGCGGCGCCGGCTTCCCCACCGGGCTGAAGTGGTCGTTCATGCCCAAGGGCAGCATGCAGAAATACATCCTGTGCAACTCGGACGAGTCCGAGCCCGGCACCTGCAAGGACCGCGACATCCTGCGCTTCAATCCGCACGCGGTGATCGAGGGTATGGCGATCGCCTGCTATGCCACCGGCAGTACCGTGGCCTACAACTACCTGCGCGGCGAGTTTCACCACGAACCCTTCGAGCACTTCGAGCAGGCGCTGCAGGAAGCCTACGCCGCCGGCCTGCTGGGCAGGAATATCCAGGGCTCGGGCGTCGACGTGGACATCTACGGCGCGCTGGGTGCCGGCGCCTATATCTGCGGCGAGGAAACCGCGCTGATGGAATCGCTGGAGGGCAAGAAGGGGCTGCCGCGTTTCAAGCCGCCGTTTCCCGCCAACTACGGCCTGTACGGCAAGCCCACCACGATCAACAACACCGAAACCTACGCTTCGGTGCCGGCGATCCTGCGCAAGGGCGCTGACTGGTTTCTGGCCCAGGGCAAGCCCAACAACGGCGGGCCCAAGATCTTTTCCGTCTCCGGCCATGTCAACAGGCCTGGCAACTACGAGATCCGCCTGGGCACGCCGTTCACCGGGCTGTTGGCCATGGCCGGCGGTGTGCGCGGCGGCCGCAAGTTGAAGGCGGTGATCCCGGGCGGTTCGTCCATGCCGGTGCTGCCGGGTGAGGTGATGATGGACCTGACCATGGACTATGACGCCATCCAGAAGGCCGGCTCGGGGCTCGGTTCCGGCGCGGTGATCGTGATGGACGAGACCACGTGCATGGTGCGCGCCTGCCAGCGCATCGCGCGCTTCTATTACCGCGAGTCCTGCGGCCAGTGCACGCCCTGCCGCGAAGGTACGGGCTGGATGTACCGCGTGCTGACGCGCATCGTCGAAGGCAAGGGTACGGTCGACGATCTGCACCGTCTCAAGGCGATCGCCGGTCAGATCGAGGGCCACACCATCTGCGCCTTCGGCGAAGCCGCAGCCTGGCCGGTGCAGGGTTTTCTGCGTCATTACTGGCACGAGTTCGAGTACTACGTCGAACACGGCTGTTCCATGGTCGATTCGCGTGTGGAGGCGGCCGCATGAGCGTGACGCCTCTGTTCACGAATCGGGACTCTGGACTCGGAACCCGGGGAAAGTCGATGCAGTCGGCCGATTGGCCAAGGCAGCAGGAGACATCAATCAGGTTCATCGTCAACGCCAGGCTTAACGGCTCTACCGAGTCCCGAGTCCCGAGTCCCGAGTCCCGCGGATACAACGCATGAGCGCCCAACCCGCCGCCGGTACCGCCCCCGGCCTGGTCAACATCGAGATCGACGGACGCGCGCTGCAGGTGCCCAAAGGCAGCATGATCATCCAGGCGGCCGATGCCGCCGGCATCGCGATCCCGCGCTTCTGCTACCACCGCAAGCTGCCGGTGGCGGCCAACTGCCGGCAGTGCATGGTCGAGGTGGAGATGGGCGGCAAGCCCATGCCCAAGCCGCAGCCGGCCTGCGCCACGCCGGTGGCCGAGGGCATGAAGATCGCCACCCGCTCGCCCCGGGCGCTGCATGCGCAGCGCAACGTGATGGAGTTTCTGCTCATCAACCATCCGCTGGACTGTCCGATCTGCGACCAGGGCGGCGAGTGCGAACTGCAGGACCTCTCGCTAGGTTACGGGCGGTCGGTCAGCCGCTACACCGAGCGCAAGCGCGTGGTGGCCGACGAGGATCTCGGGCCGCTGATCTCCACCGAGATGACGCGCTGCATCCATTGCACGCGCTGCGTGCGGGTCCTGAGCGAAATCGCCGGCACGCACGAGCTCGGCGGCATGGGCCGCGGCGAGCATCTGGAGATCGGCACGTACATCGGCAAGAGCATCGAGAGCGAGCTGTCGGGCAACATCGTCGACGTGTGCCCGGTCGGTGCGCTGACCAACAAGGTCTACCGCTTCCAGGCGCGCGCGTGGGAGCTGATCGCGCGGCCCTCGATCGGCTATCACGACGCGCTGGGCTCCAACCTGTGGCTGCATACACGCCGCGGCGAGGTGTTGCGGGCGGTGCCGCGGGACAACGAGGCCGTCAACGAGTGCTGGCTGTCCGACCGCGACCGCTACAGCCACCAGGGCCTGTACGCGCCCGATCGCGTGACGACGCCGATGGTCAAGCGCGATGGCGCCTGGGCCGAGACCGGCTGGGACGAAGCGCTGGATGCCGTGGTCGCGCATCTGCGCGGTGTCGCGGCCGCGCAGATCGCGCTGCTGGTGCAGCCCGCTACGTCCTGCGAGGAAGGCGCTCTGTTGCAGCGGCTCGCGCGAGGCCTGGGGGGCGCCGCGACCGACTACCGCCTGCGCACGCTCGATTTCAGCGACGCGCCGCAGCCGCAGCCCTGGGCCCGCGACGTGCAGGCACTGGAAACCTGCGACCAGGTGCTGCTGCTGGGCTGTGATCCGCGCAGCGAACTCCCGCTCGTGAACCAGCGGCTGCGCAAGGCCTGGAAAAACGGTGCGCAGGTGCACGCCATCGGATTGCGTCGGGTGGACACGCATTTCCCGCTGGCGGGCGAGACCGCGGTCGTTCCCTCGCGGCTGCCGCAGGCACTGGCAGAACTGGCACTGGCGCTTGCGCGACTGCAAGGGGCGCCGCCGGTGCCGGAGGCGCTGCAGGATCTCGTCGCACGTGCGACGGTCGACGATGCCACCGCGGCGCTGGCCCGTCGCCTGCAGTCCGCGCAGGCCGCCGTGCTTCTGCTGGGACACGACGCGACGCGCCATCCGCAGGCCGCGTGGCTGCGCGCGCTGGCGCGCTACATCACCGCCGCCAGCGGCGCTGCGTACGATGAGGTGCCGGACGGCGCCAATGCGCTGGGTCTGGCGCGCATGGGGCTGGGCCGACCGGATCACCCAGCGCTGGATGATCTGCTGCGCCAGCCGCGCAAGCTCTACGTACTCTATGGGGCGGAGGCGCCCGAGGACTTCATCGATGGCGCCGCCGCGGTCACCGCGCTGCGCGCGGCAGGGACGGTGATCGCCTTCGCATCCCATGCGGGAGAACGCCTGCGCGAGTTGGCCGACGTCATCCTGCCCATCGGCCTGCTGCCCGAGATCGATGCCACGCTGGTCAATCTCGACGGCCGCATCCAGCAGGTTGTCGCCGGCGCCCGGTTGCCGGGCGAGTCGCGCGCGGGCTGGAAAGCGCTGCGTGCGCTGGGCGCGCGCCTGGAGTTGCCGGGTTTCGGTTTCACCAGCCTCGAGGAACTGCGGGCGGAACTCGCACCGTCGCTGGCGCAGCAGCCTGCCGGCGGCAGCGGGCTGGGCACACTGCCGGCGCAGCCCGGCCGCGGCCTGCAGCGTATCGCCGCCGTGCCGATCTACCGCGGCGATGCGGTGCTGCGCCGTGCCGTCGCGCTGCAGGCGCACCCGCTGAACCCTCCGGCGCGTCTGTGGCTGCATGCCGAGGATGCCCTGGCGCTGGGTCTCGCGGCGGGAGCGCGGGCGCAGGTGGGTGCGCAGGTGCTGACGGTCGGCATCGACCCCGCGCTGCCGCGGGGTGCTGCGCGCGTCGACAGCACCCACCCGGAAACCGATGCCCTGCCGCCGTACGGGGCCGTGCTGGACATCGCCAGGACCTGACCATGACCGCCGACTTCCTGCTACTGCTGTGGACGCTGGCCAAGGTCCTGGCCGTCACCATACCGGTCGTTCTCGCGGTCGCCATGTTCGTGTACTGGGAGCGCAAGGTCATCGGCTGGATGCACGTGCGCATGGGGCCCAACCAGATCGGGCCGCTGGGCCTGCTGCAGGCCTTCGCCGACGTCGTGAAGCTGCTGCTCAAGGAGATCGTGGTTCCGACCAACGCCAGCCGCTTCCTGTTTTTCATGGCGCCGCTGATGGCGCTGGTTCCCGCGCTGGCGGCCTGGGCGGTGGTTCCATTCTCCACCGGTCTGGTGCTGTCCAACATCAATGCCGGGGTGCTGTACCTGCTGGCGATGACCTCGATGGGCGTGTACGGCATCATCCTGGCCGGCTGGGCCTCCAACTCGCGCTACGCATTGCTCGGCGCCATGCGCTCCGCAGCCCAGGTGGTGTCCTACGAACTGGCCATGGGCCTGGCTCTGGTGTGCGTGCTGGTGTTGGCCGGCAGCCTTAATCTGAGCCGCATCGTCGAGGCACAGGGCGGCGGTCTGCTGCACTGGTTCTGGCTGCCGCTGCTGCCGATGGCGGTGATCTATTTCACCGCCGGCGTGGCCGAAACCAATCGCGCGCCCTTCGATGTGGCCGAAGGCGAGAGTGAAATCGTCGCCGGCTTCCACGTGGAATATTCGGGCTCGGCTTTCGCGCTGTTCTTCCTGGCCGAATACGCCAACATGATCCTGGTGTCCTTCCTGGCCTCGATCTTCTTTTTCGGCGGCTGGCTGAGCCCGTTTCCCGCCCACTGGGGCGTGATCGGGCAGGGCAGCTTCTTCTGGCTGCTGGCCAAGGCATTCGTGCTGGCGTTCCTGTTCCTGTGGTTCCGCGCCACCTTCCCGCGCTACCGCTACGACCAGATCATGCGCCTCGGGTGGAAGATCTTCATTCCGATCGGCCTGGTATGGGTGCTGGTCGCCGGCCTGCTGAAGTATCTCCACATCATCACCCCCGGTGCCTGAGCCATGAGCCGCGTCACCCGTTACATCAAAAGCCTGCTGCTGCTGGAACTGCTGCAGGGCATGGGTTTGACCCTGGTCTATCTGTTCAGGCCCAAGTACACCATGCGCTATCCCATGGAGCACATCCCCAAGTCCAACCGTTTCCGCGGACTGCATGCGCTGCGCCGCTATCCCAACGGCGAGGAGCGCTGCATCGCCTGCAAGTTGTGCGAGGCGGTGTGCCCGGCGCTGGCGATCACCATCGATTCGGCGCCGCGTGCCAGTGACGGCCAGCGCCGCACCACGCGCTACGACATCGATCTGTTCAAGTGCATCTTCTGCGGTTTCTGCGAGGAGAGCTGCCCGGTCGATTCCATCGTCGAAACGGACATCCACGAGTACCACTTCGAGCAGCGCGGCGAGAACATCCTCACCAAGCCGCAGCTGCTCGCCATCGGCGACCGTTTCGAGAAGGAGATTGCCGCCGCCCGCACGCAGGACGCAGCGTATCGCTGAGCGCCGAGGATCCCATGACCCTGCAACTGCTCGCGTTCTATTTTTTCGCCTTTTTCGCCGTGCTGGGCGCGCTGATGGTGATCAGCCTGCGCAATCCGGTGCATGCCGTGCTGAGCCTGGTGCTGACTTTCTTCAGTATCGCCTGCATCTGGATGCTGATGGAGGCCGAGTTTCTGGCGCTGGCACTGATCGTGGTCTACGTGGGCGCGGTGATGGTGCTGTTCCTGTTCGTCGTGATGATGCTCGATATCCGGGTCGCCACCGCGCGCGAGGGATTCATCCGCCACCTGCCGGTCGGCATCGGCGTCGCCGCGATCATGTTGGCGGAGATGGTGGCGCTGATCGGCGTGCGCGCCATGCGGGTGGCGCCGCCGCCCGATCCCGCGGCCGTGGCCGGGGAGTCCAACGTGGCGTGGATCGGCCGCGCCCTGTACACCCAGTACCTGCTGCCCTTCGAGGTGGCGGCGCTGATCCTCACGGTCGGCATCGTCGCGGCGGTGGCGCTGACGCTGCGGCATCGCAGCGGCGTGCGCCACCAAGATGTCTCGCGGCAGGTCGCGGCGTCGGCGACTGGGCGCGTGCGCCTGGTCAGCATGCCCGCCGAGCGTGGTGACGGCGGAGCAAAGCCATGATCAGCCTCGCGCATTACATCGTGCTGGGCGCGGTGCTGTTCTGTATCGCGGTGGCCGGGATCTTCATCAACCGCAAGAACGTCATCGTGTTGCTGATGGCCATCGAGCTGATGCTGCTGGCGGTCAACATCAACTTCATCGCGTTCTCGCGCTTTTTCGGCGACGTGGCCGGTCAGGTGTTCGTGTTCTTCATTCTGACCGTGGCGGCGGCGGAGTCGGCCATCGGCCTGGCCATCCTGACCCTGCTGTTCCGCAACCGGCGCACGATCAACGTGGCCGAATTCGACGATCTGCGCGGCTGAGGATTCCATGCTCTCCACATCTCTCCTGCTCGCCATCGTTCTCGCGCCGCTGGCTGGTGCCGTGCTCGCCGGCCTGCTGGGGCGGCGGATCGGCCGCGCCGGCGCGCATAGCGCGGCCATCCTTGGCGTCGGCATCGCCTGCGTGCTGTCGTTCTACGTGTTCTATCAGTTGGTCTGGGGCGGCGCGCCGGACTACGACCAGAACATCTACACCTGGTTCCAGGTCGCCGGCATCGGCGCGCATGTGGGTTTTTTGATCGACCGCCTCAGCGCCATGATGATGGTGGTGGTGAGCTTCGTCTCGCTGATGGTGCACATCTACACCATCGGCTACATGGCCGATGACGACGGATACCAGCGCTTCTTCAGCTACACCGCGCTGTTCACCTTCTTCATGCTGATGCTGGTGATGAGCAACAACTTCCTGCAGTTGTTCTTTGGCTGGGAAGGCGTGGGGCTGGTGTCGTATCTGCTGATCGGCTTCTGGTTCAAGAAGCCCACCGCGTCGTTCGCCGGCATGAAGGCATTCATCGTCAACCGCGTGGGCGATCTGGGCTTCGTGCTGGGCATCGCCGCGGCGCTGCGCTTCTTGGGCAGCCTGGATTACGGCACCGCTTTTGCGCACGCGCCGAGTCTGGTCGGCCGCAGCATCCAGATCATTCCGGGTCATCCCTGGTCGGTGGCGACGCTGATCTGCATCCTGCTGTTCATCGGGGCCATGGGCAAATCCGCGCAGGTGCCGCTGCACGTCTGGCTGCCGGACTCGATGGAAGGCCCGACGCCGATCTCGGCGCTGATCCATGCCGCCACCATGGTGACCGCCGGCGTGTTCATGGTGGCGCGCATGTCGCCGCTGTTCGAGCTGTCGACGACGGCGCTGAGCGTGGTGTTGGTGATCGGCGCCACCGGCGCGTTCTTCCTGGGCCTGATCGGCATCACGCAGTGGGACATCAAGCGTGTGGTGGCCTATTCGACGCTTTCACAGCTCGGCTACATGATGGCCGCGCTGGGCGCCTCGGCATATGCGGCGGGCATGTTCCACCTGATGACGCACGCTTTCTTCAAGGCGTTGTTATTCCTCGGTGCGGGCTCGGTGATCATGGCCATGCACCACGAGCAGGACATGCGCTACATGGGCGGGCTGCGCCGCTACATGCCGGTCACCTACCTGACCATGTGGGCGGGATCGTTGGCGCTGTGCGGGATTCCGCCGTTCGCCGGGTTCTACTCGAAGGATGCCATCATCGAGGCGGTGGGGGCCTCGCATATCTGGGGTGCGTCCTACGCGTACTGGTGCGTGCTGCTGGGCGTGTTCGTCACGGCAACTTACACGTTCCGCATGATGTATCTGACGTTCCACGGCGAGGAGCGCTTCCATGTCGATGCGCACGCCGGTCATGGCCACGACGACGCGCATGGCGAAGGTCACGGCGAGCGCGGCGTGCTGGCGCATGCGCCGCACGAATCGCCATGGGTGGTCACGCTGCCGCTGGTACTGCTGGCCATTCCCTCGCTGCTCATTGGCATCTTCGCCGTGCGGCCGCTGCTGTACGGCAACTTTTTCGGAAGCGCTATCGTAGTGGCGCCGGCGCACGACGTGCTGGCGGAGATGGCCACGCACTTTCACGGTGTGCTGGCGTTGACTCTGCATGCCGTGTTGACCGCGCCGTTCTGGATCGCCGTCGCCGGGATCGTGGTCACCAGCTATGTGTACTTGCTCAATCCCGCCATGGCCGATGTGGTCAAGCGCGTCCTCGGGCCGGTCTACCGTGTCGTCGACAACAAGTTCTATTTCGACGAGGTCTACAACGCGCTGTTCGTGCGCGGCAGCGTCGCGCTGGGCCAGGCACTGTGGAAAGGTGCCGATGCCGGCGCCATCGACGGCGTGATGGTCAATGGATCGGCGTCGCTGGTCGATCGCGTCGCACGGCGCGCGCGCACGCTGCAGTCCGGTTTTCTTTACCACTACGCTTTCGCGATGATCGTCGGGCTGATCCTGCTGTTGGCCGGATTCCTGCTCGTTCCTCACGCCTGAGCGCCCGACGGGAATCCCTTGTCCATGAGCCACTGGCCTTTTCTTAGCCTGCTGATCTGGCTGCCGATCGTCGGTGCCGCGCCCGTGCTGCTGGCCGGCGAGCGGCGTCCGCGTCTGGCGCGCTGGCTGGCGTTGCTGACCGCGCTGGCCACGCTGGTGGTCAACCTGGCCATGTTGCCCAGCTTCGACTACGGCAGCGCGGCCATGCAGTTCACCGAGTCGCATCCGTGGATCACCGCGCTGCACATCAACTACGCGCTGGGCGTCGACGGCATCGCCATGGCGCTGATCCTGCTGACCACCATCACCACGGTGCTGGTGATCATCGGCGCGTGGGAGGTGATCCAGAGCCGCGTGCATCAGTACATGGCGGC
>JAJYTG010000027.1 GCA_021793195.1 Pseudomonadota bacterium
GGCGCCGGTGCGGCCGCGACGGGGGAGGGCGTCTCGGTGCTCATGGGTGGACCTCGGCAACAGCGGGAGTGGGGGCAGGGGCGGCGGCCGGCGCGGCCGGGGCGTAGCCGCCGCCCAGCGCCTGCACCAGCTCGATCGATTGCACGACGCGCGCGGCATCAAGGGTGGCCACGCGCTGCTCGGCCGCGAGCAGGCCGCGCTCGACGGTCAGCGCCTCGATATAGCTGCCGATGCCGGCGCGGTAGCGGATCAGCGCGATCTTCCAGGCCGAAGCCGCGTCGGCGCGCGCCTGGCGGGCGGCGCTGCTTTCACGATCGAGCGTGCGCAGCGTCGCCACGCTGGCGGCGACCTGGCGCAGCGCTTCGATCAGGGTCTGGTTGTATTGCGCCACGGCGAGGTCATAGCCGGCGTTGCGGCCGGCGAGATTGGCGCGCAGGCGGCCGCCGTCGAACAGCGGCAGGCTGAGCGCCGGGCCGAACTGTTCGTAGCGACTGGCGGCCTCGAGCAGGCTGCCCCCGCCCAGCGAGGCCAGCCCCAGCCCGGCGGCGAGATTGAGATCGGGATAGAACGCGGCCTTGGCAGCATGGATCTCGCGTGCGGCCGCTTCGATGCGCCAGCGGGCGGCGACGATATCCGGTCGCCGCCCCAGTAATGCGGCCGGCAGATCGGCCGGCAACGCCAGCGCCGCGGGCGACAACGGATGCGCGGTGAGCGTGAACGTTGCGTCCGGGCCCTGGCCGAGCAGCGCCGCCAGTGCGACCCGCGCCAGCACCACGCTTCGCTGTTGTTCGGCGAGGTCGGCCGTGGCCGCGGCAACCGCGGCGGCCGCCTGATCCAGGTCGAGACGGTTGTCGATGCCGGCGCCGACCCGCTGGCGGGTCAGCTTCAGCACCTGCTCGGCACGCTGCAGTTCGGAATCGGCGATGGTCCGCGTACGCTCGGCGGCGCCGAGCGTGGCGTAGGCGCGGGCGACATTGGCGGCCAGGGTCAGGCGCGCCGCGGCGGCATCCACTTCCGCAGCGTGGCCGCGGTCGACGGCGGCTTCCCAGGCGGCACGCTGGCCGCCCCAGAGGTCGAAGCTGTAACTGAAGTTGAGGCCGATGCGGTCGAGTGCGCTGTAGTGGCCGCCGTAGGGACGCGGGATCACCGTGCTCGGGATGCGGATGCCGGAGGATGAGATGCCGGCGCCGATCTGCGGCGCGCGCGCCGCGTCGGCTTCGCCGGCCTGTGCGTCGGCAAGGCGTGCCCGGGCGTCGGCTGCCGCCAGGTCGGGATTGCCCGCCAGCGCCTGTTGTACCAGGCGATCGAGCTCGGGGTCGGCGAAGGTCGTCCACCAGTCCGCTCGCGGCCACGCCGCCGGCGACAGCAGCACACCGGCGAGGCTGCGCGAGGTCGCAAGCCGGTTGGCCGCCAGCGGATGCGCGGCCGGGCGCAGGCCGGCGCTGCTGACGCAGCCGGCGAGAAAGAGGGTGATGACTCCCGTCAGCGCGGGAGACTGTGGGACACGCATGGGCGTCACCATCGGGTCAGGCGGGGGATGAGGCGGGTGTGGTGGTGTCGCTCAGCGCTTCGAGGATGCCTTTGAGACTGGCCGCCAGCTGGCTGCGGTCGGCCGACTGCAGGCGCGAGAGCGCTTGTTCCAGCACGCGTTCGCCGCAGTCGCTGAGCTGTGTCCACAACGCGGCCCCGGCTTCGGTCGGGACGATCCGCAGCGCCCGGCGATCGCTGGGATGAGGCTCGCGGCGCAGGTAGCCCTTGGCTTCCAGGCGATCGATCACTCGCGTCATCGCGCCGGCATCGTGGCCGACCGCTTGTGCCAGTTCGCCCGGCGATTGCGGGCCGCACAGGGCCAGCCGTTTCAGCACCACGTACTGGGTCTGGTTGAGGTCGAAACCGCGGCGCGCCAGCTCGGCTTCGAGCGCCGCTGTCAGGCGCGTGCGCACGCAGCCAAGCAGCACCCCGAGATTCTCTTCGGCAGCGGAAGGAATGGTCGAGCAGGCAGACATGGCCGGCTATGATATAGCCAGGAATGTAATTGTCAAGGCAGAAGAAGCTGCGATCGGTATCGGCCTGGCCGGCTGAATGAAGGCCTTGTGCTGAGGTCTTTCATACCCACTTGCTGACGCTGTTATGTCTGTAGACATGGCCAAGATTGGGCCAGTGATGGAGCCCGCATGACCCCCTCTGACGAAGCACCCGCTCGCGACGCCCGCCCCCGACGCGTCCTTGCGGTCCGGGCGCGGGCATTGCTGGCAGCCCTGATGGCCGCCCCCCTCGTTGCCCGAGGCGCCGATGTCTCGGTGAGCTGGGGCCCCAGCGTCAGCGGTCACCATCATTGGACCAGCGCCGTGTTCGCCGAGGCGGCAACGGAGCCCTGGCGCTGGCGCACGTTCGACATCACTCCCGAGCTCGGGCTGGGTTACGTGCGCGCACGCGGCACTGCGGTCGATCGTCTCGATCATGACGTCTGGATCGGATTCGGCGGGGTGCGCGCCAGCCTGCCCGGCGCCGGCGTCTGGCGGCATGCCTTTCTCGGTTTCGGCATCGGCGTCACCCACGGCAAGACCAATGCGCTGTCCAGCACCGGCGAATTCGTCGACACGCTCGGCTGGCAGGCCGGACACTGGGACGTGATGATCCGGCACGTCTCCAACGGCCACCTCGCGACAGGCCCCAACATCGGTGAAACGATGCTGCTGCTTGGCGTGCGGTTCTGAGCACCCCGGCAGGCTTCCAGTCGGCAGGCTTCTAGCCGGTCCGCGCATGCGGCATGCTGTCGACCACCCATTGAGGACAGCGCATGCCCCTGCCTTGCGTCGAGACCGAAACCGGGCCCGGCCCGCGCCACAGCGTCGTCTGGCTGCATGGTCTGGGTGCCGACGGCAACGACTTCATGCCGCTCGTGCCGCAGCTGGTGGATCGCGCCTGGCCGCCGCTGCGTTTCGTGTTCCCGCATGCGCCGGTGCGGCCGGTGACGGTCAACGGCGGCATGCGCATGCGCGCGTGGTACGACATCCAGGCGTTCGACCTGCATGCACGTCAGGACGAGAACGGCATGCGCGCCGCGATGGCCGAGGTCGAGGCGCTGATCGAACGCGAGACCGCGCGCGGCGTGGCGGCCGAGCGCATCCTGCTGGCGGGCTTTTCGCAGGGTGGCGCGATCGCGCTGGCGACCGCGCTGCGCCATCGCCAGCCGCTGGCCGGCGTGATCGCGCTCTCGACCTATCTTCCGCTGCAGGCGCACAGCGCCGCCGAGCGCAGCATGGCCAACGCGCAACTGCCGGTGTTCATGGGCCACGGCAGTCTTGATCCGATCGTGCCGATGGCGCTGGGACTGCGTTCGCGCGACGCCCTGACGGCGCTGGGCCATGCGGTGGACTGGCACAGCTACGTGATGGCGCATCAGGTCTGCCCGGAAGAGATCGCCGATCTGCGCGCCTGGATCGGCGTGCGTCTGCGCGGGGCGCCGGGATGATTCCGGCCGCCGCGCGCGAGCGCGCGCCGCTGCCCGATTTCTGCAGCGCACCGGTGCTGTTCGCGCTGCTGCTGGTGGCGGCGATCGTGGCGCTGGTGCTGCTGCTGGCGCCGGGCGGCGCGCTGACCCTGCGCGGCTGCAGCCAGGCCATGCTGTTCGCGGTCTGGCTGGCGCTGCTCGGCGGCGTCGCCTTGTGCAAATTGCGCCCGTGGCTCGACCGCCTGCCGGGCGCCACCAGTTACGCGGCGGCCTGGCTGTTGCTGGTGCTGATCGTGCTGCTGGCCAGTGTGATCGTGCACTGGATGGATCGTGCGCTGGGCACCGGACTGATCGCGCCCTCGGCGCCGCGCTTCGTTCTCGGCAATGTGGCGGTGACGGCGCTGATCGCTGCCGCGCTGCTGCGCTATCTGTACGTGCTGGTGCAGTGGCGTGTGCGCCTGGATGCCGTTGCCCGGGCCCAGGTCGAGGCGTTGCAGGCGCGCATCCGTCCGCACTTTCTTTTCAACAGTCTCAATACCGCGGCGGCACTGGTGCGGCTCGACCCGCCGGCGGCGGAACGCACGCTGGAGAACCTGGCCGACCTGTTTCGCGCCGCGCTGGGTGCCGATGATCGTCCGGGCACGCTGGGCGAGGAGCTGGACCTGATCGAGCGCTATCTGGCCATCGAACAGCTGCGTCTCGGCGCGCGGCTGCGCGTGGAGCGCGATCTCGATGCGCTGCCGCGCGAGCTGCCGCTGCCGCGCCTGCTGCTGCAGCCGCTGGTCGAGAACGCCGTGCATCACGGCATCCAGCCACGCCGTGAAGGCGGACGGTTGCAGCTGAACGGCCGCCGTGTCGAAGGCGGTGTCGAGATCGTGATCGCCAATCCGCTGGCCGATGCGGCGGGGCCGGCGGCGGGCAGCGGCCACGGTCTTGCCAACGTCCGCGCCCGTATCGGCTACCATTTCGGCACCCGCGGTGCGCTGCATGTCGCGACCGCCGACGGGCGCTGGACGGTGACGGTGCGATTGCCCGATGCGAGTCCTGATCGCCGATGACGAACCGCTGGCGCGCATGCGCCTGGAGGCGCTGTTGCGCGAATGTTCCGGCGCCGAGCTGGTCGGCAGCGTCGGCGACGCCGAAGCGGTGCTGACCCTGCTGCCCGAGGTGAAGCCCGACGTGCTGCTGCTGGATATCGAGATGCCCGGCCTGTCGGGGCTTGATCTCGCGCGCCGCCTGAAGGCGCTGCCGGCGCCGCCGCAAGTGGTGTTCTGCACCGCCTACGAGCAGCACGCGGTATCGGCATTCGACCTGGCGGCGGCAGACTATCTGGTCAAGCCGGTGCGCGGCGAGCGCCTGTGCGCGGCACTGCGGCGGGCGGCACAACGGCGCGTCGAGGCACCCGCAACACCGTCGCGGCGCGATCACCTGTGCGCCCGCATCCGCGGCGAGCTCAAGCGGGTGCCGCTGGATGCCGTGCTGTGCCTGCTCGCGGACGACAAATACGTCACCGTGCATCACCGCGACGGCAGCCTGCTGATCGAGGAGTCGCTGAAGCAGCTGGAGTTGGAGTTTCCCGGCCGTTTCGTGCGGCTGCACCGCAATTGCCTGGTGCCGCGCGAGCGCCTGCTGGGTCTGAAGTCCCTGCCCGACGGCCGTACCATCGCGCAGATCGCCGGCAGCGATCTCGAGCCCGAGATCAGCCGTCGCAAACTGCCCGCGCTGCGCGAGCTGCTGCGCGTCGAATGACATCGGGAGCCCCGGCCGCTTGAACATCCTGCGCATCGCCACCCGCCGCAGCGCGCTCGCGCTGTGGCAGGCCGAACACGTCGCCACGCTGCTGCGCGCAGCGCATCCGGGGCTGATCGTCGAATTGCTGCCGATGACGACGCGCGGCGATCAGGTGCTCGATCGCGCCCTGGCCGAACTCGGCGGCAAGGGCCTGTTCCTGAAGGAACTCGAGGTGGCGCTGCTGGAACGCCGCGCCGATCTGGCCGTGCACTCGCTCAAGGATGTGCCGGCGGAGCTGGAGCCCGGTTTCGCGCTGGCGGCGGTCCTGCCTCGCGCCGATGCCGCCGACGCTTTCGTCAGTTCTCGCCACGATGCGCTGGCGGCGCTGCCGGCCGGCGCGCGGGTCGGCACGTCCTCGCTGCGGCGCACCGCGCAGTTGCGTGCG
The DNA here is from genome assembly GCA_021793195.1 of Pseudomonadota bacterium. Lineage (GTDB taxonomy): Bacteria > Pseudomonadota > Gammaproteobacteria > Xanthomonadales > Rhodanobacteraceae > Metallibacterium. The sequence goes on from JAJYTG010000027.1 coordinate 5,631, forward strand.
TTGCGGCCCGATCTGCAGATCGTCGATCTGCGCGGCAACGTCAACACGCGCCTGGCCCGGCTCGACGCCGGCCACTGCGACGCGATCCTGCTGGCCGCGGCCGGACTCGAACGCCTGGGTCTCGCGGCGCGCATCCGCGCCCGCCTCGCCGCACCGGACTGGCTGCCGGCGCCGGGGCAGGCCGCGATCACGGTGGAGGCCCGTGCCGGCGATGCGCGTGTGGCCGAATTGCTGGCGCCGCTGGAAGATGCCGACACGCGTACCGCGATCCGCGCCGAGCGGGCCCTCAATGCCGCCCTGGGCGGCAGTTGCACGGTGCCGGTGGGCGCCTGGTGCGTGGTCGGCGAGCGCGGGCTGAGCCTGTACGGCATGGTCGGCGATACCGCCAGCGGGCGCCTGCTGCGCGCGGAGGCCGACGATGCAGCATCGGCACCGGAGCGGCTGGGCCGGACGGTCGCCGCAGCGCTGCTGGCGCAGGGCGCGGGGGCGCTGCTGGGTCGCTAGAAGTTGTAGACCAGATTGGTCGTCAGCAGGGTGTCGGTCTTGGCGTTGCCGGTCGCCACGCCGCTGGCGATCGCGGCGCCGATATTGCTGTTGTGGCGCGCCTGGTAGCCGACCTTCAGTGCCAGCCGCTTGTTCATGTCCACCACCAGGTTGGCATCGTTCTGGGTGAAGGTGTTGAAGCTGGCCGCCTCGATCAGCAGGTGGTCCTCGATGCGGGTGCTGGCGGTCAGCTGATGGCGGAAGGCCACCAGTCCGCGGCCGATCAGCGCGCCGCGTTCCTGGCTGATCCCGGCCTCGCGGTAGCGCTTGTAGCCGGGGCCGACCTCGAAGGCCAGTTCGGTCGCCGGGGTCTTGATCACGGCGCGGTCATAGCCCACCGATACCACGGTCTGGTAGCGGTAGGGCGAAAAATCGTCGTGGTCGTAGCGCAGATCGCTGAACAGCGCATTGCGGTCGTCCAGCTTCAAGCCGGACGCGGCATCGAAGGTGTAGCGGTTGGCGGTCACCGCGAAACGGTTGAACACGACCGGCTGGCCGTTGACGACGGCGGCCGTGCTGATCTCGCCGCGGCTGCGCAGGGCGCTGAAATCGAAGGTGTCCTTCCACTCGCTGTCTTCATAGCTGAACTTGAGGCCGGCGTTGAGGCTCTGCGAGCGGGTGTTGCCGGTGGTGGCGGCAAGGCCCAGCTGACCTTCGCCGTTCCAGCCGGTGCTGGTGGCCGTCGGCAGGCGCGCGCTGCCGGGCAAGGCGGTGCTGTCGTCGGCGCGGGCGGTGGCGGACAGCAGGGCGAGAGCGAGCAGCGGGGCGATCAGATGCGTGCGCATGAGGGATCCGGAAGGCGGGCGATGGATGCAATGACCGCGCGCGATGGTGACGGTTCCACGAGCAAACCGCGAGTCTGCCAGCGCGACGGGTCCGGAGCGAGGGGCTGCGCCGCGCCGTTCAGAAAGGCCACAGCCGCGGGATCAGCAGCATCGCGATCGCGCAGAACAGCAGGATCAGCGGAATGCCGACCTTGACGAAGTCGGTGAAGCGGTAGCCGCCGGCGTTGTAGACCATGGTGTTGGTCTGGTAGCCGACCGGGGTGGCGAACGAGGTCGCGGCGGCGAAGGCCACCGCCACCAGGAACGGCCGCGCGTCGACGTGCATTCCGGCCGCGGTCGAAACCGCGACCGATACCATCAGCACCACCGAGGCGATGTGGCCCATCATCTCGGTCAGCAACGCGGTCATCAGGTACACGGCCAGCAGCATCGCCCACGGCCCGTAGTGGCCGATCGTGCCCAGCACCGCGCCGGCGAACAGGCGGGTGACGCCGGTATGGTCGAGCGCCAGCCCCAGCGGCATGATCGCGCCCAGCAGCACGATCACCTTCCAGTCCACCGCCTCGTAGGCGGTCGCGGTGTCGATGCAGCGGGTCGCCCCCATCAGCAGACAGCCGAGCAGGGCGGCGATCATGATCGGCAGCCAGTTCAGCGCGGCCACCACCACCACCGCCAGCACGATGCCGAGTGCCAGCGGCGCGCGTCGTCGCGCGGCGGCGGCGTGTTCGCGCTCGCTGAGCACGATCAGGCCGGAATGCTTGCGGATCACCGCCAGCTCGGTCGCCGGCAACAGCAGCAGCAGCACGTCACCGGCATTCAGGCGCACGTCGCGCAGCTGCTCGCGCAGCACCTGACCGCGGCGGTGCATCGCCAGCACGGTGGCGTTGTAGCTCCAGCGGAAATCGAGTTCGGCCAGGGTCTGGCCGATCAGCCGCGAGCCCGGCGCGATCATCACTTCGGCCAGCACGCCCTCGCCCTTGCCGAAGTCGCTGTCATGCAGCTGGAACTCGGGCTCCAGCTCCAGTCGCTGGCGTTCGCGCAACAGATCCAGCGCGCCCCAGTCGCCGCGCGCCAGCAGGATGTCGCCGGCGGCGATCGTCTGCGCCCGCGGCGAGCTCAGGTGATCGGCGTCGCGCAGCAGTTCCAGCACGAAGATGCCGTGGTCCTCGGCGAGTTTGGCCTCGGCGACGCTGTGACCGATCAGCGGCGAGTCCGGCATCACCCGCAGCTCGGTGATGTACTTGCCCAGTTGCCAGGCCTGGGTCAGTTCGACGTCGCGCCGCGCCGGCAGCAGCCAGCGTCCGACCAGCATCATGTAGGCGATGCCGACCGCCGTGCTGATCGCCCCCAGCAGGCTGAACTCGAACATGCCGAACGGGCGCATCCCGCGCTGTTGCGCCAGGGTGTCCACCAGCAGGTTGGACGAGGTGCCGATCAGCGTCGCCACGCCGCCCATCTGCGAGGCGAAGGCCATCGGCATCAAGACCCGCGACGCCGGCATGCCGTTGCGCGCGCACACCGCCAGGATCAGCGGCAGAAACACCGCCACCATCGCGGTGTTGTTGATGAACGCCGACAGCACCGCCATCACCACCATCACCGACAGCGTCAGCAGCCAGGGCTGGCGGATGCGCTCCAGCAGCCGGCCCAGCGGCTGCAATGCGCCCGTGTGTTGCACGCCGGCGCCGAGCACGAACATCGCCGCCACCGTCAGCGTCGTCTCGTTGCTGAACCCGGAAAGCGCCTGGGTGGGCGTGAGGATGCGCAGCGCCGTCAGCGCCACCAGCACCAGCAGCGCAACCACATCCATGCGCAGCCGCTCGCTGACGAACAGCACGACGGCCGTCAGCAGGATCGCGATGGTCGCCCATGCCTGGATGTCCATCGGTCGGCTCCATTGCGCAGCGATGCATCCGGTTGTACAGGAAGCCGGCATTCGCCGTCACCTGCGCGCTTGCCGCGGCGCGGTGCGCTGGGCATGCTGGGCGCTCCATCACTTCGAGTTCGCCGGATGGACCGCTACGAGCGCATTCTCGCCCTGCACCGCAAGCTCAAGGCGGCGCGCCGTCCGCTTGCGCTGGCACATCTGACCGACGATCTCGGCTGCTCGCGCGCCACCGTCTACCGCGACGTCGCCTTCCTGCGCGATGCGCTGGGCGCACCGATCGAGAGTGGCGAGGACGACGTCGCCGGCTTCCGCTACGCGCCCGACGAGGGCGAGCGCTTCGAGCTGCCGGGTCTGTGGCTGAGCAGCGAGGAGCTGGCGGCGCTGATGGCGCTGCACGCGTTGATCGGCCGTGCCGACCCCGGCGTGCTCAGCGGTGCGCTGGCGCCATTCCGTGCCCGCATCGAGCGCCTGCTCGCCGAGCACGCCAAGGATCCGGCGCTGCCGCTTGAACGCATCCGGGTGGTCACTTCCGGCGCGCGGCGCATGGACCAGCAGGTGTTTCGCAGCGTCGCCGGTGCGGTGCTTGCACGCAAGCGCCTGCGCCTGCGCTACCGCGCGCGCACCACCGGTGCCGACTCGCGGCGCACGGTGTCGCCGCAGCGCCTGACCCACTACCGCGACAACTGGTATCTCGATGCCTGGGATCACGACAAGGAGGCGCTGCGCAGCTTCGCCGTCGATCGCATCGCCGAGTCGCAGACGCTGACCGAGCCGGCCGAGGATGTTGCCGGCCCCGAGCTCGACGCCATTCTTGCCTCCAGTTACGGCATCTTCGCCGGCAAGCCGCGCGCCTGGGCCACGCTGCGATTCACCGCCCACGCCGCGCGCTGGGTCGCCGATACCCACTGGCATTCGCAGCAGGAAGGCCGCTTCCTGCCCGACGGACGCTACGAGCTGCGGGTGCCCTACTCGAATTCGCGCGAGTTGCTGATGGACGTGATGAAGTACGGCCCCGACGCCGAGGTAGTGGCGCCGCTGCCGCTGCGCGAGGAGATGAAGATCCTGCTCAAGCTGGCCCTGGACGGCTATGCCGGCGATCCGTCATGAGCGATAGTCCGGTTTCCGCGCCGGCCGCGCGACCGCGCATCGCCCTCGCGCTGGGCTCGGGTGGCGCCAAGGGGCTCGCTCATGTCGGCGCGATCGAGGCGCTCGAGGCGGCCGGTTTTGCCATCGTCGCGGTTGCCGGCAGCTCGATGGGTGCGCTGGTCGGCGGCATCCACGCCGCCGGGCGTCTGGGCATCTATCGCGACTGGGTGACCTCGCTGGCCAAGATGGACGTGCTGCGACTGGTCGACTGGACGCTGTCCGGACCCGGCCTGATCAAGGGCGAACGCATCATCGCTGCCCTGCGCGAGCTGGTCGGCGATGTCGATATCGAGCAGCTGGCGATCCCGTTCACCGCGGTCGCCACCGATATCGAGCGCCAGCGCGAGGTGTGGATCTCCAGCGGTCTGCTGTTCGACGCCATTCGCGCCTCGATTGCAATCCCGACCCTGTTCCACCCGCAGATCCTGCATGGCCGGCGCCTGGTCGACGGTGGCCTGCTCAATCCGGTGCCGGTGACGCCGCTGCTGCGCGAGCGCTTCGATTACCTGGTCGTGGTCAGCGTGGACGGCCCCGCCGAGGCCGCGCCGTTGCCGCCGGAAGCGCCGCCGCGCGGGCCCTACCGGCAGAAGATCGCGGCCCTCGTCGAGCAGCTGCTGGGGCGCGGCTCAGCGCCGGCGCTCGCGCACGAGCCGGGCCGCATGGAGCTGATGGGGCAGGCGCTGGATCTGATGCAGGCCAACCTGGCCCACCTGCGACTGGCGGCGTACCGGCCGGATCTGCTGATCGAGATTCCGCGCAACGCCTGCGCGATCTACGAGTTCTACCGCGCCGAGGAGATGATCGCGCTGGGTCGCGAGCGTGCCGAACGTGCCATCGCCGCGTGGCGCGGACCCGGCGGCGCTGCAGCCCTGAGTGGCCTGCCGCCGCGCTAAACTTGCCGACTTGAGACAGCCGTCAGAAGAGGCGGCCATCCAAGCCTACAGGCATGGCGCGCGCGCCGGCACCGCGGAGGGATTTGATGGAACCGTTCGACGATCTGCTGCACCAGGACCCCGACCCGACCGAAACCCGCGAGTGGGTCGAGTCGCTGTCGGCTGTCATCGACCACGCGGGCGCCGAGCGCGCGCACTACCTGCTCGAATGCATGGTCGACGCCACTCGTCGTGCCGGCGGGCATCTGCCGTTCGAGCCCACCACCGAATACGTCAACACCATTCCGGCGCATCTCGAGGCCAAGTCCCCGGGCGACGCCGCGATGGAATGGCGCATCCGCTCGCTGATCCGCTGGAATGCGATGGCGATGGTGATCCGCGCCAACCGCAAGCCCGGCGAGCTGGGCGGACACATCGCCAGCTTCGCCTCCTCGGCGACGCTTTACGACGTCGGCTTCAACCACTTCTGGCGCGCGCCGAGCGCCGAGCATCCCGGCGATCTGGTGCTGCACCAGGGTCACTCCAGTCCCGGCATCTACGCGCGGGCCTTTCTCGAGGGGCGCATCGACGCGGCCCGGCTCGACCGCTTCCGCATGGAAGTCGGTGGCGGCGGGCTGTCGTCGTATCCGCATCCGTGGCTGATGCCGGATTTCTGGCAGGTGCCGACGGTGTCGATGGGACTGGGTCCGATCCAGGCGATCTACCAGGCGCAGTTCTCCAAGTACCTGGAGCATCGCGGCCTGCTGCCCAGGAGCGACCGCAAGATCTGGTGCTTCATGGGCGACGGCGAGACCGACGAGCCGGAATCGCTGGGCGCGATCTCGCTGGGCGGCCGCGAGCGGCTGGACAATCTGGTCTTCGTCGTCAACTGCAACCTGCAGCGGCTGGATGGCCCCGTGCGCGGCAACGGCAAGATCATCCAGGAACTCGAGGGCGTGTTCCGCGGCGCCGGCTGGAATGTCATCAAGGTGATCTGGGGCAGCTACTGGGATCCGCTGCTGGCGCGCGACGGCAGCGGCCTGCTGCGCCAGCTGATGATGGAGACCGTGGACGGCGAGTACCAGGCCTGCAAGGCCTTCGGTGGCGCCTACACACGCGAACATTTCTTCGGCAAGTATCCCGAGCTGAAGGCGATGGTCGCCAACCTGTCCGATGACGACATCTGGCGTCTCAACCGCGGCGGCCACGACCCGCACAAGGTCTACGCCGCCTACCACGCGGCGGTGAGCCACAGCGGCCAGCCCACCGTGATCCTGGCCAAGACCGTCAAGGGTTACGGCATGGGTGATGCCGGCGAGTCGCAGAACATCACCCATCAGCAGAAGAAGATGGACAACAGCGCGGTCCGTGCCTTCCGCGACCGCTTCAACATTCCGGTACCCGACGCCACCCTCGACGAGGTGCCGTACTACCACCCCGGCAAGGATTCGCCCGAGGTCGAGTACCTGCACGAACGCCGCAAGGCGCTGGGCGGCTTCCTGCCGCAGCGCCGGCGCAAGGCCGACCTGTCGCCGCCGGTGCCGGGCCTGGAAGCGCTGGCGGCGATCACCAAGGGCACCGGCGAACGCGAGATCAGCACCACGATGGCCTTCGTGCGCGGCCTGAACCTGCTGTTGCGCGACAAGGCGATCGGTCCGCGCATCGTGCCGATCGTCGCCGACGAGGCGCGCACCTTCGGCATGGAGGGCATGTTCCGCCAGATCGGCATCTACGCGCCGTTCGGGCAGAAGTACAAGCCGCAGGACGCCGACCAGCTGATGTACTACCGCGAGGACCAGACCGGTCAGGTGCTGCAGGAAGGCATCAGCGAGGCTGGCGGCATGGCGGCATGGATGGCCGGCGCGTCGAGTTATTCGATCAACAACGTGCCGATGCTGCCGGTGTTCATCTATTACTCGATGTTCGGCTTCCAGCGCATCGGCGACCTGGCCTGGGCCGCGGGCGACATGCGCTGCCGCGGGTTCCTGATCGGCGGCACTTCGGGTCGCACCACGCTCAACGGCGAGGGTCTGCAGCACGAGGACGGCCATTCGCATCTGCTCGCCGGCGCCGTGCCCAACTGCCGTGCCTACGATCCGACCTTCGCCTACGAGGTCGCGGTGATCCTGCAGGACGGCGTGCGCCGCATGCTCACCGAGCAGGAGGATCACTACTACTACCTGACGGTGATGAACGAGAACTACCCGCACCCGGACATGCCCGAGGGCGTCGCGGCGGGCATCGTCAAGGGGATGTATCTGCTGCGGGACGCGAAACTGGAGAGCCGGGACTCGGGACCCGGGACCCGGGACCCGGGGAATGGCAAAGCCAAGGGCAAGGGCAAGGGCAAGAACAAGAACGGGGTGCCGTGCGTGCAGCTGCTGGGATCGGGGGCGATCCTGCGCGAGTGCATCGCCGCGGCCGAATTGCTGGACAAGGAGTTCGGCGTCTGCGCCGACCTGTGGTCCTGCCCGAGCTTCACCGAACTGCGCCGCGACGGCTTCGACTGCGAGCGCTGGAACCGCCTGCATCCCGAGGCCACGCCGCGGCAGCCGTGGGTGACGCAATGCCTGGCCGGACGCGCCGGCCCGGCGATCGCCGCCACCGACTACGTGCGCGGCTTCGCCGACCAGATTCGCGCCTTCATGCCGGACGGCAAGCGCTACACCGTGCTCGGCACCGACGGCTTCGGCCGTTCCGACACCCGCGAACACCTGCGTGGCTTCTTCGAGGTCGACCGCTACTGGATCGCGCACGCCGCGCTGGCCGCGCTGGCCGCGGAGGGCGCGGTTCATGCCCAGGACGTCGCCCGCGCGATGAAGCTGTGGAAGCTCGATCCCGACAAGCCCGATCCGGAAACGGCGTGATGGCGCTTGCGGCGCGCCCGGCTGTCATGACTGCGGCACGCCGCGCGACAATCGCGTTGCGCTTGCGTGCTGCCCCAACACCCGAGACCTGCTGATGCGCATCCTTCCCCTGCGCCACGCCCTGATCGCTGTCGCGGCGACCCTGCTGGCCGCCTGCTCGCCGTCGCAGCAGGCACCGACGCCAGCGCAGCAGGCCGCGCAGCAGCAGGCGACGCGGGCCGCCGCCGCGGCCAGGGAGTACACGCTCTATCAGCAGTTGCTGGCCTCGCACAGCGACACCCTGGCGGTGCCGATCGGCCAGGAGATCGTGCGCAAGTATCCCGGCACGCCGGCCGCCGCCGACGTGCAGCAGACCCTGCCGGCGCTCGCGGCCAAGGTCGCGGTGGTCGCCGAACGCCAGCGCCTGCGCGCGCTATGGCTGTACCAGGCCGCGCCGATGGCGGGTGGCCGGCAGACCACCGCCGCGATCAACGCCGTCAAGCCCGACGGTAATCGCAGCGCGGTGCGGCTGGTGCTGCGCCGGCACACGCTCTGGGGCCAGAGCGTCTATCTCTACGATGACAGCAATGCCGGCTTCGTCTGCAAGGGCCTGTGCATCGTGACGATGCGTTTCGACGGCGGCAAGCCCGAACGCTGGCAGGCCTATCTGCCGCACAGCAGTGACCCGGCGCTGTTCATCAAGGATGACCGCCGCTTCATCGCCGCGCTGGAGCACACGCGCAAGGACATCGTGATGGACGTGGTGCGCAAGCCGCATCGCGAACAGACGCTGCGCTTCGAGGTCGGCGGCTTCGATCCGGCGCAGTTTCCGCAGCCGGCGAAGAAGTGACCGGGCCGGAGCGGGGCAGCGCATGACCCGCGTGCTGATCAACATCGACGTCGACGATCTCGTTCGCGCCGAGGCTTGCTACACCGTCGCATTCGGACTGCGCGCGGTTACGACGCGGTCGCCGATCCCTGCCGAGTCGCCTGTCAGCCGCGCGCGAAAAACCACGCCGTCATCACCAGGCCGACCCCGACCACGAACAGCCGCAACCGCGCCGGTGACACCCGTCGTGCCAGCAGCGGGCCGATCCAGCCGCCGACGATCGCCGCGAACAGCATGACCAGCGCCTCGCGCCACCAGACCGCGCGGGCGGCGATGAAGATCGCTGCGGCGACCACATTCATGCAGCCGCTGAGCACGGTCTTGACCCCGTTCATGGCGTGGATCTCGGTCATGCCGTACAGGCCGAGCATCGCCAGCATCAGGATGCCGATGCCACCGCCGAAGTAGCCGCCGTAGATGCCGATCAGCGCCTGTGCCACCACCAGCGCCGGCACACCGATGTGTGCGTGCCGGCGCAGGGCATCGGTCAGCGGCCTTCCCAGCGCGAAGACCAGAGTGCCGAACAGCAGCAGCCACGGCACGATGTCGGCGAACAGCTGCTCGGGCGTGAGCAGCAGCAGGATCGAACCCGCCGCGCCGCCGATCAGGCTGACCATCACGAAGGCCGTCATCGGCAGCTGGCCGCGCGCCGCGCCGATGTCGCGGCGATAGACCCAGGCGCTGGCGAAGGTGCCCGGCAGCAGGGCCACCGTGCTCGTCGCGTTGGCGATCACCGGAGGCACGCCGGCCAGCACCAGCGCCGGGAACGTCAGAAAACTGCCGCCGCCCGCGACCGCATTGAGCGCGCCGGCCAGCAGGCTGGCGACGATGAGCAGGGCCAGATGGCCGGGACCGGGCAAGGGCATCGGAGGGCAGACGGCGAACGCGGATGCGCGAGTATGCCATCCGTATGGCCGTCCTCACGCCCTGTGAACGCGCCGGCGCTAGAGTGCCGGCGTGCGCTGCCGATCTACCCTGGCGGACTGTGCCGCGCCGGCCATCCATCCGACCCGAGGTGACGTATGAAACGCCTGACCCTGATGCTGCTGGCGCTGTGCGCGCTGGCGGCGCCGATCGCCCTGTTTGCCGCCGACAGCATGCCCGCCGTGGGCCAGATGGCACCGGCCTTCAAGCTGCAGGACCAGAACGGCAAGTGGCAAAGTCTCGGGCAGTACAAGGGCGATTGGGTCGTGCTGTATTTCTATCCCAAGGATTTCACGCCGGGCTGCACCACCGAGGTCTGCAAGTTCCGCGACGATTACCTCAAGATCCGCAAGGAAGGCGCGCATGTCCTCGCGGTCAGCCTGGACGACGTCAAGTCGCACGCCGCGTTCGCCAGGAAGTACCACGCGCCATTCCCGATGCTGGCCGATACCAGTCACACGGTCGCCGGGGAGTACGGCGTGCTGACCTCGATGATGGGCATCCACTACGCCAAGCGCACCACCTTCATCATCGATCCGCAGGGGCGCATCGCCAAGGTCTACGCCGGGGTCGATCCGGGTGCGAACTCCGCGCAGATCATCGCCGACCTGCCCAAGCTCAAGGCCGCCGACAAGACCTGATGCGCTGACCGGCACATCCGCTGCCGCCCTGCGCGCACGACGCGCGGGGCGGTGGTGATGATCCGCACATTCCGCTGCGCGGCGATCCCGGCGCCGGGACCCGACTCCAGAAGCCCCGCCCCCGCGGGTATCTCCCTGCGCAACACCGCCGTGGCGGCACGCACGCCGCGCTTGCTCATGACGCGTCGCCGACCAGGGGCGCCTTGATGGCCTTGCGCCCGCGGCGCGCATGCTTTTCACTCGCCACCGTGCGGAGCAGGCGTGGCCGCGACCCGCCCACGGAGGACCGATGGCCGCCCCGATCCGCAGCTACCGCTACTACGACCTGATCCTCGGCGCCTTCGTCTGCGTCCTGCTCTGCGCCAACCTGATCGGCCCGGCCAAGATTGCCGAGGTGCACGGCATCACCTTCGGTGCCGGCGTGCTGTTCTTTCCGATTTCCTACCTGTTCGGTGACATCCTCACCGAGGTCTACGGCTACGCGCGCTCGCGGCGGGTGATCTGGTCGGGCCTGACCGCGCTGGTGTTCGCCTCGCTGATGAGCGCGGTGGTCGTCGCGCTGCCGCCTGCGCGCGGCTGGCACGATCAGGCCGCCTACGAAACCATCTTCGGCCAGACCCCGCGCATCGTCATCGCCTCGATCACCGCGTTCTTCGTGGGCGAGTTCGTCAATTCCTTCGTGCTGGCCAAGATGAAGATCTTCACCGCCGGGCGCTGGCTGTGGACGCGTACCGTGGGTTCGACGGTCTGCGGCGAGGGTGTCGACACCCTGGTGTTCTATCCGGTCGCCTTCCTCGGCGTGTGGAGCCCGCGCCTGCTCGGCGATGTCATGCTGGCCAACTACATAGCCAAGGTGCTGTGGGAAGTGCTGGCCACGCCGTTGACCTACCGTATCGTGGCGTTTCTAAAACGCGTCGAGCACGAGGACTACTACGACCGCGATACCGACTTCACGCCCTTCTCGCTGCGGGTGACGCGCTGACCGCACGGGACCGTTGCGCTTGCGGCAAGGTCGGGTTTGTTGTCATCCTGAGACCGAAGGTCGAAGGATCTGACGGGCGCCCTGCTGCATGGGCGACAGGGGTGGTCCGGCAGGCCAGGTGCTTCGCTGCGCTCAGCATGACAAGACAGTTGCGGAGCACAGCGAAGGATCTGGCCTGTCCGGGCGCAGCGAAACACCCGGCGCATGCCGCAAAAACGAAGCCCCGCCGCAGCGGGGCCTCGCATCACGACCGCAGCGATCCGATCAGTGCAGCGCCAGCAGCGGAATCAGCAGCAGCGCGACGATGTTGATGATCTTGATCAGCGGATTGATCGCCGGGCCGGCGGTGTCCTTGTAGGGATCGCCGACGGTGTCGCCGGTGACCGCGGCCTTGTGCGCGTCCGAGCCCTTGCCGCCGTAGTGGCCGTCCTCGATGTACTTCTTGGCGTTGTCCCAGGCGCCGCCGCCGGTGGTCATCGAGATCGCCACGAACAGGCCGGTGACGATGGTGCCGATCAGCAGGCCGCCCAGCGCCTGGGCGCCAGCCAGCGGGCCACCCAGCCAGCCGAAGCCGAACGCGACGACGATGGGGACCAGCACCGGCAGCAGCGAGGGGACCAGCATCTCCTTGATCGCGGCCTTGGTCAGCATGTCCACCGCGCGCGAATAGTCCGGCTTGGCGGTGCCGGCCATGATGCCGGGGATGTCGCGGAACTGGCGACGCACTTCCTCGACCACCGCGCTGGCCGAGCGACCCACCGCTTCCATCGCCATCGCGCCGAACATGTACGGGATCAGGCCGCCGATCAGCAGGCCGATGATCACGTAGTGGTTCGAGAGGTCGAAGTGGACCACCGGCAGGTTGAAATGCTGGCTGAGGTTGTGCGTGTAGTCGGCGAACAGCACCAGCGCGGCGAGGCCCGCCGAGCCGATCGCGTAGCCCTTGGTCACCGCCTTGGTGGTGTTGCCGACCGCGTCCAGCGGATCGGTCACCGCGCGCACTTCCGGCGGCAGCTCGGCCATCTCGGCGATGCCGCCGGCGTTGTCGGTGATCGGGCCGTAGGCGTCGAGCGCGACGATCATGCCGGTCATCGACAGCATCGCCGTGGCGGCGATGGCGATGCCGTACAGGCCGGCGAAGGCGTAGGCGCCCCAGATCGAGGCGCACACCGCCAGCACCGGCAGTGCGGTGGACTTCATCGACACACCGAGGCCGGCGATGATGTTGGTGGCGTGGCCGGTGGTCGAGGACTTGGCCACATGTCGCACCGGACCGTATTCGGTGGCGGTGTAGTACTCGGTGATCACCACCATCGCCGCGGTCAGCGCCAGCCCGATCAGGCCGCTGGCGAACAGGTCGTTGGCCGACAGCGTCAGCGCGCCGACCGCACCCGTGTTGATCGGCAGGCCCTGCGGAAACAGCTGTCGGGTGATGAACCAGAAGGCGATCGCCGCCAGCACGCCGGACACGACCACGCCGGCGTACAGCGCGTTCATGATCTTGCCGCCGGGCCTGGTGCGCACGAAGAAGGTGCCGATCACCGAGGCGATGATCGAGGCGCCGCCCAGCACCAGCGGATACACCGCCGCGGCGCCATTGCCGCTGGCCATCACGCCGCCCAGCAGCATCGTCGCGATCAGGGTCACCGCGTAGGTCTCGAACAGGTCGGCGGCCATGCCGGCGCAATCGCCCACGTTGTCGCCGACGTTGTCGGCGATCACCGCCGGGTTGCGCGGGTCGTCCTCGGGGATGCCGGCCTCGACCTTGCCGACCAGATCGGCGCCGACGTCGGCGCCCTTGGTGAAGATGCCGCCGCCAAGACGCGCGAAGATCGAGATCAGCGAGGCACCGAAGGCCAGGCCGACCAGCGCGTGCAGCGCCTTGTCGCCCGCGTAGCCCATGTGCAGCAGCACGCTGTAGTAGCCGGCGACGCCCAGCAGGCCCAGACCCACCACCAGCATCCCGGTGATCGCGCCGCCGCGGAACGCCACGCCCAGTGCCTTGGCGATGCCGCTGCGCGCGGCCTCGGCGGTGCGCACGTTGGCGCGCACCGACACGTTCATGCCGATGTAGCCGGTCGCGCCCGACAGCAGGGCACCGACGGCGAAGCCGATCGCGGTGCCCCAGTCCAGAGCGAAGCCGATGACCGCGAACAGCACCACGCCCACTGCCCCGATGGTGGTGTACTGGCGGTTGAGGTAGGCGCGTGCGCCTTCCTGGATGGCCGCGGCGATCTCCTGCATGCGCGCGTTGCCGGCCGGCTGCGCCAGTACCCAGCGCACCGACACGATGCCGTAGAGAATCGCCACGACCGCGCACGCAAGCGCGATCTCTAGACCGTACTGTTGCAGCATCGACCCCTCTCCCGTGTTGATGGATGGCCGTCCGGCATGGGCGGCCCCGTCGAGTATAGGCGTGCCGCGCGGCACGGCCTTGACGCAGCGCAAAAGCAGATGCTTCGCTGGGCTCAGGACGACAAGGCTTTCGTCATGCCGAGGCTTTCTGCATGCCGATGCTTTCGGCGTGCCGAGGCCTTCGGCATGACAAGACCCTCTGGTGCCGAGGACGTAGCCCGAAGGATCTGATCAGGGACCGGCGCCCGACGAACAGGCGTCGGTACCACGCATCCATGGGCTGATCCGACTCACCCAGGGAGTGCTGCGGGGCTCGGCGCAAGTCCGGTCAGCGAGCACCCGGCGCGTAAACGGGCAGCTTGCGCGCGACGGCCACGTTCTTCAGCTGCACATAGACGGGCAGCCCGTCGCGACCGTACGGCAGCGGCGCCTCGCCCTGGATCAGCGGCGCCAGATAGCGGCGCGCGGCGGCGGTGATGCCGTAGCCATCCTTGCGGATGAAACCTTTCGGCAGCTTCTTCTCGTGATTGGCCACCCGGGTCAGCGGCGCCGGCGCGATCTTCCAGCGGTAGGGCGCATCCGCGGTGCGCACGATCACCGGCATCACGCCGCTGCGGCCGGCCAGCGCGTACTCGAC
>JAJYTG010000028.1 GCA_021793195.1 Pseudomonadota bacterium
TGCAGCCGCGTCCACACGCCGAGTTCGGCAAGCCCGGCGCACAGCTCGGTCATGCGCGTGCGCCAGCTGCGGCCGCGCCATTCTCGCGATGCGTATTTCAGGTCCACGCCGTAGGCGCTGGTGTCCTGGCTGATCACCAGCAACTCTTTGACGCCGCCGGCGACCAGTTTCTCGGCCTCGACCAGCACCGCGTCCACCGGGCGGCTGACCAGATCGCCGCGCATCGAGGGGATGATGCAGAAGCTGCAGCGGTGATTGCAGCCCTCGGAAATCTTCAGATACGCGTAGTGCTTCGGCGTGAGCTTGACCCCCGTCGGCGGCACCAGGTCCAGAAACGGGTCGTGCACCGGCGGCAGCACCGCGTGCACCGCGCTCATCACGCTGGCGTAGTCCTGCGGGCCGCTGATGGCGAGCACGTCGGGGTAGGCCTCGCGGATCAGTTCGGCGCGCTTGCCGAGGCAGCCGGTGACGATGACCTTGCCGTTCTCGTGCAGGGCCTCGCCGATGGCGTCCAGCGACTCCTGTACCGCGGCGTCGATGAAGCCGCAGGTGTTGACCACCACCGCGTCGGCGTCCCGGTAGCTGGGCACGATCGCGTAGCCCTCGATCTTGAGCTGGGTGAGGATGCGCTCGGAATCGACCAGCGCCTTGGGGCAGCCGAGGCTGACGAAACCGACGCTGGGACTGGATCGGGACATGGCGCGGACCGCGGACGAAAACGCGATTGTAAGGTCTGCAACGCATTTCTCCGGCGTCTCGACGTTGACTTCGCGGGTTCGCGGTTTACGCTCGCCTTCTGATCACCTGACCCCACCACGGAGCAAACCCCATGGGCGACACCATCAATATCGGCACCAGCGGCACCCAGTGCATCAGCGCCTACCGGGCCAAACCCAAGGGCACGCCCAAGGGCGGCATCGTCGTCGTGCAGGAGATCTTCGGCGTCAATCCGCACATCCGCAGCGTGGTGGACGGCTACGCCGAGGCCGGCTACACCGCGATCGCGCCGGCGGTGTTCGATCATCTCGAAACCGGGGTCGAGCTGGGCTACGACCAGGCCGGGATGCAGAAGGGCATCGCCCTGATCGGCGAACTCGGCTTCGATCGTGCGCTGGAGGACGTGGCCAGCGCCGCCGAGGCGATCAAGGGCGCCGGCAGGATCGGCGTGGTCGGGTTTTGCTGGGGCGGCAGCGTGGCCTATCTGGCCGCGATCAAGCTGGGCCTGCCGGCGGTCAGCTACTACGGCGGCCGCAATACGCAGCTCACCGGGTACCAGGCCAAGGCTCCGCTGATGTTTCATTACGGACTGAAGGACGCGCACATCAGCGCAGCCGACCGCGAGCAGGTGCGCGCGGCCAATCCGGGCGCCGAGTTCCATGTCTACGACGCCGACCACGGTTTCAACTGCGACGCCCGCGGCAGCTACGACGCGGCCGCGGCCGGGCTGGCGCGCGAACGCACGCTCGCCTTCTTCGCCAGACACCTAGCCGCATGAGCGAAGGTTTCGCGCTCGATCCGCAGCTGGCCCGCGAGTCGGTGTTCGTGGCGGATCGGGCGTTGTGCCGCGTGCTGCTGACGGATGACGCACGCTTTCCGTGGCTGGTGCTGGTACCGCGGCGCACGGGTCTGGTCGAGCTGTTCGATCTGAGTCCGACCGAGCGCGTGCAGCTGTTCGATGAGCTGGAACAGGCGGCGCGGGCGCTGCGATCCGTCGCACCCTGCACCAAGCTCAACGTCGGCGCACTGGGCAACGTGGTGCGCCAGCTGCATGTGCATGTGGTCGCGCGACGCGAGGACGACGCCGCCTGGCCGGGTCCGGTCTGGGGCCATGGCCCGCGGCGACCGTACGATGAAAGCGCGCGGGCCCAACGAGTCAGCACGATCGCGGCCCGACTCGGCATGGACTGACGCGCATGAGCGGCACCGACTGCACGATCGAGCCGCTGGGCGAATCCGCCCTGCTGCTGCGCTTCGGCAGCATCATCGATCGCGCACTCAACGACCGCGTGCATGCGGCCGCGTCGGCGTTACGGACGACCGCCCTGCCCGGCGTCGAGGACATCGCTCCGGCCTACGCCAGCCTGCTGCTGCGTTTCGATCCGCGGCGCTGGCCGGACACGGAAGTGCTCGTCGGCGCCGTGCGCAAGGCTCTGGCGCGGACGGAAGTCGCCGCCGGCGATGCCGAGCCGGCCGACACGGCGGTCGTCGAACTGCCGGTCCGCTACGGCGGCGAGCACGGGCCGGACCTGGCCGAAGTCGCCGCCTTGACGAGCCTCACGCAAGGCGAAGTGATCGCGCGCCATGTCGCCAGCGACTACCGCGTGGCCATGCTTGGTTTCGCGCCGGGCTTCGCCTATCTGCTCGGCCTCGACGCGGCGCTGGCGGTGCCGAGGCTGTCCAGCCCGCGCCTGCGCGTGCCGGCCGGCAGCGTCGCCATCGGTGGCGCGCAGACGGGCGTCTATCCGTCCGTCCTGCCCGGCGGCTGGCGCCTGATCGGACGCACGCCGCTGCGGCTGTTCGATCCCGCGCACGCACCGCCTGCGCGGCTGGCGCCGGGCCTGCGCGTGCGCTTGCGTGCGATCGACGCCGCGACCTACGCGGCGTTGTCGGAGCACGCCGCATGATCGAGGTGCTGACGCCCGGCCTGCAGACCAGTCTGCAGGATCGCGGCCGGCCGGGACTGGCGCATCTCGGCATCGGTCGCGCCGGCGCAGCGGACCTGCCCGCGCTGCGGCTGGCCCATGCGCTGGTCGGCAACCCGCCCGATGCCTGCGCGCTGGAGATCACCCTGACCGGGCCGACCCTGCGCCTGCACCGCGACGTCGAGATCGCCCTGACCGGCGCGCCGGTCGCCGCCGAGGCCAACGGCCGCGCCCTGCCCGGCTGGACGCCGCTGCGACTGAAAGCGGGCAGCGTGTTGCGGCTCGGCGGCATGCGCCACGGCTGTCGCAGCTATCTGGCCGTGCGCGGTGGCATCGACGTCGCGGCAGTGCTGGGCAGCCGCAGCCAGGATCTCAACGCCGGCCTTGGCCCGCTGGCGGGCCGCCCGCTGCGCGCGGGCGACCGGCTGCCGCTGGGCGCGATGAATGCGTTCGCCGGCGCTGCCGATCGCGCCGCCTGGTCGCTCGATCCGCGGCCCTGGTTCGACGGCGCCGTGGCGCGACCACTGCGCCTGCTGTCGGGCACCCACACCGAACGGCTCGACGCGGCCTCGCGCGAGGCGCTGTTCGCCGCTTCGTTTCGCATCGCCGCCGCGTCCAACCGCGTCGGCTGCCGGCTGGACGGACCGCGACTCGCGCTGCACGCGCCGCTGGAACTGATCTCGGAAGGCGTCGTCGCCGGCACCGTGCAGCTGCCGCCCAACGGCCAGCCGATCGTGCTGCTTTGCGAGCACCCGGTCAGCGGCGGCTATCCGCGCATCGGTCAGTTGGCCGCGGTCGATCTGCCGCGCCTCGCGCAGCGGCGACCCGGCGATGCGCTACGCTTCGCGCCGGTCGACGCCGGCGAGGCCGCGCGTCTGCTGGAAGCGCGCGAGCAGCGTCTGCTGCGCATGGAGACCGCGATCGCCCGTCGCCGAGCCGCATCATGACCCGCATCCTCGACCTCAACTGCGATCTCGGCGAATCCTTCGGCGCCTGGCGCCTGGGCGACGACGCCGGCGTGCTGCCGCACGTCTGCTCGGCCAATATCGCCTGCGGCTTCCATGCCGGCGACCCGCAAACGATGCGGGCCACGGTTGCGCTCGCGCTCGCGCATGGCGTCGCACTGGGCGCACAGCCCGGCTGGCCGGACCTGGTCGGCTTCGGCCGTCGTGCACTGGCGGCCACGCCTGCCGAGACCTATGCCATCGTGCTCTATCAGATCGGCGCGCTGGCCGCGTTTGCGCACGCCGCCGGCGCGCGTCTGGCGCACGTCAAGCCGCACGGCGCGCTCTACAACCAGGCCGCGCGCGACCGCGCGCTGGCCGACGCCGTCGCGCAGGCGATACTTGATTTCGATCCTGCGCTGATCCTGTTCGGCTTGGCCGGCAGCGCCCTGGTCGAGGCCGGGCGCGCACTCGGGCTGACGGTCGCGCGCGAGGCCTTCGCCGACCGCCGCTACCAGGCGGACGGATCGCTGACGCCGCGCGGCCAGCCCGGTGCGCTGATCGACGACATCGACGCCGCGGTGGCGCAGGCGCTGCGGATCGCGACCCGCGGCGAGGCGATCGCCATCGATGGTACGCCCATCGCGATCGCCGCCGACACGCTGTGCGTGCACGGCGACCGCCCCGATGCGGCCGAGTTCGCCCGTCGCCTGCGGCGGGCGCTGGACGCGGCCGGCGTGCAGGTCAGCGCGGCGTCCGCGCCGGGGCATCGCCCATGAACTACTGGCCGCTGCTGGGCGTCGTGGTGGTGATCGCCGGCTTCGTGCGCCGCGACAACCCGGTGCTGGTGGTGGTCGTGGCCGGCGTGGTCAGCGGACTGGCCGCGGGCTTCAGCGTGCCCGACCTGCTCGGCCTGCTGGGCACCAGCTTCGTCTCCAACCGCGCGCTGCTGCTGTACGCGCTGACCCTGCCGGCGATCGGCGTGCTGGAACGCGCCGGGCTGCGCGAGCACGCCGCGCGCTGGATCGGCAGCCTGCGCGGCCTGACCCTGGCGCGGCTGCTGGCCAGCTACCTGCTGCTGCGCCAGGTGCTGTCGATGCTGGGTCTGACCAATGTCGCCGGGCAGGCACAGACGGTGCGTCCGCTGCTGGCGCCGATGAGCGAGGCCACCGTCGAGCTGCGCGGACCACCGCTCGGCGACGCCGACCGCCAGCGCGTGCGTGCGATGGCCGCCGCCACCGACAACATCGGCCTGTTCTTCGGCGAGGACGTGTTCCTCGCGCTGGGCGCGGTGCTGCTGATCCAGGGTTTCTATGCCACCCACGGCATCGTACTGGCGCCGCTGGCGATCGCGCTGTGGGCGCTGCCGACCGCGATCGCCGCGTTCCTGATCCACGCCCTGCGCGTGCTGCTGTTCGAGCGCGCGCTG
The DNA here is from genome assembly GCA_021793195.1 of Pseudomonadota bacterium. Lineage (GTDB taxonomy): Bacteria > Pseudomonadota > Gammaproteobacteria > Xanthomonadales > Rhodanobacteraceae > Metallibacterium. The sequence continues at coordinate 5,016 of JAJYTG010000028.1, forward strand.
AACCGCCGACGCGCCGTCGTCGCTGCTGCCGAGGCCGCGCATGCTGAGGATTGAATTCGCCTACTGGCTGCTGGCGGCGTTTCTCGCTGCGGCGGCATGGATCAACCTGCGCGAGCGCCGCCTCGCGGCGGCGGCGTTCTGGGCGGTGCTGGCACTGCTGTTCGGTGGCGGCACCGGAGTACTCGCGGCCGACGCCGCCGGCAATCCCCTGCCCGCCCGCATCGCCGGCGTCGGCGTGCTGCTGCTGGCGCTGCTGGCTCCGCGCATGCGTCGCGTGCAGGTCGAGGAGGTCTCGCCGGAAATGCGCCTGTCGAGCGCGATGCGGCTGGGCCATCGACTGTTCCTGCCGGCGCTGTTGATCCCCGGCGTCACGGTCCTGGTGGCCGTGCTGGGTGGCTACATGGTCGTCGACGGCCACCGCCTGTTCGCCGTCAACCAGATGACCCTGACCGGCCTCGCGCTGGCTTCGCTGCTGGCCGTGTTCGCCGCACTGCGCCTGACTCATGCACCCGCGCTGGCCGCGGTGCGCGAGGGCCGCCGCCTGCTGGACACGCTGGGCTGGGCGGCGCTGCTGCCGCTGGTGCTGGCCGCGCTGGGCGGCGTGTTCACCCAGAGCGGCGTCGGCCAGGACATCGCGCATGGGGTCGGCCTGCTGATCCCCGTCGACAGCCGGCTCGCCTGCGTGCTGGCCTACGGTCTGGGCATGGTCGTGTTCACCGTGATCATGGGCAATGCCTTCGCCGCGTTTCCGGTGATCACCGCCGGCATCGGCCTGCCGCTGCTGATCGAACTGCACGGCGCCAGCCCGGCGATCGTCGGTGCGCTGGGCATGCTCTGCGGCTACTGCGGCACGCTGCTGACGCCGATGGCGGCCAACTTCAACATCGTGCCAGTGGCGCTGCTGGAGCTCGACAGCCCCTACGCGGTGATCCGCGCGCAGTGGCCGACGGCGCTGCTGCTGCTGGTGTTCAATCTGGTCCTGATGAGCGCGCTCGCGTTCCGCTGACCGCACCGGAGGCCCTCCATGACCACCCGCCGCCCCGCTTCCGCTCCGCCGCGCGTGCTGCTGACCGGCTTCGAGCCGTTCGGCGGCGAGACGGTCAACCCCTCGTGGGAAGCGGTGCGCGCGTTGCGCGGCCGGCGCATCGACGGGCATCGCATCGAGGCCACGCGGCTGCCGACGGCCTTCGGCGACGCGCTGGCGACACTCGATGCGGCGCTGGCCGCGAGCCGGCCGCGACTGGTGATCGCGGTCGGCCAGGCCGGCGGCCGCGACCGGCTGTCGCTGGAGCGCATCGCGATCAACGTCGACGACGCACGCATGCCGGACAATCGCGGCCGGCAACCGATCGACCAGCCGGTGATCGCCGGCGCGCCGGCAGCCTACTTCGGCACGCTGCCGATCAAGGCCGTGCTGGCGGCACTGACCGCCGCCGGCATTCCGGCCGCGATCTCGCAGAGCGCGGGAACCTACGTCTGCAACCACGTCTTCTACGGCCTGATGCACGCGCTGGCGCAGCGGCGCGGCGTGCGCGGCGGCTTCGTGCATATCCCGTTCCTGCCGGCGCAGGCCGCGGCCCATCACGGCGCACCCAGCATGGCACTGGACACGGTGGTCGCCGCGCTGCGCCTGATCATCGAGGTGTCGCTGCGCACCGGCGACGACGCCCGCATCGCCGCCGGTGCAACGCACTGAAGGTATCGGGATTCTCTGGCTCCCCTGCGGGGCCTGGATCTTGTTGTCATCCTTCGCTGCGCAGATCCTCCGCTTCGCTCAGCAGCGGTCTTGATCATGCCGAAAGCCTTGTCATGCCGAAGGCCCCGTCATGCCGAAGGCCTTGTCATCCTGAGCGCAGCGAAGGATCTGCGCAGCGAAGCATCTGGCCTGCCGGGCCACCTCGGCCGGCCATGCAGCGGGATGCTTGTCGTCCGCCAGATCCTTCGGCCTTCGGTCTCAGGATGACACCGGGAGGAGGGCTGCCAGCCCATGCTCCGAGCCATCCCGTGCCCAGGTCTTGTCATGCCGAAGGCCTTGTCATGCTGAAGGCCTTGTCATGCCGAAGGCCTTGTCATCCTGAGCGCAGCGAAGGATCTGCGCAGCGAAGCATCTGACCTGCCGGGCCACCTCGGTCAGCCATGCAGCAGGATGCTTGTCGTCCGTCAGATCCTTCGGCCTTCGCTCTCAGGATGACACCGGGAGGCGGGCTGCCAGCCCATGCTCCGAGCCATCCCGTGCCCAGGTCTTGCCATGCCGAAGGCCTTGCCATGCCGAAGGCCTTGCCATGCCGAAGGCCTTGCCATGCCGAAGGCCTTGTCATGCCGAAGGCCTTGTCATGCCGAAGGCCTTGTCATCCTGAGCGCAGCGAAGGATCTGCGCAGCGAAGCACCTGGGCTGCTGCCGCGTCACCAAGGCTCTTGTCATGCTGAGCGCAGCGAAGCATCTGGCGATAGGAACCATCCGCGGCCATGGCGCAATCAGCGATGTCGCGCAATTGCTCCGGCACGTCGAGCTGGCGCTGTCCGCCAGATCCTTCGCGTCGCTCAGGATGACAAGACCATGAGCATCACGCGCAGCGCCCTTGCCGCGCCGCGGAGCAAGTCGAGGCACCCGGTGCGCTATTTCTTCTTCGGCTCCGCCTCGGCCTTGGCGTTGAGCACGGTCAGCTTGCCGTCGAGCATGACGTAGCCGGTGAACCCGTAGGTCAACTGCAGGCTGGCGAAGAAGCGCAGCTGGCCGTCCTTGATCTTGTAGTCCTTGCTGGGCTCCAGCAACACCACCTTGGGCAGCTTTTTCTGCCCGTCGAGATAACGGAAGTGGCTGGCGAGATCGTCCGCCGACAGCAGCGCGCCATGGAGCAGGAACTGGCCGTCCTTGTAGCTCTGCAGGGTCATGTCGTAATGGCTGGGCGCCACCACCTCGACATTGGCGCCACGGCGGATGTTGGGGTTGCAGCCGGCGAGCGCGATCACGCCGGCCAGGGCCAGCAGCGCGGCCAGAAGACGAAACGGCGTTGGGGTGCGAAGCATGCGGGGATTCTCCTCGGCGGCGATCTCAGGCCCGCGGCAGTGTAACGCCGCGCTGGCCCATGTACTTGCCGGCGCGGTCACGGTAGCTGACCGCGCAGACCTGGTCGGACTCGAAAAACAGCATCTGCGCCACGCCCTCGTTGGCGTAGATCTTCGCCGGCAGGGGTGTGGTGTTGGAGAACTCCAGCGTCACGTGGCCCTCCCACTCCGGCTCCAGCGGGGTGACGTTGACGATGATGCCGCAGCGCGCGTAGGTGCTCTTGCCCAGACACACCGTCAGCACCGAGCGCGGGATGCGGAAGTACTCGACCGTGCGCGCGAGCGCGAAGGAATTGGGCGGGATGATGCACACGTCGGCCTTGACGTCGACGAAGCTGCGCGCGTCGAAGGCCTTGGGATCGACGATCGTCGAGTTGATGTTGGTGAACACCTTGAACTCGTCGGCGCAACGCACGTCGTAGCCGTAGCTGGAGGTGCCGTAGGAGATCAGCCTGCGGCCCTCGTGCTCGCGCACCTGGTCCGGCGCGAACGGCTCGATCATGCCGTGCTGCGCGGCCATGCTGCGGATCCAGTGGTCGGATTTGATGCTCATCGGGCTCGCTTCGGACGGGGGTTGGAAATTGGAAATGGGGAGCAGGAAATGCGGCAAGCTGGCGGGATCGCACTTCCTGTTTCTGCTCCCGGTTTCTGCCGCTCAGCTGTCGTGGACGACGATCTTCGGAAACTGGATCGACTTGTTCCTGGCCTGCAGCGCCAGCCGCGCGGCGCAGCGCCGGGCGATGTCGCGATAGCGCAGGGCGATGTCGGAATCCGGCATCGCCGCCACCGTGGGCGTGCCGCCGTCGGCCTGTTCGCGGATGCGGATATCCAGCGGCAGCGAGCCCAGCAGGGTCACGCCGTACTCGCCGGCCATGCGTGCGCCGCCGCCTTCGCCGAACACATGCTCCTCGTGACCGCAGGCGGTGCACACGTGGGTGGCCATGTTCTCGACGATGCCGAGGATCGGTACCTCGACCTTCTGGAACATCGCCAGAGCCTTGCGCGCGTCGAGCAGGGCGATGTCCTGCGGCGTGGTGACGATCAGCGCGCCCGCGACCGGTACGCGCTGGGCCAGCGTCAGCTGGATGTCGCCGGTGCCCGGCGGCAGATCGATGATCAGATAGTCGAGGTCCTGCCAGCGAGTGTCGTTGAGCAGCTGCTGCAGCGCCTGCGTGACCATCGGCCCGCGCCAGATCATCGGCGTGTTGTCGCCGACCAGCACGCCGATCGACATCGCCTGCAGGCCGTGTGCGCGCATCGGCTCGATGCTCTTGCCGTCCGGCGACTGCGGGCGCCCCGCCAGCCCCAGCATCAGCGCCTGGCTGGGGCCGTAGATGTCGGCGTCCAGCACGCCGACCGCGGCGCCCTCGGCCAGCAGCGCCAGCGCCAGATTGGCCGCGACCGTGGACTTGCCGACGCCGCCCTTGCCGGAGGCGACGGCGATGATGTTCTTGACCCCGGGCAGCGGCGCCAGCGCGCCCTGCACCTTGTGCGCGACGATCTGCGTGCTGACCGAGACCGTGGCGGTGCTGATGGCCGGGTCGGCCTCCAGCGTCGTCTTGACGAGGCGCTTGAGCGCGTCGACCCAGCCGGCGGCGGGATAGCCGAGCAGCAGGTCGACCGCCACCCGATCGCCGTCCACGCCCAGCGCCCGCAGCATGCCGGAGGCGATCAGATCGACGCCCGTGTGCGGATCGGGGATGCCGGCCAGCAGCGCGCGCGCGCGCGCTTCGATCGTTTCACTCATCGGGATGGCTGCCTTGTCATGACCAGACCGCGCCAATTGACGGCGCATGCGGGGCTCGGGACCGGCTCGCGCGCGGCCGGCCTCCGTCAGACCGCAAAGTATGCCAGAGCACGGCCTCGCCGCAGTGCGCCTTGACGCCATCCGCCACCGCGATCAGTCTCGCCCGATCTCGATCATCCACGGGAGCAGGCATCATGCACACGATCCATCGTATGGCCCTCGCCACCGCCTTGCTGCTGGGAACGACGCTGGCAGCCCAGGCGCAACAGCCGCCGCCGGGGGGGCCGGCCGGCGACCTGATGACGCCGGTCGGCACCTGGAAGACCATCGACGACAAGACCGGCGAAGCCAAGTCGCTGGTGCAGATCAGCGAGGTTGCCGGCCAGCTCGAGGGCAAGGTCGTCAAGGTGCTCAAGTCCAAGCAGGGCCCGCACCCGATCTGCGACCAGTGCGACGGCGCCCGCCACAATCAGCCGGTGGTCGGCATGACCATCCTGTGGAACATGAAGCAGGACGGCAACGAGTGGGACGGCGGCCAGATCCTCGATCCCAAGAGCGGCAAGATCTACAAGTGCAGCATGCACGTGATCGACGGCGGCAAGAAGCTGTCGGTGCGCGGCTACATCGGCTTCTCGCTGTTCGGTCGCAGCCAGACCTGGCTGCGCGAGGAATAAGCGGGAAAGCCGGCCGGAATCCGGGACCCGGGACCCGGGACCCGGGTTCAGACTTGTCACCCTGAGCGCAACGCAGGGTCTGTCCTGCCGAAGCGCGGCTGCTCCGCCGCGCACTCGTCCAGCCGGCGTCCTGGCCTGCCGGTGCGCCGGCGCATGCCATAATCCGCGGCTGTTTCGTCTGGACGTCCGTCCGCGCCATGAACCGCCGCTCGCTGGTCACCTGCGCCCTGCCCTACGCCAATGGTCATCTGCATCTGGGCCATCTGCTGGGCTATATCCAGGGCGACATCTGGGTGCGCGCGCAGCGCATGGCTGGCCACAGCGCGCACTTCGTCTGCGCGGACGACGCCCACGGCACGCCGATCATGCTGGCCGCCGAGAAAGCCGGCGTCGCACCCGACGTTTTCATCGCGGACATCCAGCGCGGGCACGAGCGTGACTTCGCCGCGTTCGGCGTCGACTTCGATCATTACCACTCGACGCACAGCGACGAGAACCGCGTTCTTGCCGAGTCGATCTACGCGCGCCTGCGCGACGGCGGCCACATCGCCCGGCGTTCGATTCAGCAGCTCTACGATCCGGTCAAGGGCATGTTCCTGCCCGACCGCTACGTCAAGGGCACCTGCCCGCACTGCAAATCACCCGACCAGTACGGCGACAACTGCGAGGTCTGCGGCAAGGCCTACGCGCCGACCGACCTGATCGAGCCACGCTCGGTGATGTCGGGCGCGACGCCGGAGCTGCGCGACTCGGAGCACTACTTTTTCAGGCTGGGCGATTTCGAGGCCCTGCTGCGCGAGTGGTTCGCAGGCGACGTCGCGCATCCGGCGGTCAAGGCCAAGCTGCGCGAGTGGCTGGATGGCGGACTGCGCGACTGGGACATCTCGCGCGACGCGCCGTACTTCGGCTTCGCCATTCCCGATGCGCCGGGCAAGTATTTCTATGTCTGGCTGGATGCGCCGATCGGCTACCTCGCCAGCTTCCGCGCGCTGTGCGACAGCGAGCACGGCAAATCGCTCGGCCTGGGATCTGCGAGCTTCGATGAGTTCCTCGGCAACGGCAGCACTACCGAGCTGCACCATTTTCTGGGCAAGGACATCATCAACTTCCACGGCCTGTTCTGGCCGGCGATGCTGCACGGCGCCGGCTACCGCGTGCCGACCGCGCTGCACGTCAACGGTTATCTGACCGTCAACGGCGCCAAGATGTCCAAATCGCGCGGCACCTTCATCCAGGCGCGCACCTACCTCGACGCCGGACTCGAACCGGAGTACCTGCGCTACTACTTCGCCAGCATGCTCGGGCCGGCGCCCACCGACGTCGATCTCGATCTGGTCGCCTTCGAGGAGCGCGTCAACTCGCACCTGGTCGGCAAGTGGGTGAATATCGCCAGTCGCACCGCGGGATTTGTGCACAATTTTTTTGACGGGCAAACCGCTGCGGCGCTATCTCCTGAGGGAGACAGGCTACTGCTCTGGTTAGCCAGCCATCTGGACAACGTGCCGAGGCTCTACGTGGATGCCGAGTTTGCGGAGGTAGCGCGCAACTTCGTGCTGATGGCCGATGAGATCAATGCCTATATCGCCAAGAAAGCGCCTTGGCAGATGGCCAAGGACGAGTCCAGGCGCGCAGAACTGCACCAGGTCTGCACCTTCGCGCTGTCAGCTTTTCGCCTGCTGGCCGGCTGGCTCAAACCTATTCTGCCGGCCACGGTCGCCCGTGCCGAAGCGTTCCTGAATGCGCCGATCAAGGATTTCGACGCCGCCGCGCGGCCCCTGCTCGGCCACCGCATCAACGCCTTCACGCCGCTGCTCGCCCGCATCGACCGCAAGCAGGTCGAGGCGATGATCGCGGCGTCCACCGAATCCCTGCAGCCGGCAGCACCCGCCGCCGCACCGAGGGCACGACCGATGAACTCCCCTCCCGCGTCCGCATCTGCGAACTCCGACTCCACCGGTCCCGGGTCCCGGGTCCCGGGTCCCGATGCGGCTTCTCCGAGTCCCGCGCTTGTCTCCATCGACGACTTCGCCAGGCTCGACCTGCGCGTCGCCACCGTGCTGGCCTGCGAATTCGTCGACGGCTCGGACAAGCTGCTGCGCTTCGAACTGGACGCCGGCGAACTGGGCACACGGCAGATCTTCTCCGGCATCCGCGCGGCTTATCCAGAGCCCGGCAAGCTGATCGGCCGTCGTGTAGTCTTCATCGCCAATCTGGCGCCCCGCAAGATGCGTTTCGGCGTGTCGGAAGGGATGATCCTCTCGGCCGGCAGCGGCGGCAGCGACCTGTTTCTGCTGGATGCCGACATCGGCGCTCGGGCCGGCATGCCGGTCAAGTAGCCCGGGCCGTGCATGCGGCGAGCCCCGCCCCCGCCACTAGACGATCCGCGCGAGAGGAGGGGTCGGGGTGCGGGTTTCCACACGTTGCGCAGCTGTTCTTTTCAACGCAACCCGCCGAGCGATGCCCAGCGACATGCCATCCGTGCCCGCTGCCACCCGAGAGCTGATCGACCGCATCGACGCCCTGCTGCCGCAGACGCAGTGCGGCCAGTGCGGCCACGGCGGCTGCCGGCCCTACGCCGAGGCCATCGCACGCGATGGCGCCGCGATCAACCGCTGCCCGCCGGGCGGCGCGGCCGGCATCGCCGATCTCGCGGCATTGCTGGCGCGCGCGCCGTTGCCGCTCGATCCGGCCTGCGGCGTCGAAAAGCCGCCGCGGATCGCGCTGATCGTCGAGGCCGACTGCATCGGCTGCACCAAGTGCATCCAGGCCTGTCCGGTGGACGCCATCATCGGCGCGCCCAAACTGATGCACAGCGTGCTGATCGATCGCTGCACCGGCTGCGAGCTGTGCCTGCCGCCCTGCCCGGTGGATTGCATCGTGATGGTCGACGCCGGGCGCGCGGCCGAGTCCGTGGCGCAGCGTCGGCAGCGCGCCGACGCGGCGCGCGAGCGCTTCACGGCACGCAACGCGCGTCTGCTGCGCGAGCAGGAGCGCGAGCGGCGCCAGGCGGCGGCCGATCAGGCCAGCGCCAGCCACACCGCCGTGCTCGCCGCGATTGCCCGCGCAAAATCGCGGCGTCGGGGCGACCCGGGCCCGGACTGAGGCGAGCGCCCGCGGCCGGCATGACACGGCCGAACGCGGATGCGTGCTGCGGCAATCCGGCGTTCCGCCTCGCCCTGCACGCGTGCGAGAATCCGCGCGCCGCCGAAGGGGATGCCGTGTCCGCGCCGCGCAACGTCGAGATCCGCGAGGGAGAGCTGCTGGCCGGGATCGATCTCGGCTCCAACAGCTTCCACATGGTGGTGGCGCGCTACCAGCACGGCGAGCCGCGGGTGATCGACCGCCTGCGCGACACCGTGCGGCTGGCCGCGGGTCTGCGCCAGGACGGCGCCCTGGATGCCGAGCACCGTGCCCGCGCGCTGGCCTGCCTGGCGCGTTTCGGCCAGCGTCTGACCGGACTGGCGCCGCAGCACGTGCGCGCCGTCGCCACCAACACCGTGCGCCAGCTGCGCTCGCCGCAGGCTTTCCTGCTGCCGGCCGAGACCGCGCTGGGCCATCCGGTCGAGATCGTCTCCGGGCGCGAGGAAGGTCGCCTGATCTTTCTCGGCGTCGCCCACGGCCTGCCCGGCTCCAGGCGTCGCCGGCTGGTGATCGACATCGGCGGCGGCAGCACCGAGTTCATCATCGGCCGCGAACTGGCGCCGCTGCACGCCGAGAGCGTGCAGGTCGGCTGCGTGGCCTCGACCCTGCGCTTCTTTCCCGGCGGCAAGCTGACGCGCAAGCGCTGGCAGCGCGCACGCGAGGAGATCGGCGTGCTGTTGCAGCAGTTCGTCGAGAACTACCGCGAGGCCGGATGGGACGAGGTCTACGGTTCCTCGGGGACCGCCAAGGCGATCGAGTCGGTCGTGCTGGCGATGGGTCTGAGCGAGTTCGGCGTGACCCGCGCCGCGCTGGCCGGCCTGCGCGAGGCCCTGCTGACCCTCGGCGACATCGGACGCCTGAATCTGCCGGGCCTGGTCGAGGAGCGCGCGCCGGTGCTGGCCGGCGGCGTAGTGATTCTCGAAGCGGCCTTCGAGGCCCTCGGCATCGAGCGCCTGGTCGCGGTCGAGTCGGCGATGCGCGAGGGCATGCTCTGGGATCTGATCGGTCGTGCCGAGGGCCGCGATCCGCGCGCCGCCAGCATCGCCGCCCTCGCCCGCCGCTACGGCGTCGATGACGGCCATGCCGCGCGCGTCGAGGCCACGGCCCTGGCGCTGTTCGACCAGGTGGCGCCCGACTGGTCGCTCGACAGCGAGGCGCGCGAATGGCTGTCATGGGCCGCGCGCGTGCACGAGATCGGCCTGGCCATCGCGCACAGCCAGCATCATCGCCACGGTGCCTACATCCTGCGCAATTCGGACCTGGCCGGATTCTCGCGCCAGGACCAGCAACTGCTGGCGGTGGTGGTCGAATGCCATCGGCGCAAGCCCGACAAGACGGTACTGGCGACACTGCCGGTACGGCACAAGCTGCTGGCGCGGCGCATCACCGCGCTGCTGCGCCTGGCCGTGCTGTTTCATCGCGCCCGGCGTCCCGAACCGCTGCCGCCGCTGGGTCTGGACGCGCACGACCACCGCCTGCGGCTGGCGTTGCCGCCCGACTGGCTGGAGCACCACCCGCTGACGGTGGCCGATCTCGAGGTCGAGCGGACACAGATCGGCGAACTGGGCCTGCGGCTGGAGCTGGCAGTGTTCGCGCGCGAACCCGGCTGAGGCGCGCCGGGCCGAGGCGCGACGAACGCGTATCATCTGCGCATCGTCCGTCCGATTCCCACGGCCATGTCGAAACACTTGTTGCCTCTGCTGCTGTCCGCCCTGCTCCCGCTGGCCGCGTCCGCCGCGCCGGCCAAGCCCGCCGCAGTCAAGCCCGCCGCCGAGCCTGCGGGTGCCGCCAGCGTTGCTGCGCCGCCCGCGCCGGATCCGCGCGTGCTGATGCAGACCTCGATGGGCAACATCGTGCTCGAGCTGTACCCGGAGAAAGCGCCCAAGACCGTCGCCAATTTTCTCCACTATGTGCACGACGGCTTCTATGCCGGCACCGTGTTCCACCGCGTGATCAAGGGTTTCCTGGTGCAGGGCGGCCTGTACACCAGCGCGCTGACCGCCAAGCGCACGCGCGCACCGATCGCCATCGAGGCCAACAACGGTCTCAGCAACCTGCGCGGCACCATCGCCGCCGCGCGCGCCGCCGACCCCAATTCGGCGACCGCGCAGTTCTTCATCAACCTGGTGGACAATCCGCGTCTGGATTTCGTCAGCGACCAGAGCGGCGCGACCTGGGGTTACACCGTGTTCGGCAAGGTCATCCAGGGCATGGATGTGGTGGACAGGATCGGTGACCTGCCGACCGCCGCGCAGGGCCCGTTCACCGCCGACGTGCCGCATCCGCTGCCGCAAATCGAGTCGGTGAGCGTGCTGCCGGCGGGCGCCCCGCTGCCGGCAGCGGTACCGGCGAAAAAGCCGGCCCTCCGCAAGCCGGTCGTGCGGCACTGAGCCGGTGACGCGCCCGCAGCGGTTGCCCCCGCACACCGCGCGCGCTGCCGTCGCAGCATGACGATCCTGCTGATCTCCGACCTGCATCTCGATGCGGCGCGCCCGCGGATCACCGCGCTGTTCGAGCGTTTCCTGCGTGAGCAGGCGCGCCAGGCGACGGCGCTCTACATCCTTGGCGACCTGTTCGAGGCCTGGGTGGGCGACGATGACGACAGCGAACTGCCCGCGCGCGTCGCCGCCGCGCTGGCCGACCTGCGCGCGACCGGCGTGCCGCTGTACTTCATGGCCGGCAATCGCGACTTTCTGCTCGGTGCCGACTACGCGCGACGTGCGGGGTTGACACGGCTCGAGGACGGTGTGGTGCACACGCTGGCCGGCACGCCGACCCTGCTGCTGCACGGCGACACCCTGTGCACCGACGACGAGGCCTACCAGGCGTTCCGGCGCCAGGTGCGCGATCCTGTCTGGCAACGCGATTTCCTCGCCCGGCCGCTGGCGGCACGCAAGGACTTCGCCGCGCAGGCGCGCGCCGCCAGCCGCGACCATCAGCAGGGCGCCCGCGAGGCGCTGATGGATGTCAATGCCGACGCCGTCGCGCACGCGCTGCGCACCGCCGGTGTCAGCCGCATGATCCACGGTCACACCCATCGTCCGGCCATCCACGAGCTCATGCTCGACGGCGCGCCGGCGCAGCGCATCGTGCTGGGCGACTGGTACGAGCAAGGCTCGCTGCTGCGGGTGACCCGCGAAGCGGTCGAGCTGTCGCCACTCACCACAGGCGAACTTCCGGCATGATGCCGGGACGCCCGCCCGATCCGATGCTCCGCGAGGCAGCCATGTATTACATCGTCGACAGCCCCAAGCCATTTGCCGAAGCCGCCGCCGACCTGCAGGCAGCGGTGATCCGCCACGGGTTCGGTGTCCTGCACGTGCACGATCTCGGCGCGACCCTGCGCAGCAAGGGCATCGCTTTCGCCGAGCAGTGCCAGGTGTTCGAAGTCTGCAATCCCGTCCAGGCCGCAAGCGTCCTGGCGACGGACATGCGCCTGAACATGGCGCTGCCCTGCCGGATTTCGGTGTACACCGAAAAGGGCCGGACCAGGATCGGCCTGATCCGGCCCGTGCCCATGCTGGCGACGCTGTCGACCGACGTCGACCTGGCCGAAATCGCCGCCGAAGTCGAGACCAAGGTCATCCGGATGGTCGACGAGGCGAAATAGACTTGCGCGCGTCCGCACCGCGCGGACATCGTGCCGGGCGACTGCTGCGAACAGGACTCGGAGTGGCGGATGACGCGCGATCCCATCGAGCCGGCAACCCGGTCCGGATCGCAAGTCCATCGTAGGGTACGCTTAACCTGCAAGTCATCCCGGCGCAGTTTGATGCGGGCTTGCCGCCGCCTCACGAGTTATCGCCATGACGAACCTGTCTGCACTACCGCCCGCGCCGCGCCCTGCACGGCCCGGCTTCGCCGACATCGCCGGCATCGCCGTGGTGACGCTGGCGCTGATGGCTGCCGGCCACGCTACCGCGCAGGAGACCGGCGCGCTGCTGCCCAGCGGCCGCCGCCTGACGCCGGTGGGCACGCTCGCCGCGACGCCCAACTTTCCCACCGCAGTGGTGGCGCTGGGCGATACGCTCGCGGTCCTGGGCAACGGCGCCGGACCGGCGCAGACGATCCGCCTGTTCGCCGCCGGCGATCTCGCCGCACGCGACGGGCTGGACGCGCGACGCGCGGCACCCCGGGCGGCGGCACCGGGAGCCGCGGTGCTGCCGCGCGCGGCGAACACCACCGACGCCAGGGCGCAACGCGACACCGTGCTGCCGCAGCAGAACCTGTTCCAAGGCATGGCCGCGGCAGCGGACGGCACGCTCTACGTCACCGGCGGCGCCAGCGACAACCTGCTGGCACTGCGTCGGCGCGACGGCAAGCTGCAGGTGGCGCGGCGCTATGCCCTGCAGTGGCAGCCGTTTCCGGGCACGCAATATCCCTACCAGTACGCCGGCGACCGCTCGCAGCCGCGGCACTTCTATCCCGACAGCGTGGTACTCGGACCGGGTGGCGTGCACGCCTATGTCAGTGGGCTGCTGGCCAACAGCCTGGCCCGCGTCGACCTCGCCAGCGGCGCGATCGACTATCTCAACGTCGGCGCCTATCCGTTTGCGGTGACACTGGCCGATAACGGCGCACGGCTGGTGGTCAGCGACTGGGGCGGCAACGGCGTGACCGTGATCGACCGTGCCGCGTGGCGCGTCGCGGGACACGTCGCCACCGGACCTGCGTTTGTCGCCGACAACGCCGGCGGCGCGCATCCCACGGCACTGGCCGCCGAACCCGGCAGCGCCATCGTGTGGGTGGCCGACAGCAATCTCGACCGCGTCGTGGCGGTGGACGTGCATCGCCTGCGCGTGGTGAGGAGCATCGACGACGCGCCTTATCCCGGCGCGCCGCCGGGCAGCGTGCCGGATGCGCTCGCCATCGCCGGGGGGCGCCTGTTCGTCGCCAATGCCGGCAACGACGATGTCGCCGTCTATGCGCTGCGCGACGGGCGGCGGCTGGGCCTGATCCCGACTGGCTGGTATCCCAGCGCGCTCGCCGTCGCCGACGGCGCGCTCTACGTGACCGCCGCCAAGGGACTGGGCAGCGGCCCCAATCTGCGGCACCAGTGGGTCGGCACGATGATGCACGGCCTGCTGCAGCGGGTGGATCTCGCGGCGCTGCCGGGCGCGTTGACGGCGTGGACCGCCGCGGCATTGCACGACAACGGCTTCGGCGACGCGCAACGCGCGGCACGCGCCCGGGACAACGCCACGGCGACCCGCTGGCTGCACGCGCACATCCGCCACGTCATCTTTATCCTGCGCGAGAACAAGACCTTCGACGAGGACTTCGGCCGTTACGCCGCCGCGGGCGCCTGGGCCGATCCGAAACTCGATCTGTACGGTCCGCGCGAACTGCCCAACCTCTACGCGCTGGCCGCGCGCGGCGCACTGTTCGTCAACTTCGACGCCGACGGCGAGGTCACCTCGCAGGGTCACCAGTGGACCACGGCCGGCGTCGACTCGGACTTCGTGCAGCGCACCTGGCCGCAGTACTACTCAGGCCGCGGGCTGGTCGCAAACTCCGGCTGGACGCAGGCGCTCGATCCCGAGGCGGCCGGTGCGCGCAATCCGTTCGCGATCTATCGCAACCTGTCCGCGCTCGGGCATTGGTCCAACCCGTGGATCAGCTATCCGGCGCGGCTGTTCCTGTTCAACGATCTCCTCGCGCACCGCGTGTCGTTCGAGGACTTCGGCGAGTTCGCCTCGCGCTCGCGGCTCGGCGCCATCTCGCCGGCGCTGCGCGCGCACCTCGCCGTGGACTATCCGGCCTGGGATCGACTGATTCTCGACACGCAGCGCGCCGCGATTGCCGACCGCTGGATCCGCGCCCACGCCGGTCATCTGCCGCGCGTGCTCTACCTGTGGTTGCCGGATGATCACACCGCAGGAGCGACACCCTGCTATCTGACCCCGGATGCCTACGTCGCCGACAACGACCGCGCCACCGCGGACGTGATCCACACGCTGTCCATGCTGCCCGCCTGGAAGCACACGCTGGTGCTGGTCACCGAGGATGATGCGCAGTCCGGCGCCGATCACATTGATGCGCACCGCACGCTGGCGGTCGCCGCCGGGCCGTGGGTGCGCCCGGGCGCGCTGGTCACGGCGCGCACTTCGCAGGTCGATCTGCTGCGCACCATCGAGGCGGTCGCCGATGTGCCGCCGATGTCGCAGTGGGATGCCGGCGCGCGTGTGCTCGGAGGTCTCTGGCGCGCGCATCCCGACTTTGCCATCGTGCCGGTGCTGCCGCGCGCAGTGGCGCTGACGCGCAATCCCGGCCGCTGCCCGGCCGACTCGCCGCTGCGCGGCTA
>JAJYTG010000029.1 GCA_021793195.1 Pseudomonadota bacterium
GATCGCTGGCCCGGCGTCGATCGCTGGCCCGGCGTCGATCGCTGGCCCGGCGTCGATCGCTGGCCCGGCGTCGATCGCTGGCCCGGCGTCGATCGCTGGCCCGGCGTCGATCGCTGGCCCGGCGTCGATCGCTGGCCCGGCGTCGATCGCTGGCCCGGCGTCGGTCGCTGGCCCGGCGTCGATCGCTGGCCAGATCCTTCAGCCTGCGGCTTCAGGATGACAACGAAGTTGTCACCCTGAGTGCAGCGAAGGGTCTTCCATGACGAGACGCCCCGCGTGCAGCGAAGGCTCTGGCATGGCGAGACGCCGAGCGCAGCGAAGGGCCTGGCGTCATGACAAAGAAATGAGACACGCACAGCCCGGCGCGGCAGCCGAACGAATCAGTCACATCGCACGCCGGTGCTTGGCACGCGCGATGCGTGCTAGGCGCCGCTGGCATCGGGGCGGATAATCGGCGGTCCCCGTCCCGTCGATGCGTGCATGGACTTCCACCCCGGTCAACGCTGGATCTCCACCGCCGAACCCGAACTCGGCCTCGGCGCCGTGCTGCGCGTCGAGGGCCGCGGCGTGCAGGTGCTGTTCGCCAAGGCCGGCGTGGTGCGCCAGTACGCGCAGGAGTCGGCGCCGCTGGCACGCGCGGAGTTCCGGCCCGGCCAACGCGTTGCCGGCAAGGGCCGCGCCTTCCTGGTCGAGCGGGTGGAGATCCGCGACCGGCTGCTGATCTACGCCGGCGACGGCAAGGAGATGAGCGAGGGCGAGCTCGACGACGAGCAGGCGGTGTCGCAGGCCGACGAGCGCCTGATCGCCGGGCGCGTCGACGCACCGGCTGCGTTCGACTTCCGCCTCGAAGCGCTCAACCGCCGTGCGGCCGCACGACGCTCGCCCGCCTGGGGTGTCGCCGCGGCGCGCGTGGATCTGATCCCGCATCAGCTGCGCGTGGCCGAGGCCGCGATCGCGCGCCGTGCGCCGCGTCTGCTGCTGGCCGACGAGGTCGGTCTGGGCAAGACCATCGAGGCCGGCCTGATCATGGCGCGCCTGCTCGCTGCCGGGCGCGTCCAGCGCGTGCTGGTGCTGCTGCCCGACAGCCTGGTGCACCAGTGGTTCATCGAACTGCTGCGCCGCTTCAACCTTGCCTTCGCGCTGTACGACGAGGAGCGCTGCGAGGCGATCGAGATGGCCGGCGATGGCCGCAATCCGTTCGAGGACGAACAGCTGGCGATCGTGCCGCTGGGGCTGCTGGAAGGCTCCGTGCGGCGCGCGCAGCAGGCCGAGGCGGCCGGCTGGGATCTGCTGGTGGTGGACGAGGCGCATCACCTCGAATGGACGCCCGACGCGGCCAGCCCGCGCTATGCGCTGGTCGAGCGTCTGGCGCTGCGTACGCCGGGCGTGATCCTGCTGACCGCCACCCCCGAGCAGCTGGGCCGCAGCGGCCACTTCGCGCGGCTGCGCCTGCTCGATCCGGCGCGCTACGCGAACCTCGATGCCTACCTGGGCGAGGCCGACGGCTATCGCGCGCTGTCGGCACTGGCCGAGCCACTGCCGGCGCGTGCGCCGCTGGATGCCGTGCAGCGCAGCGCACTGGCGGATCGGCTTGCCGATGACGACGCCGCGCGTGCCGCGCTGGCGGCCTATCCCGATCCGGCCGCAGCCGACGCCCTGCTCGACGCGCTGGTGGATCGCCACGGCACCGGCCGGGTGATGCTGCGCAACCGCCGCGCGGCGGTGGGCGGATTCCCGGCGCGGGTGCCGGCGCTCGAGGTGGTGGATGCCGATCTCGACGAGTCGCGCCGGCAGCCGCTGCTGGCCGAGTTTCTCGCCGACGTGCAGACGCCGGCGCCGACGCACGCGTTCGACTACGCCGAGGATCCGCGTCTGCCGTGGCTGCTGGGATTGCTGGAGACGCATCCGCGCGACAAGTTCCTGCTGATCGCGCGCAGCGAAGCCAAGGTGCTGGCCCTGGAAGAAGCCCTGCGCACGCGCACCGGCATCGGCATCGCGCGCTTCCACGAAAGCCTCAGCATCGTCCAGCGCGACCGCAACGCGGCATGGTTCGCGGCGCCTGCCGGCGCGCGCCTGCTGCTGTGTTCGGAGATCGGCTCCGAGGGTCGCAACTTCCAGTTCGCGCACCGTCTCGTACTGTGGGATCTGCCGCTCGATCCGGACTTGCTGGAACAGCGCATCGGCCGCCTCGACCGCATCGGCCAGCAGCACCCGATCACCCTGCACCACCATGTGCTGCGCGGCACCGCGCAGCACGCGCTGGCGCGCTGGCACGCCGAGGGCGTGGACGGCCTGCGCAGCAGCCCGGCCGACGGCCGCGAGCTGCTGCGGCGCTTCGGCAGCACCCTGGTCGAACTCGCGGTGGCGCATGCGCAGGGCGCCGTGGATGCCGATCAGGAGCTGGACGTGCTGATCGCCGAAACCGCCGCGGCGCATGCCGAGCTGGCCGCCGCGATCGCCGCCGGCCGCGATCGCCTGCTGGAACTCGCCGCCGCGCGCGTCGCGCCCGCCGAGACGCTGCGCCACGCGCTGGCCGACGACGACGCCGATCGCGCCCGCGACGGTTTCGTGCTGCGCCTGCTCGAGCGCTTCGGCGTGCATCACGAGGACCTCGACGGTGGCCGCGCGGTGCTGCTCGATCCCGAGTACCTCGTCACCGACGCCTTCCCCGGCCTCAAGGACGGGCCGCAGCAGGCCACCTTCGAGCGCGCCACGGCGCTGACGCGCGAGGAGCTGCCGCTGCTGCGGCTGGATCACCCGATGATCACCGGCGCGCTCGACCTGCTGCTGTCCGGCGAGCAGGGCAACGCGGCGTTCCTGGTCGACGAGACGCTGCCGGCACGCACGGCGCTGCTGCAAACCGTGTTCCTGCTCGAGTGCGTGGCCGAGCGCCGGCTGGACGTCGAGCGTTTCCTGCCGCCGACGCCGCTGACGCTGACGGTCGACACGCGCCTGCAGCCGCGGCCCGGGTTCGCGCCGTCGGCGCAGGCGCTGACGCGCGCCGGCGAGCGGCCGGTCGATCCGGCACGCTACCGCAAGTTTCTGGCCAAACTGGTGCCGCCGATGCTGGAGCAGGCCACCCGCCTTGCCGCCGTCGAGGCCACCGTCGTGGCCGCAACGGCGCGGACGGCCATGCGCACGCAACTCGATGGCGAGCACGCGCGCCTGCAGGCGCTGCGCGCGGTCAACCCGGCGGTGACCACGACCGAGATCGAGGCCATCGCCGCCGAGCGCGCGGCGCTGGACGCCGCGCTGGCCGGCGCGCGGCCGCGCCTGGACGCGGTGCGCTTCGTCGTCAGCACCGACTTCCTGGTGTTGAAGTAGGCCGCGTCAGCGCATCAGACGGCGTCGGGGCTTGAGCGGCAGCTTGCCGCGCCAGTACTGGATCAGCAGGAAGCCGCCGGCCATGCCGCCGAGATGCGCGAAGTGCGCCACGCCGGCCTCGGTTCCGGTGACGCCCAGCACCAGCTCGATCACGCCGTAGCCGGTGACGAACAGCCACGCCGGCATCGGGATCGGCGGAAACAGCAGCATGATGCGCGTGTGCGGATACATCATGCCGTAGGCCAGCAGCAGGCCGAAGATGCCGCCCGAAGCGCCGATGGTCGGGTAGAAACCGCCGGTGAAATACCGGATCACCAGCAGCTGCGCGATCGCCGCGATGATCGTGCAGACGAAGTAGTAGATCAGGAATTCGCGGCCGCCGAACAGGCGCTCGATCGGGCCGCCGAACATGAACAGTGCGAACATGTTGAAGAACAGATGCAGCAGGCCGCCGTGCAGGAAGGAAAAAGTCACCAGCTGCCAGATCTGGAAGCCGACCGTGATCGTGGAACCATCGCCGCCGACGAAGGTGCGGTGTCCCAGCGGCCACAGCGCGAAGTAGAGATCCAGCGTCGATCCGGTGACCATCTGCAGCAGATAGATCGCGACGCAGGCGATGATCAGGCCGCGGGTCATCGGCGGCAGGTCGAAGTACATGGCCGCTCCTGGCGGGTCGAGGGATGATCGGGACGGCAATGCTGCGAACGTCGCGCCGGGCACGGGCCGCGCTGTCTTGGATGCTCGCCCGGCGGTACAAGTTCCCGCCGCCCCGCGCGGAACGGCTCAGCAGCAGCCGTGCGCGCCGGGCTGCGCGTGTCCGGCCTGCGCCGCCACGCCGCGGGTCAGTCCCCGGCCGCTGGCGGCGGCGTGGTCGGCCAGCACCTGCGCCACCACCTGCGACACGCGTTTGCCGGTGGGGATGTGCAGGAACTCGTTGGGGCCGTGGGCATTGGAGTGCGGGCCGAGCACGCCGGTGATCAGGAACTGCGCGCCGGGAAACTTCTCGCCCAGCATGCCCATGAACGGGATCGTGCCGCCCTCGCCCATCAACGCCGCCGGCGCGCCGAACGCGGCCAGCGAGGCCTGGGCAACCGACTGCGCCAGCCACGGCGACAGCGGGGGTGCATTCCAGCCGCTGGAGGCTTTTTCCAGCTCGAAGCCGACCTTGCATCCGCAGGGCGGGTCCCGCTCGAGCAGGTGCTTGACGAGCTCGCCGGCCTTGCCGCCATCCAGCGTCGGCGGCAGGCGCAGGCTGAGTTTCACCGCGGTGCACGGACGCAATACGTTGCCGGCACTGCCCAGCGGCGGCAGCCCCTCGGCGCCGGTGACCGCGAGCTGCGGGCGCCAGGTGCGGTTGAGCACCAGCTCGACGAGGTCATCGGTCACCGGCCGCATGCCGGGCAGGAAGGGGAACTTGGCGTAGACGTCGGAGCCCAGAACCGCTGCGACTTCGCGCGCCTGCGCCAGGCGCTCGGCGGGAATCTCTGCGTGCAGTTCGCGCGGGAGAATCGCGCCGGTCCGCTCGTCCTCCAGCCGCGACAGGATCTGCCGCAGCACGCGGAAGCTCGACGGCACCACGCCCGAGGCGTCGCCTGAATGCACGCCCTCCTCCAGCACCTGCACGCGCAGCACGCCACCGGTCATCCCGCGCAGGCTGGTGGTCAGCCAGAGCTGCTCGTAGTTGCCGCAGCCCGAATCCAGGCACACCACCAGCGACGGCTCGCCGATGCGCGCGGCGAGGTGATCGACGTAATGCGGCAGGTCGTAGCTGCCGGACTCCTCGCAGGCCTCGATCAGGATCACGCAACGCGCATGCGGCACGCCTTGCGCGTGCAGCGCCAGCAGCGCCGCCAGCGCTCCGAACAGCGCATAGCCGTCATCGGCGCCGCCGCGACCGAACAGCTTGTCGCCCTCGAGCAGCGGCGTCCACGGGCCCAGCCCGTCGGTCCAGCCGCTCATCTCCGGCTGCTTGTCGAGATGGCCGTAAAGCAGCACGGTGTCGTCCGCACGCGCCGGCGAGTCCGCGCTGGCCGGCACCTCGATGCAGATCAGCGGCGTCCGTCCCGGCAGCCGCACGACGTCCAGCGTCGCACCGGGGATCTCCGCGAGCTTGGCGCGCGCCCAGCGTTCCAGCAGCGCCACCGCGGCGTCCATGTGACCGTGCTCGGCCCATTGCGGGTCGAACATCGGCGACTTGTTGGGAATACGGATGTAGTCGGTCAGCTGCGGCACCACCTCGTCGTCCCACAGGCTGCCGATGTCGCCCTCGATGCGCCGCAGATCCATGCCCGTGCTCCCGTCGTGTCGGCGCATTTTAGCGCCGCGCACCTGTAGGCCGTAGCTCACAGCAGTTGCGGCGACACGCGGACGATTCCCGCCTGCCACCGCCGGCAGCCCGGGCCATGGTCGCGCACGACACTGTCGCCTCGGCCCGGTTGCGGGCCACCCCAAACAGGAGAACCGTCATGCGTTCGATGCTCGCCGCACTCGCTCTCGCCCTCTGCCTCGTGTTCGCCACACCGGTCATCGCCGGGGCGCCGGTGGACATCAATCGCGCCGATGCGCAGACCCTGGCCGAATCGCTGGACGGGATCGGTCTGGCCAAGGCCAAGGCCATCGTCGATTACCGCCAGGCCCACGGTCCGTTCAAGAGCGCCGACCAGCTGACCGACGTCAAGGGCATCGGTGCGCGCACCGTCGAGCGCAACCGCGCCAATATCCTGCTCAACGGCGCGCGTCCGGCCGGGGTCGTCGCCAAGCCAGCCGTCAGGCCAGCCGCCAAGCCGGCCGCCGGGCGCAGGTAAGCCGCCCGCAGCCCCCGTCCGCGATCCCGGGGGCTGCGGCATCGGGGGTCGTCGCGCGCTACACTCGCGCCCCGCGCAAGCCGGGCCGTTTTGATGATTCTCCCCCGTTACCGCATTGCAGCCTCATCCATCCCCGGCGCCGGCAAGGGCCTGTTCCTCGCCCAGTCGCTGCCGGCGGGCTCGATCGTGGTGGCGCCGGACGCTATCCCGCGCACCTACGCCTTCGACGAGATCACCGGAACCCCTGACCTGGCTTCCCTGCTGCACACCAGCGTGCGCTGGTTCGAGGACCGCTACACCCTGTCGCCGGACTGGCCGGACGAGTGCTACGTCAATCACAGCTTCGTCCCGACCGGGCTGTGGCATCTGGGGTTCATCTTTGCCGCCAGCGACCTCCAGGCCGGCGTCGAGTTGACGGTGGACTATCGCCACTTGCTTGCCCCGGGTCAGGAGGAGAGCTTTCGCGACGCCGAAACCGGCACTGCCATCATCGGTTTCGACTGGCGCGACAGCCTCGTCGGCTCGACGCGGGCACTCGCAGCACTGCTGGGCTGACGGATGAGCACGATCCCGCTGATCGAAACCGCGCGCCTGCGCTTGACCGCATTGGAGGAACGCCACTTCGATGCCTACGCGGCGATGCTCGGCGACTCCGAGAGCACGCGCTGGGTCGGTGACGGCCAGCCGCTGGACCGCATCAACGCCTGGCGCTCGATGGCGATGCTGCTGGGACACTGGCAATTGCGCGGCTACGGCATGTGGGCGCTGGAAAACCGCGCCGATGGCCGCTTCGTTGGCCGTGCGGGGTTGTTGCGCCCTGAAGGCTGGCCGGATCTCGAAGTCGGCTGGATGCTCACCCCGGAGGCGCGCGGGCACGGCTACGCCACCGAGGCCGCGCGCGCGGCGCTGGACTTTGCCTGGCGCGCGCTGCGCGTGCCGCGGGCGATCAGCCTGATCCGCCCGGGTAATCTGGCCTCGGAACGGCTGGCCAAGCGGCTGGGCGGCGAACTCGTGGATACCATCGACTTTGGCGGCGCACCGGCGCAGGTGTTTGCGTACCATCCTCCGCACGCCTGAAGCGCGCGCCGCCATCAGGGCGCCGCGGTCAACGCCTGCCGGGGGAATCACCATGATCCAGTTCCTGCTGAAGACACTGATTTCGGCCCTGCTGATCGCCGGCGCCGCCGAACTCGGCAAGCGCTCGCCCACCGCGGGCGCGCTGCTGGTCTCGCTGCCTCTGACCTCGCTGCTGGCGATGATCTGGCTGTGGCACGACAGTCACGATCCGGCGCGACTGGCGGCTTTCGCCAGCGATGTGCTCTGGCTGGTGATCCCTTCGCTGGCGTTGTTCGTGGTGCTGGCGTGGATGCTGCGCGCGGGCTACGGCTTCTGGCTCAGCCTCGGCGTCGGCATCGCGGCGACGCTGGCGGCCTACGCACTCAGCCTGCGCCTGCTCGCACTGCGCTGAACATGCCGATTCTCGCCGCCGTTCCCGCACCCGCCCTGCGCGACGAACCCTGGGCCAACGGCGCCGGGCGTACGACGGTACTTGCGGTCGGCCCGGATGTACCCGACTGGCACTGGCGCCTCAGCATCGCGGTGGTGGATCAGCCCTGCGCCTTCTCGGCCCTGCCGGGTGTGCGCCGTTGGATGACCCCGCTGGACGGCGGCATCGAACTGTCCTTCCCCGACGGCCGCATCCTGCGCGCGCCGCGTCTGGGCGTGCTCGAATTCGCCGGCGATCCGGCGCCGACCTGCACGCTGCCCGACGGACCGACGCGCGACTTCAACCTGATGCTGCGCTCGCAGCAGACGGCGCGCCTGCTGGCGCGGCCGCTGGTCGGAACGATGGTGCTGCTGCCCGAAATCGCGGTGCGCTGGTTCGTGCACGTGGTCGCCGGCGGCGCGCGTCTGACCACCATGGGCGAGATGCTGGACATCGCCCAAGGCTGCAGCGCGTGGGTGGAGGCCGGAGCGGCGCGAGAACGCATCGCGCTCGACGGTGCCGGCGAAGTGGTGCTGGTGCGGCTGGCGCCGGCCTGATCAGGCCATGCGATCGTCGCGGGTCCAGATCACGTCGCCCTCGACGCGCACCGGAAACGTCGCCACCGGCACATAGGCTGGCGCGCACAGCGCCGCACCGCTGCGCAGATCGAAGCGCGCGCCGTGGCGCGGACACTCGATCTCGAAGCCGTGATGCTCACCGCCGGCCAGCTCACCATCGTCGTGAGTGCAGCGATCCTCGATCGCATACAACTGCCCATCGATGTTGTAGACCGCGATCGAGGTATCACCGTCCCAGACCACGCGGAACTCGCCCGGGAGCAGTTCGGCGCGCGCGCCGACGCGTACCCAGCCTGTCGTCTCCGCAATCATGCCGGCGTCTCCGCGCACAGCGGTTTCTCCATGACCTCGAAGCGCAGATCGCCGCGCCTGGGCAGGCCGAAGCGCGCATCACCATAGGGAAACGGCTTGAAGCGCCCGGTCCGGCGATAACCGCGACGCTCGTACCAGGCGATCAGTTCGGCGCGCACATCGATCACCGTCATCGCCATCGCCGCGCAGCCCCACTCCTCGCGCGCGATGCGCTCGGCCTCGGCGAGCATTGCGCGCCCTAGGCCACTGCCCTGTTCGCCAGGACTGACCGCAAACATGCCGAAATGGCAGCGCTGCGCGCTCTCGCGCTCGATGTGGCAGCAGGCCAGCAGTGCGGCCCCCTGTCCTGAGCCGGTCGAAGGGCCCTGTCCTGAGCCGGCCGAAGGAGCCTCCGCCAGCAGCACGCGGCTGTCGCTGCGTGCAATCAGCGCAGCTACTTCATCCGGATCGGTGCGCTGGCCGTCGAGCAGGTCGGCTTCGGTGGTCCAGCCGGTGCGGCTGACATCGCCTCGATAAGCCGATTCGACAAGCGCGACGACGGCGGACACATCGCTGACGACAGCGCTGCGAAAACGAACTGGACTCACGCAGGAACCTCCGTGGTGGCATGCGGCTCACCGCGCAGCGCGGCGGCCAGCGTGGCAAACGGCAGCAGCGCGCACTTGCGCCGCGCCGGGTAGCGGGCAAGTTCGGACAGTGCGTTCAGCGCGCCCAATTCAGGGGCCTCGACGATCTCGCCGGCGACCAGCGCGGCAAAGCGGCGTTCGAGTACCGCCAGATCATCGGCATCGCAACCGAGCGCGCAGTCGCCCAGCAGCGAAGCAGTGGCTGTGGCGATCGCACAGCATGTGCCCTCAAAGGCATAGGCGACGACACGGCCCTGTTCGACGCGCACCTCGATATGCAACTGATCGCCGCACATCGCGTTGACGCCCTCGGCTGCTTGCACGGGCGGCGCCAACCGACCGCGGCGGCGCGGCGCGCGGTGATGGTCGAGCACGATGTCGCGATAGGGACCGCTGGCGCTCATGGGGCGATTCTAGTTCGGGCACGAGCCGCCGTCGTCCGAGTCATCTCAGACCAGCAGCCGGCGCACCTTGTCGAGCGCGGCGACGAACCGGTCGATCTCGTCGGTGGTGTTGTAGAAGGCGAACGAAGCGCGGCAGGTGGCCGGCACGCCGTAGAACTGCATCAGCGGGTGCGCGCAGTGGTGGCCCGAGCGCACCGCGATGCCCTCGAGATCGAGCAGGGTGGCGAGGTCGTGCGCATGCGCGCCCGCGACCAGGAACGAGATCACCGCCGCCTTGTCGGGCGCCTCGCCGATGATGCGCAGGCCCGGCATGCTGCGCAGCGCGTCGCTGGCGTAGGCCAGCAGCTCGCGCTCGCGGGCGAAGACGTTCGCCATGCCCAGGCGTTCGAGATACTGCACCGCCGCGCCGAGGCCGACGAAACCGGCGATGTTCGGCGTGCCGGCCTCGAAGCGGTGCGGCGGATCGGCGAAAGTCGTTCCGCTGAAGCGCACCTCGCGGATCATCTCGCCGCCGCCGAAGAACGGCGGCATCGCCGACAATCGCTCGCGCCGCGCCCACAGGCCGCCGGTACCGGTCGGGCCGCACATTTTGTGGCCGGTGAAAGCGTAGAAGTCGCAGCCGATGGTCTGCACGTCGACCGCCATGTGCGGCACCGCCTGCGAGCCGTCCACCAGCAGCGGAATGCCGCGGCGCCGGCACTCGCGCGCCAGCTCGCGCACCGGATTGACCGTGCCGAGCACGTTGGAGACGTGCGTCACCCCGGCGAGCTTGACCTCGGGCGTCAGCAATTCGACGAAGCGCTCCACGATCAGCTCGCCACGCTCGCTGATCGGCGCCACCTTCAGCGTCGCGCCGTTGCGCGCGCAGACCAGCTGCCACGGCACGATATTGGCGTGGTGCTCCATCTGCGTGACCAGCACCGTGTCGCCGGGCTTCAGCTGCGGCTGCAGATAACTGTAGGCGACCAGGTTGATCGCCATGGTGGTGCCCGAGGTCAGCACCAGTTCGTCGGGCGTGCCGGCGCCGATGAAGCGCGCCAGCGCCACGCGCGCGCCCTCGTAGGCCGCGGTGGCCTCCTCGCTCAGCGCGTGCACGGCGCGGGCGACGTTGGCGTTGTGCTGGCGATAGAAGCGATCCACCGCCTCGATCACCAGCGCCGGCTTCTGCGAGGTGTTGGCACTGTCGAAATAGACCAGCGGCTTGCCGTGCACCGTGCGCGTCAGCAACGGAAAATCTGCGCGTACACGCAACGGATCGAAAGCCGGCAGCGGTTCCCGCAGCGGGGCGCTCATGCTTCGACGTCTCCCGCAAGCCGCGGCAGATGCTGCGCCAGTCGCGCCGCCAGATGCTCGCGCAGCGGCGCGTTGTCGAGGCCGTCCAGCGCGACGCGGCAGAAAGCGGACGTCAGCAGCGCGCGCGCCTGTTCCAGCGGCAGGCCGCGCGAGCGCAGATAGAACAGCGCGCGCTCGTCGAGCTGACCAACCGTGGCGCCGTGACTGGCCTTGACCTCGTCGGCGTGGATCTCCAGCACCGGCTGGGTGTCGATTTCGGCATGCGCCGACAACAGCAGGTTCTTGTTGCCGAGCTGCGCAGCAGCGCCGTCGGCGCCGGCTTCGATGGTGATCGCGCCGTGCAGCACGCCGCGGCCGCGGCCGTCGGCGACGCCACGCCACAGCGCATCGCTGGCGGTATCGCGCCGCCGGTGACGGATATCGAGACGGGTTTCGAGATGCTGGCGGCCGCCGGGCGCGAACACGCCGCGGCTGACGAAACAGGCGCGGTCGCCTTCCAGCGCTGCCGTGATCGCATGCCGCACCAGCGCACCGCCCAGTTCGAGCGCATGCAGGGTGACGACGGCGTCGGCCGCCAGTCGAAACGCGCTGCGCCGGATCAGGGTGGCGCCCGTGTCGGCTTCCTGCAACACGTTCCATTGCAGGTGCGCGCCATGCTGCAGGCGGATGTCGCTGACCAGCGTGCCGAGGTGCGCATGCGGGCCGGCACCACCGTGCTGCTCGACCACAGCCAGTTCGGCGTCCGCGCCCAGTTCGATCACGGCGCGAGCATGCCAGGCGAGATCAGCCACCGCCGGCGCGCCGAGGTAAACCAGATGCACCGGCGCCGCGATGCGCGCACCCGTCGCGACCCGCAGCAGAACGCCGTCGCCGGCCAATGTGGCGTTGAGCCGATCGAACGCATCCGTCGCGGTGGCCCCGAACACCCCGCGCAGCGACTCCGCATCGCGCGCCAGCACCGATGCCAATGGCTGCAATTCGAGCCCTTCCGGCAAATCGTCGATGTACGACAGATCGGCACGGAATGCGCCGTTGACGAAGACCATTCGCGGGCCGTTCACACCCGGCAGCGCCAGAGCCTGTGCATCGACGGCGCGCGCCGCGGCATCGGCGTCGCCCAGCGCAAGGGCGCGCTGTTCCAGCGCGCGCAGCGAGGTGTACTTCCACGCCTCGTTGCGCGCAGCCGGCAGGCCGTCGCGCAGGAAGGCGGCCAGATGCGCGCGGCGCGCGGCGTCCAGCCAGGCCACACCCGCGCCCGGCAAGCGCGGCAGCGTGGCAGCGGCGGCCTCACCCACGGCGACGGCGAAGGCGTTGCTCATGCCGCGCTCGCCGCCGGCTGGCGCCCGGCGACCCAGGCATAACCGTGCTCCTCGAGCTTTAGCGCCAGCGTGCGATCGCCGCTCTCGACGATGCGACCATCCGCCAGCACGTGCACGAAGTCCGGCACGATGTAATCCAGCAGACGCTGATAGTGCGTCACCACGATGAAGGCGCGATCGGCGGCGCGCAGCGCGTTGACGCCATCGGCGACCTGCTTGAGCGCGTCGATGTCGAGGCCCGAGTCGGTCTCGTCGAGGATCGCCAGCTTCGGCTCCAGCACGGCCATCTGGAAGATCTCGTTGCGCTTCTTCTCGCCGCCGCTGAAACCTTCGTTGACGGCGCGGCTGAGCAAATCGGGAGAGAGTTGCATGACCTTGAGCCGCTCGCGCACCAGCTTGAGAAACTGCATCGAATCCAGTTCGGGTTCACCGCGGCGCTTGCGCTGCGCGTTCAGCGCCGCGCGCAGGAAGTAGGTGTTGTTGACGCCCGGAATCTCGACCGGGTACTGGAAGGCAAGGAACACGCCCGCCGCGGCGCGCTCCTCGGGCGCCAGCGCCAGCAGATTGACGCCGTCACAGGTGACCGTGCCCGCGGTCACCTCGTAATCGTCGCGACCGGCCAGCACGTGGCCAAGCGTGGACTTGCCGGCGCCGTTGGGGCCCATGACGGCGTGCACCTCGCCGGCCTTCACGCTGAGCGTGAGACCCTTGAGGATGTCCTTGCCGGCGACGCGGACGTGCAGGTTGTCGATGATCAGCATGGTTCAGGCGCTCGTGACGTCGTGGCGGCGCTGCAGCACGACGTAGGTGAAGGGCTGTACGGCACCGGCCGGCGTCGCGTGCAGCTCGCGACTGTGGCGGACGATTTCAAACGCGGGCGCGAACACCGCCGCCAGCGCGGGCGCGTCGTAGCGCTGCACCGAAAGACCGCTGCAACGCTCGGGACCATCGGGCGCGAAGCAGCCGACGATGACATGGCCATGCGAACGCACCGATCGCGCCGCGTTGGCGACATAGCGCCCGCGATCATCGGCGTCGATGAGAAAATGAAACACCGCGCGGTCGTGCCAGAGACCGTAGTGCGCCGGCGGCAGCACGGCCGTGGTCGCATCGGCGGCCAGCCAGCGCACCGCCTCGCCGCGCGCACCGAGACGCGCACGCGCATCGGCCAGTGCGGCAGAGGACAGATCCAGCACGCTGACGTCGCCAAACCCGCGCGCCAGCAGATCGTCCACCAGGGTCGCGCGGCCGCCGCCGACGTCGATGATCGGCGCATCCTTCGACAAATCGAGCGCATCGACCAGACGCAGCGATTCGTCCAGATGCGGCCGGAACCAGCTGGTGTGTGCCGCGTCCCTGGTCACGTAAATCGACTGCCAATGCTGCTGCTTGTCCATCACGTCTCCGCAGTTATCTGTCCGCAGCTGCGACTCATCCGACCGCACCCTCGAGGGAAACCTCGAGCAACTTCTTTGCTTCCACCGCAAACTCCATCGGCAGCTCGCGAAACACCTGCCTGCAAAAGCCGTCGACGATCATCGACACCGCATCTTCCTCGCTGATGCCGCGCGATCGGCAGTAGAACAGCTGATCGTCGGAGATCTTCGAGGTGCTGGCCTCGTGCTCGACGATCGCGGTCGGGTTCTTGACCTCGATGTACGGGAACGTGTGCGCGCCGCAGCGCTTGCCGATCAGCAGCGAGTCGCATTGCGTGTAATTGCGCGCACCGGCGGCCGAGCGCTCGACCTTGACCAGCCCGCGGTAGCTGTTCTGACCGCGCCCGGCGCTGATGCCCTTGCTGATGATCTTCGACTTGGTGTCGCGGCCGATGTGGATCATCTTGGTGCCGGTGTCGGCCTGCTGGCGATGATGGGTCAGCGCGACCGAGTGGAACTCGCCGCTCGAGCGGTCGCCGCGCAGCACGCAGCTGGGGTACTTCCAGGTGATCGCCGAACCCGTCTCGACCTGGGTCCAGGAGATCTTGCTGTCGTCGCCGCGGCAGTCGCCGCGCTTGGTGACGAAGTTGTAGATGCCGCCGACGCCGTTCTCGTCGCCCGGGTACCAGTTCTGCACGGTCGAGTACTTGATCGAGGCACGCGCCAGCGCCACCAGCTCGACCACCGCCGCGTGCAGCTGGTTCTCGTCGCGCATCGGCGCGGTGCAGCCCTCGAGGTAGGACACCTGGCTGTCGTCCTCGGCGATGATCAGCGTGCGCTCGAACTGCCCGGTGTTCAGCGCGTTGATGCGGAAATAAGTGGATAGCTCCATCGGGCAGCGCACGCCGCGCGGGATGAATACGAACGAGCCGTCGGAGAACACTGCCGAGTTCAGCGCCGCGAAGTAGTTGTCGCCCGCCGGCACCACGCTGCCGAGATACTGGCGCACGAGTTCGGGATGCTCGCGGATCGCCTCGCTCATCGAGCCGAAGATCACCCCGGCCTCGGCCAGTTCCTTGCGAAAGGTGGTGCCGACCGAGACCGAGTCGAACACCGCGTCCACCGCAACCCCCGCCAGCCGGGCGCGCTCGTGCAGCGGTACGCCAAGCTTCTCGTAGGTTTCCAGCAGTTTGGGATCGACCTCGGCCAGCGACTTCGGCCCCTGCCGCGGCGCGGCGTAGTAACTGATCGACTGGAAGTCGATCGGCGCGATGTCGAGCTTGGCCCAGTTCGGTGGTGTCATCGTCAGCCAGTGCCGGTAGGCGGCCAGGCGCCAGTCGGTCATCCACGCCGGCTCGCCCTTGCGCGCCGAGATCGCGCGGATCACGTCCTCGTCGAGGCCCGGCGGCAGGCTGTCGGTCTCGATGTCGGTGACGAAACCGGCGCTGTAGCGGCGCTCGAGCGCCGCGCTCAGCACATCCGCATTCGTCGCCTCCGGTTCGGCGCGCAGCGCTTCGCGAGTCATCGCAGATCCTCCGTCAACACCACCCGCACCGGCAGGGCGCGGCCGCGCGGCACTCCGATGGGGCGCTGCAGGTCCGCGAGGGTGATGCCGCGCAACGCCGCTGCGACGATGTCGCTGATGCGCAACCAGTTGCCGCGCACGCTGCAGTGACGCTCGCGCTCGCAAGTGCTGCCGGCGCTGCAATCGGTCATGCCCAGCGGTCCCTCCACCGCTTCGACGATGGTGGCAATGCTGATCGCCCGCGCAGCGCGCGCCAGCCGGTAGCCACCGCTGGCACCACGGAAGGATTCGATCAGCCCCGCCCGGGTCAGCCGCTTGAGCAGCTTGCTGACCGTGGGCAATTCCAGACGCGTCGCCTCGGCCACCTGCGCGGCACTGAGCACCGTGCCGGTCTGGGCGGCAAGACAGGTCATCACGCCGGTGGCGTAATCAGTGAGACGGCTGACGCGCAGCATGGCGGAGGCCTGTTCAATCAGTACCGGAATGGTACTGATTGGTGCGCCAACAGGCAATCCATTCCATGCGCCGCAGGTGCCGATCACGTCCATGGTCGTTCAGGGTCGCGATTTGCCGCGGCCTCGAACGGCAGCGGCATCCCGTCAGGCTTGCGCGTCCAGGCTGGCCTCGTGCAACTCTCCTGTGACCACGACAGCCCGGCGTCGGTCGCCGCAATCGCGCCGGTCGAAAGTCACCCTGTCGGCAGCATGCCCCCGGACTTGCGCACGATCAGCATCGCCAGTTCCAGCGCCTGCTCGTAATTCAGGCGCGGGTCGACGGTCGACTTGTAGGCACGCGCCAGACCCGCTTCGGTGATGTCACGAGCGCCACCCATGCACTCGGTAACGTCCTCGCCGGTCAGCTCCAGATGCACGCCGCCGAGATGCGTGCCGGCCGTCTCATGCAGATCGAATGCCTGCTCGAGCTCGCTGCGGATGTTCGCGAAGCGTCGAGTCTTGACGCCGCTGCTCAGCGTCTCGGTATTGCCGTGCATCGGATCGCAGCACCACAGGACTCGGCGGCCGTTCGCGCGCACCGCCTGCAACAACGGCGGCAGCGTCCTGGCGATCGCGCCCGCGCCCATGCGATGGATCAGGGTCAGGCGGCCGGGCTCGTCATCGGGGTTGAGCGCCTCGATCACCCGCAGCAGCGCGTCCGGCGCGACCCCGGGGCCCAGTTTGAGCCCGATCGGATTGCGGATGCCGCGGCAGTATTCGACGTGCGCGCCGTCCAGCGCCGCAGTGCGCATGCCGATCCACGGGAAATGCGTGGCCAGATTGAACCAGCCCCATTGCCTCGGCACCTGCCGTGTCAGCGCCTGCTCGTAGTAAAGCAGCAGGGCCTCATGCGAGGTATAAAAGTCCACGCGCGAGAAGCTGGCGATGGGCTGGCCGGCCAGCGTCTCCATGAAGCGCACCGCATCGGCGATGCCGGCGACCATCCGCCGATACTCGCCAGCCAGCGGCGAGTGCTCGACCCAGGCCAAATCCCAGTATTCGGGGTGATGCAGGTCGGCAAAGCCGCCATCGATCAGCGCGCGCACGAAATTCATCGTCATCGCCGAGCACGCATGCCCC
This sequence comes from Pseudomonadota bacterium, assembly GCA_021793195.1. Taxonomy (GTDB): domain Bacteria; phylum Pseudomonadota; class Gammaproteobacteria; order Xanthomonadales; family Rhodanobacteraceae; genus Metallibacterium. The sequence goes on from JAJYTG010000029.1 coordinate 16,622, forward strand.
TGCAGCAGGCGCGCCGGGTCGGCGCGACGCGACACGGCCGTGAACTCGGGGCCGTTGATCAGATCGCCGCGATAGCTCGGCAAGGTGACGCCATCACGCGTCTCGGTATCCGTCGAACGCGGCTTGGCGTACTGGCCTGCGAATCGGCCAACGCGCAGGATCGGCTTGCGCAGCCCGTGCACCAGCACCAGGCTCATCTGCAGCAGCACCTTGAGCCGATTGGAGATCAGGCCGCTGTTGCAATCCGAGAAACTCTCGGCACAGTCACCACCCTGCAGCAGGAAGCGCTTGCCATCAGCCGCCTCCGCCAACAGTTCCTTCAGCGTCAGGATTTCCCACGACGTGACCAGCGGCGGAAGCGTCGAGAGGCTGCGCAGCGCGGTCTCCAGTTCACCGGCATGTTCGTAGTGCGGCTGCTGCACCGCGACTCGCCGCTGCCAGGAATCGGGCTTCCAGTCCTGCGGGACGTGGACAGGCTGCACATGACGCTCCGGACTCGACATGGGAAGGACCTTCGACAATCATTCAGCGCCGGGATGCGGCACGCACGGCCCAGCCGCCAAGCATGACGTAGCAAAGCAGGGACCAGAACGGCATCGCCAGTCCGAGAAAGCGCCAGTTCACCACGGCGCAGTCGCCGCTGCCGGTAAATACCTTGCGCAGCACCTCACCCAGCGGCAGCGTCTGCAGCATATAGGGCAGTGGCGCGCCGCAGCTGGCGAAGGGATCCGGCGGCTGTGACTGCAGCCAGAGCTGGCGTGCCGCCACGGCAATCCCGGCCAACGCCGCGATCACGATCAGTGCCGCATAAACCCGGCGCCCATGGCCGCGCGGAGCCTGCAGCGCCGCGAGCAGATAGAGCAGCCCGATCGCCATGAATGCAATGCGCTGCAGGATGCACAACGGGCATGGTTCGATGTGCAAGTCGAACTGCACATGGATGGCGTAAGCCAGCAGCGCGACGCAGGCGAGCAGCCCGAATGCGTGGGCCGCACGGTAGGACCAGCGCAAAGGATTCAGCATGGGCAGCCTGCGCGAACGGTGGGAACACCACGTTAATCGCAAGCGCGACGCTTGTCAGCTGGCGCGGCGGCCTGCCGCATCGCCAGTCCGGATACAGGCGGGTCCCGGCCAGTCGCCCGGCCGGGACCCGCAACGTTGCCTCATGGGTATCGCCTATTCGGCGACGGCGGTCGCCTGTGGCCGATCCACCAGCTCGACGTAGGCCATCGGCGCGTTGTCGCCGTCACGGAATCCGCACTTGAGGATGCGCAGATAACCGCCGGGGCGCGCGCGGTAGCGTGGCCCGATCTCGACGAACAGCTTGCCTACGGCCTGCTTGTCGCGCAGGCGGGCAAACGCCAGTCGCCGATTGGCCACGCCGTCGATCTTGCCGAGCGTGATCAGCGGCTCGGCGACGCGGCGCAGTTCCTTGGCCTTGGGCAGCGTGGTGCGAATCAGCTCGTGCTTGATCAGCGAGGCCGTCATGTTGCGGAACATCGCCTCACGATGACTGCTGGTGCGATTGAGTTTACGTCCGGATTTGAGGTGGCGCATGGCGTTCTTTCCTGCTTGATCGGGTCGGGCTTGTCACGGCAACGGCGGCGGCGGCCGCAGCGGCGGTGATTCACCCCATCTGCATGCCGTGCGCGAGCCCGGCCGGTGGCCAGCTTTCCAGCTTCATGCCGAGCGCCAGTCCGCGTGCCCCCAGCACGTCCTTGATTTCGGTCAGCGACTTCTTGCCGAGGTTGGGCGTCTTCAGCAACTCGACCTCGGTCTTCTGCACCAGATCGCCGATGTAATAGATGCTCTCGGCCTTGAGGCAGTTGGCCGAACGCACGGTCAGCTCGAGATCGTCGATGGGGCGCAGCAGCACCGGATCGAATCCGCTGCTCTCGGCCTTGTCGACCGCGCTCTCGCGGCGGCTGAAGTCGCCGAATACCGACAACTGATCGGCGACGATCTCGGCGGCGCGACGCACCGCCTCCTCGGCATTGATGGTGCCATTGGTCTCGACGTCCAGCACCAGCTTGTCGAGATTCGTGCGCTGCTCGACGCGCGCGCTGTCGACTTCGTAGGCGACCCGACGCACCGGGCAGAACGAGGCATCCAGCTGCAGACGGCCGATCGGACGCGATTCCTCGTCCGGCAGCAGTCGCGCGGTGGCCGGCTGGTAGCCGACACCGCGACGCACCTTCAACCGCATGTTGAGGCCGACGTCCTTGGTCAGATGGCAGATCACGTGGTCGGGATTGATGATCTCGACCGAGTGATCGACCGTGATGTCGGAGGCCTTGACCACGCCCTTGCCCTTCTTGGCAAGCGTCAGCGTGGTCTCGTCGTGGCCGTGCATGCGGATCGCCACGTCCTTGAGGTTGAGCAGGACTTCGATGACGTCCTCCTGCAGGCCCTCGAGCG
>JAJYTG010000030.1 GCA_021793195.1 Pseudomonadota bacterium
CCCCACTGCGGCGAAACCTTCGAGACCGCCGTCGATCTCTCGTCCGGCGATCAGAGCTACATCGAGGACTGCCCGGTCTGCTGCCGGCCGATCACGATCGCCTTCGGCGTCGACGCGGACGGCGCGCTCGACTGGGTGCGCGCCGGGCGCGAGGGCGACTGAACGTCTTGTGAGCCGCACCGGCGACTCGTACACTGCACCGGCCTCAGGTGCCCCGGCCTGCAACTGCATGTCGGGGTGAAACGGGAAGCCGGTCCGATGCCGGCACTGCCCCCGCAACGGTAGGCAAGTAGAGCCGGTCCCGATGCCACTGCGCGCTGCGCGGGAAGGCGGCCCGGCGGACTCCTCGAGCGGCACGCGAGGCGTCACTTGCGAGTCCGGAGACCGGCCCGAGGACGCCGTGACGTGGCCTTCATCCACGCGTCGCGACGTGAACCAGGCGTCGCGGCGGGCGATGGTCGGGCTGACGCCGCGATCGTCCGCGTCCGCTCCACCGCTCCCTGCGCCGTCTGGCCGCGGGTGAGCGACCGGAGCCTTGATCATGAACCTGAAACGCAACCTGCTGGCGACCGCCATCATCGCCAGCGTCAGCGCAACCGCATATGCGCAGAGCCAGCAGCAGCCCACCAGACAACCCGAGGTGATCGTCACCGCGGTGCGCTTTCCGCAGACCAGCGCCGACACCCTCGCCGACGTCAGCGTGATCACCCGCGCCGACATCGACCGCAGCGGCGCCAGCGACCTGCTGCAACTGCTGCGCCTGCAGGCCGGCATCGAAGTCGCCCGCGCCGGCGGGCCCGGTCAGCAGACCTCGGTCTTCCTGCGCGGCACCAATTCCAACCAGGTGCTGGTGCTGGTGGACGGGGTGCGCGTGGCCTCGGCCAACACCGGTGCTTTTGCCTGGGAGGAATTGCCGCTGGACGCGATCGCGCGCATCGAGATCGTGCGCGGCCCGCGCGCCGCGCAGTGGGGCTCGGACGCGATCGGCGGCGTGATCCAGATCTTCACCCGCAAGCTCGACGGCCCGCACCTGGCCAGCCGCATCGGCAGCCACGGCGACTATGCCGGCAGCGTCGGCATCGGCGACTGGGGCAAGGACGGCGGCTACAGCGTGATCGTCGGCGCACGCCACGTGCGCGGCGTGGCCGCGACCAATCCGCTGAACTACGCCTACAGCCCGCAGGCCGACGGTTTCAGCAACCGGAACCTGGCCGCGCGAGCTGCGTATCGCGTCGGCTCGCAGTGGCTGTCGGGCAGCGTGCTGCGCAGCGACAGCAACGTCGATTTCAACCAGGGCAGCTCGCGCGTGATCGAGCAGTCCGCGGGCGTGGATCTGGCCGGACCGGTGCGCGGCGACTGGTCGCAGCGGTTCAGCCTCGGCAACGACCGCGAGGACCTGCTGACACCGGCCTACCAGAGCCTGTATCTCAGCCGCCGGCAGTCGCTCGGCTGGCAGAACGTGATCGGCCTCGGCGACGGCCAGCGCCTCGCGCTGGGCATCGACTGGCTGCACGAGCGCGGCGTCAACCGCGACACCGGCGCCAACAGCGACGTCTATGCCGGCAGCCGCGACAACACCGGTCTCTATGCCGGCTGGTATGGCGCGCGCGGTGCCTTCGACTGGTCGCTGGCCGGACGCCACGACCACAACAGCGTGTTCGGCAACGCCGACACCGCCTCGGCGGCGGCCGGCTGGCGCTTCAGCGACTGGGCGCGGCTGACCGCGAGCTGGGGCCAGGGCTTCCGCGCACCCAGCCTGTCGGAGGAGTTCTCGCCGGGTTACTTCGGCTACTACGCCGGCAACCCCGCGCTGCGGCCGGAGCGCTCGACCAGCAGCGAGGCCGGTCTGGAGCTGACACCCGCACCCGGGCTGAAGATCAAGCTCGATGCCTATCACACCCGGGTCGATGACCTGATCGACTTCAGCGGCGGCGCCACCTACCAGGCCGTCAACATCGCCCGTGCCACCATCGACGGCTTCGAATCGACGCTGGACTGGCGCGGCGCGGTCTGGGGCGTGCACGCCAACGCGACCTGGCTGAACGCGCGCGACGCCGACACTGGCCAGCGTCTGCTGCGCCGGCCGTCGCATGTCGGCAGCATGGTGCTGACCCGCTATTTCAGCGCGCGCGTCGATGCCGGTCTCGAGCTGTACGGCTCCGGTCGCAGCCCGGACTACGGCGGCACCCTGGGCGGCTACGGCCTGCTGAATGCGCGCCTCAACTGGACCGTCAGCGACGCACTCGCGCTGCACCTGCGCCTGGACAACCTCGCCGATCACCGTTACAGCCTGGCTTACGGCTACACCACACCGGGTCGCTCGGCGTGGCTGACGCTGAGCTGGAGCCCGCGCTGATCCGGCATCCCGCACAACCGACGCGGGTCGCGATCACCCGGCGCGCCGTGCAATCTTCGTTGCCTAGCAGGGCCTTCGGTCTGCAGCCTCGGGATGACAACGAAGTTGTCACCCTGAGCGCAGCGAAGGGCCCGCCTGCGGCCCGTCATCCGCGGTGCAGCCGCCAGCATGCTGGCCCCTCGCGTCCCGGCGTGCATAGAATGCGCGGGACGCGAGGGGATTGCCCGATGGTCGAGGGACGCGAAAGGTGGCAGGCGCCGCCGCTGGGTCTGCCGACGCTGGCGGACCGCGGCGACCTGTCGCCGCGCGTGCGCCAGCTGCTGGAGGAGCTGATGGCCATGGCCAGCGCGCGGCTGGAGCCGGCGCTGCGCGCGGTGCTGTCCGATCTCGAGCAGCAGCTGTTCAAGCTCGCCGAACAATCGCGCAACAACACCGAGCAGCAGCGCTGCTTCGAGAGTCTGCGCGAGGTCAAGCGCGGTCGCGCCGATCTCGCGCCGCGCTTCATCGCCAGTCTCGAGGAGCACCTCGCCGGATTCGATCGTGCGCCAGCGCTGGCAGCCCGCCGCGATCCCGACGCCGAGCTGGAACTGCTGCCGGCGCAGCAGTTGGAGGATCATCTCGCCATCAACGAGATGTCCAGCCGCGCCGAGGTGCGCGCGAGCACCGCGCTGTACGAACTCGGTCACCGCTTCGGCGTGCTCGCCGGCGCGCCGGTATTCGAGTCCGAGCAGTTGCCGCTCGGGCCGCGGGCGCTCGGCGCGTCGCTGAGTCGCGCGCTGGACCAGCTCGATCTGCCGCCGGAACATCGCCAGCTCGCCTATCGGCTGTTCGAGCGCCGCGTGCTGACCAGCATCGGCGGCTTCTATGATGCGGTGAACGAGCACCTGGTCACCCGCCGCATCCTGCCGCATCTGCGCATTTACGTCGCGCGCCGCAGCGCCGAAGCCGCGACGCAGCCTGCCGAGAACCAGTCAGACGCCGCGACCTCCCCGGATCCGCGCGGCAGTTCCGGCAGTTCCGGCAGTTCCGGCAGTTCCGGCAACGCCGGCAACGCCGGCAACGCCGGCAACGCCGGCAACGCCGGAAGATCCAGCAACTCAGGCGTCTCCAGAGGTTCCGGAGGCCGTGGTGGCCACTCCGGCGGACGCGATAGCGGCCCCGAAACCGGGCCCGGCTACGCCGGCGATGACGAAGGCGATCAGCCCGACATCGGCAACGGCAACCTGTTCAACACCATGCGCGATCTGCTGGCGCAGCGCCGCAGCGTGCTCGGCCTGCCGCTCGAAGAGTCCGGCGAAGGCCGCGCGGCCGTGCCCGAGGAACTGCAGGCGGCGCTGTCCACCCTGCAGACGCGCCCGCTCGCGCCGGTGATGGTCGGCGGCAAGCCGACGCTGCGCAGCGTGCAGCACCTGCGCCAGGACATGCTGACGCAACTGCGGCAGATGAGCCCGGACGGACGCACGCCGCGACTCGCCGGCGAGCAGCGCGACACCGTTGAACTGGTGTCGATGCTGTTCGATCACCTCGGCCAGGAACTGCGCATCGGTGGCGCCGCGCAGCAGCTGCTGACCAAGCTGCAGGTGCCGCTGCTGCGGGTGGCGCTGAGCGACACCGGATTTTTCACCCGCCGCAGCCATCCGGCGCGACGACTGCTGAGCACGCTGACCGAGACCGCCGCCTACTGGGTGGACAGCGCGGACGGCGAGGCCGACCCCGGCCTGGTCGAGAAGATGCAGCTGCTGGTGGATCGCGTCAGCAGCGAGTTCAACGGCGACGTCGGCCTGTTCGGCAACCTGCTCGAGGATCTCGAGCGCCACATGAGCACGCTGGCGCGCAAGGCCGACATGGTCGAGCGTCGTCACGTCGAGGCGGCGCAGGGTCGCGAGCGCCTGGATGTCGCCCGCGAACGCGCCGGCGCAGTGATCGCCGAGCGCATGCTCGGCTCGCGGCCGACCAGCCTGGTGCGCACCCTGCTGGAGCAGGCGTGGACCGACGTGCTGGCCCTGACCCTGCTGCGCCAGGGCGAGCACAGCGATGTATTCCGGCGCCGAGTGGCGGTGGCCGACCAGCTGCTGCGGCGCGACCCCAAGGCCGACACCGAAGCGCTGCGCCAGGAGGTCGAGCAGGGCCTGAGCCAGGTCGGCCTGCATCTGCCCGATGCCGGGCAGATCGCGCGCAAGGTGCTCGACCAGCCGGTGGTGGATTTCCAGGGCGAGCCGGTCACCCAGACCGAACTGGCGATGAAGCTCAAGCAGCGCCAGCGCCTGGGCAGCGAGGAAACCGCGGCCAGCGCCGGCGCGGCCGCCACGGCGCGGCGCGAGGCGGTGCCGCTGACCACCGAGGAGCAGCGCATGCTCGAGCGGCTGAAGACGGTGCCGTTCGGCACCTGGTTCGAATTCGTGCAGAACCAGCAGGGTGCCGTGGTGCGGCGCAAGCTGGCCTGGTTCTCGCCACTGACCGGACGCTGCCTGTTCGTCAATCAGCGCGGCCAGCGCAGCGACGAGCGCAGCCTCGAACAGCTGGCCCGCGACGTGGTGCGCGGCCAGGTGCGACTGGTGGCGGCCACCCAGGACTCGCTGATCGACCGCGCCTGGAACGCGATCGTCGGCGCGCTCAAGCAGTTTTCCGGCCGCGGTCCGCTGGCGCAGCCCGCCGGAGCACCCGCATGAGCCGCAGCGGAGCCAACAAGCGCCGCGCCGAGCGCAAGCGCGCCAGCGGCGTGATCCAGGTGATCAACGCCATCACCGGCGAAACCATGGGCCGCATCGGCAATCTCTCCAGTTCCGGCCTGATGCTGATCAGCCAGCAGGCGCTGCGCGAGGATGCGCTGTACCAGCTGGGCTTCCAGCTGCCGCACAGCGACGGCCGCGCGCACACCATGGAGATCGGCGTGCACGAGCAATGGAGCGAACAGGCGGCGGTACCGGGCCAGTACTGGGCGGGCTTCCGCATCATCGATCTCAGCCCGGACGACGCCAGCGCCCTGCAGGCCTGGCTGGCGCGCCCGGAAAACGCGCTGATCTGAGTCGCGGGATCCGTTCCTGCGCATGCGTCCCTTGCCCGACCGCGCTGCCGTCGAAACCGCCGCCGCGCGCATCGCCGGACGCGTGCGCAGCACACCGGTCGTGGCGCTGGAGCGCAGCGCGTTCGGTCTTGACGCCGCTCACGGGCTGACGCTCAAGCTCGAATCGCTGCAGCACGCGGGCTCGTTCAAGCCGCGCGGCGCGCTCAACCGCGTGCTCGCGGCCGGCATGCCGCCCGCCGCCGGCCTGATCGCGGCTTCCGGCGGCAATCACGGCGCGGCAGTGGCATGGGTCGCGCGCCTGCTCGGATTGCCGGCGGAGATCTTCGTGCCGGCGATCGCCAGCCCCGCCAAGATCGCCCGCCTGCGGGATTTCGGCGCCATGGTGCAGGTGAGCGGCGCCGACTACAGCGAAGCGCTGGCAGCCTGCGAAGCACGCCGCGCGGCGAGCGGCGCGCTGGCGGTTCACGCCTACGACGACCCCGACGTGGTGGCCGGCGCCGGCACGCTGGCGCGCGAATTCGAACAGCAGGCCGGCGCGCTCGACAGCGTGCTGGTCGCGGTCGGCGGCGGCGGTCTGCTGGGCGGCCTGCTGGCCTGGTGGGGCGAACGCGTGCGCGTGATCGCGGTCGAATCCGCGGGCTGTCCGACCCTGCACCGCGCGCTGATCGCGGGACATCCGCTCGACGTCGCCGTGTCGGGACTGGTCGCCGACAGCCTGGGCGCACGCCGCATCGGCGCGCTCGGCTGGCAGCTGGTACGGCAGTATCCGGTCACCAGCCTGCTGGTGGATGACGACGCCATCCGCGACGCGCAGCGCGCGCTCTGGCGTGATCTGCGCGTGATTGCCGAACCCGGCGGTGCCGCGGCGCTGGCCGCGCTGCTGTCGGGCGCCTACCGGCCGGCGCGCGGCGAGCGCGTCGGCGTGATCGTCTGCGGCGGCAACGCGGATCTCGCCACGCTCGTCTGAAGAAGCATCGGGCCAGACGGCCGGCCCGCGGCTGGCAACGCGGCGCGCCGCGGGGCATGCTTGTCGTCTGCCTCAGGGATGCCCGCCATGACCGACCCGCTCGCCAGACTCTACGCCGACCACCTCGCCACCCTGACCGCGCGCGCCGATCTCGCGCTCGCCGCCGCGGGACGCGAGCATCTGGTGATCGCCGCCGGCATGCCCGCGTATTACTTCCTCGACGACCGGCCGGCCCATTTCGTCGCCAGCCCGCATTTCCTGCACTGGCTGCCGCTGACGTGCGCGCCGGGCAGCTGGCTGCGCTACACGCCGGGGCAGCGCCCGCAGCTGATCTTCCTGCAGCCACGCGACTACTGGCACGTGGTGCCCGATGCGCCGTCCGGCGCCTGGGTCGAACACTTCGACATCGTCACCATCCGCACGCCCGAGGAGGCGCGCGCCCACCTGCCGGACGCGGCCGCGCACTGCGCGGTGATCGGTCCTGCCGACACCCCCGGCGGCCTGCCCTGCGACAATCCGCAGGCGGTGCTCGATCGCCTGCACTGGGAGCGCGCGATCAAGACTCCCTACGAAACGCTGCTGATGCGCGTCGCCAGCCGCATCGGCGCACGCGCGCACCGCGCCGCCGAAGCCGCGTTCCGTGCCGGTGCCGGCGAGTTCGAGATCCACCTCGCCTACCTCGCCGCGTCCGGGTTGAGCGAGGCCGAACTGCCCTACAGCAACATCATCGCGCTCGATCACCACGGCGCCGTGCTGCACTACACCGACTTCCTGCGCGCGCGCCCCGTCGCGCCGAAAAGCTTCCTGATCGACGCCGGCGGCCAGTACGCCGGCTACGCCAGCGACATCACGCGCACCCATGCCGCCGCCGGCCACGACGACTTCGCCGCGCTGATCGACAGCATGGAGACCGTGCAGCAGGATCTCTGCGCCGGCGTGCGCGCGGGCCACAGCTATCCCGAGCTGCACCTCGAGGCTCATCGCCGGATCGCCGGCGTGCTCGCCGGGCACGGCCTGATCCGCTGCAGTGCCGAGGCCGCCTTCGACCGCGGCATCACCCGCACCTTCTTCCCGCACGGACTGGGCCACCTGTTGGGCCTGCAGGTACACGACATCGGCGGCCACCAGGCCGGCCCCGAGGGCGGCACGCTGAGCAAACCGGAAGGCCATCCCTATCTGCGCCTGACCCGCACGCTGCAACCGGGCATGGTGGTGACCATCGAACCGGGGCTGTACTTCATCGGCATGCTGCTCGACGAACTGCGCGCCACGCCTGCCGGCGCCGATGTCGACTGGGCGCGCGTCGAAGCCTTCATGCCCTACGGCGGCATCCGCATCGAGGATGACGTGCAGTGCACCGCGGGCGCACCGCTCAATCTCACGCGCGAGGCGTTTGTGGCGCCGGGCTGAGCGCTTCGTCGTCATCCTGAACGCAGTGAAGGATCTTCCAGCCGAGGCGTTCCCGGCAGGCCACCCGGACTCCACACGCCTGCCGGCAGGCACAAGCGTTCGTTCACCGCGCGGGATCGCCTTGCGCCAGCGTTGCACGGTAGGCTGAAGCCGGCACGCGCCGCGCCACGCACCCGGCTTCGAGCACCGCCACTTCATCGACCAGATGTTCGAGCCCGGCGAGGCGATGGGTGATCAGCAGCAGGCTGCGCCCGCGTGCGGCTTCGGCCAGCGCCGTGCAGAGATCGCGCGCGGTGATGGCGTCGAGGCCCTCGGTCGGCTCGTCCAGCAGCAGCACCGGCGCGTCCTTGAGCAGGGCGCGCGCGATGACGATGCGCCGCGCCTCGCCGCCGGAAACGCGTGCGCCGCCCTCGCCCAGGACGGTGTCGTATCCCTGCGGCAGCTGCGCGACGAAGGCGTCGAGCCGGGCGCGATGCACCGCGCGCTCGATGGCCGCCGTATCGGCATCGGGCCGCGCCAGCAGCAGGTTGTCGAGCAGGCTGCGATTGAACAGATGCGTGCGTTGCGCGACCACCGCGATCCGCGCGCGCACGTCTTCGCCGCGCAGGGCATCCAGCGGCTGGCCGCCGAATGCGATGCGGCCCTGCTGCACGGGATGGAACTTCAGCAGCGCACCGATCAGGCTGCTCTTGCCGGCACCCGAGGGTCCGACGACGGCGAGGCGCGCGCCCGGCGCCAGTTCGAGGTCGATCCCGTCCAGCGCCCACGACGCGGCGTCGGCATAGCGCAGCCGCACACCCTCGAAGCGGATCGCCGGCGGCAACGTCATGGGCGCCGAATGCGCCGGCTCGACGATCGCCGGCGGCATGTCGGCCAGCGCGAACACGCGCCCGGCGGCGGTCAGCGTGCCCTGCCACTGCGCCAGCGCCTCGGGCAGCGGCGTCAGCACCTCGAACAAGGCCAGGGTCAGCAGCACCAGCATCACCAGCAGCGGCGGCGCCAGCGCGTGGGCGGCCAGCGCCGGCAGACCGAGCAGCAGCAGGGCGAGCACGGCTCCCTGCGCGGCCATGCCGGCAGCGGCCTGGCCCAGCCCCTGCAGGCGGTCGAGACGCGCGCGCCGGGCGTCGAGCTGCCGCGTCAGCGCGTCGATGCGGCGACGCAGCGCGCCGTCCGCACCCAGCGCCAACAGATCGGCATGGCCGCGCAGCGCGTCCATCAGCAGGTCGCGCTGCTGCGCGGCTTCGTTCACCGTCGCCACCGCATCGGCGGCACCGCGGCGCCGGGTCCACGCCGGCAAGGCCACGCCGGCCAGCACGGCCAGCGCCAGCAACGGCAGGGCTGCCCAGGGCAGCGTCGCCAGCGTCACCGCGAACGTCAGCAGGGTGATGACGGCGGCCACTCCCGTCGGTACCAGCACGGCGAGATAGACGTGTTCCAGCGCGTCGATGTCGGCGCGCAGGCGCGCGAACAGTTCGGCGCTGCGCAGGGCGGCCAGCCGCGCCGGCGCCAGCGGGATCAGCCGCGTGAACAGCCACACGCGCAGATCGGCCAGCGCGCGCAGCGTGGCCTCGTGGGTGGCGAGGCGCTCGGCGTAGCGCCCGCCGCTGCGCAGGATGGCGAAACCGCGGATCAGCGCCGCGGGCGTGAAGTAGTTGATCGCCGCGCCGCTGGCGCCCGCCAGCGCCATCGCGGCGATGAACCCGCCCGAAGTCGCCATCAACCCGGCCGCACCCAGCGCCGCGAGCAGCGCCAACGCCAGTCCGGCCCAGAGCCAGGCCTGCTGTGCCCGCAGCAGGCCGAGCAGGCGACGCAGCGGCGCGGGCGACGCGCTCACGACGCGTACTCCGCCGCGTGCAGGGCAGCGAAGGCGCCGCCCGCGCGCAGCAGGTCCGCCGGCGGCGCGCATTCGACGATGCGCCCGCCGTGCAGCACCGCGACCCGATCGGCGACGAGCGCCGCATCGAGCCGGTGCGCGATCCACAGCACGGTGCGTCCGCGCGCCGCCGCGCGCAGGACTTCCACGATGCGCCGCGCGCTGTCGGCATCGAGATGCGCGGTCGGCTCGTCCAGCAGCAGCACGCGCGCGTCGCGCCGCAGCAGCACACGCGCCAGGGCCAGCCGCTGCAACTCGCCGCCGGAGAGCCCTTCGCCGTGCTCGCCCAGCACCGTGTCCCAGCCGCGCGGCAGGCGCGTCAGCGCAGCGGCGAGTCCGACCTCGATCGCGACGGCGTCGAGGTCGGCACGTTCGGCCTGCGGTCGCGCCAGGCGCAGGTTGTCGGCCAGCGTGCCGGCGAACACGTGCGCCTGCTGCGGCACCCAGGCGATGCGTGCGCGCCAGGCGTCGGGGTCCAGCGTCGTCAACTCGGCGCCGTCGATGCGGACATGCCCGTGCTGTGGCGCGGCGAAGCCCAGCAGCAGGTTCAGCAGCGAACTCTTGCCGGCGCCGGTGGCACCGACCAGCACAGTGACGCGTCCGGCAGGCAGCTCGAGATCGAGTCCGTCGAGCACCGGCCCGCGGCCAACGGGCGCATATCGCAGACCGACGAGGCTCACCTGAGGCGCCGCATCCGGTACCGGCGCCGTGCCGCCGGCCAGCGGCGGCGAATGCAGCGGCGCCTGCTCCAGCGCAGCCATCGGGGCTGCTGCCGCCAATGCGTCCATCCGCGCATGCCGCAGCGCACCCAGCGCACGCAGCGGCGCGTAGAACTCCGGCGCCAGCAGCAGCACGAACAGTCCGTCGCGAAAGGTCAGCTCGTGCCAGAGCAGGCGGAAGCCGATCAGCACCGCCACCACGGCGATGCTGACCGTGGCGAAGAACTCCAGCACCAGCGCCGACAGGAACGCCACGCGCAGCACCTGCATGGTGGCGCGGCGATAGCCCTCGCCATCATCGGCCAGCTGCGCGGCGACGCCTTCGGCGGCGCCGAGTTCGCGCAGCGTGGTCAGCCCGGACAGTGCGTCGATGAAGGCCGCGCCCAACCGGCTCAGCTCGGCGTAGCGCTGCCGGCTGGCGCGCTCGGCGGCGCTGCCGACCAGGCTCATGAACAGCGGGATCAGCGGCGCCGTGAACAGCAGGATCAACCCCGAGATCCAGTCCGCCGGGAACACCGCCGCCACCAGCAGCAGCGGCACCAGCGCCGCGGTGAGCGTCTGCGGCAGATAGCGCGCGGCGTAGGGCAGCAGCGCATCCACGCCGTCGACCAGCCGCGTGATCAGCTCGCCGCTGGCCGCCGCGCGCAGACCCAGCGGACCCAGTGCGCGGGTGCGCTCGAGCAGGCGGGTGCGGATCGCGGCGCTCCAGCCCAGCGCCGCCGCGTGCGCAACGCGCCGCGCGCTGAGCTGCGCGGCCAGACGCAGCGGCGCGAGCAGCAGCAGCGCCAGCAGTGCCGGCACGCAGGCAGGCAAGGTCGCGTGCGCGAACAGCGCTGCATTCAGGATCCACGCCAGCAGCCAGGCCTGCGCCACCAGCGCCAGTGCCTGCAGCACGCTCAGCGCCGCGGCGCGGCGCAGCGGTCGCCGCAACGCGGCACCCTCGCGCCGCAGCCAGGCGCCGGCCTCATGCGTCTGCGTCACCTTTGTGCGTCCTCTTGCGTGACACGCCCGGACATCGCGCCCACCGCGCCGATGACACCCGTCCGGCCCATCCGCCGGCGGAAACGCGACGGGGCTGCGCGCAGCCCCGTCATCGTCAGCATCCGCCCTGCCGGATCACAACGGCCGCGGCGGCGCCGGCCCGGAACGACCGGCGGCCTGTTCCTCCTGGGTATCGAGCAGCGCCGCGCCGGCCGCGGCGACCAGCACGATCATCGCGGTGCCGATCAGCCAGGCGAAGTACCACGCGCCGAGATCACCGAGCATGGCCGCCAGCAGGATCACCACCGCGGCGAGAAACATGAACAGCACGAAATAGAGAAAGGTCTTCATCGCGGCGTCCTCAGTAGGCGTGTTCGTCGCGGGCGATCTGCTCGGCCCTGACCTTGCCGCGCATGACCCAGAACGCCCAGCTGGTGTACCAGAGGATCAGCGGCACGAACACCAGCGCGAAACCCAGCATCCACAGCAGGGTGAGCCGGCTGGAACTGGAATTCCACACCGTCAGGCTGACCGACGGGTCGCTGCTGGAAGGCAGCAGGAACGGAAACAGCGAAACGCCGGCCGTGCCGATCACGCCGATCCAGGCCAGCGCGCCCAGCCACCAGCCGAGGTGCGAGCGTCCGGCGCGCGCGGCCAGCAGCGCGCCCAGCATGCCGACGAAGCCGAGCAGCGGCACCAGCCACAGGATCGGCTGCGCGACGAAACGGGATTGCCAGGCTCCGGTGATCGTGGCCACCGTCTGCTGCAGCGGCGTTTGCGCCACGCCGGCGCCGGGGCCGCTGACGAGCTGGTAGCCGGGCAGCGCGTGCACCCACAACCCGCCGGTCGCGAACAGTGCCACGGCGAGCAGTGCCGCCGCCTGCGCCAGCCCGCGCGCGCGCTGGTGCAGCGCGCCCTCGGCGCCGTTCATCAGCGTCAGCGCGCCCATCATCGCCGACAGCGACAGCGACAGCAGCCCGCACAGGATCGCGAACGGGTTGAGCAGCGCCAGGAAGCTGCCGGTGTAGAACGAGGTCAGGTTCCACTCGAAGTGGAACGGCACGCCCAGAAAGAGATTTCCGAAAGCGGCGCCGAACACCACCATCGGCACCGCGCCACTGACGAACAGGCTCCAGTCCCAGACGTTGCGCCACGCCGGATGGGCGATCTTGCTGCGGTACTCGAACCCCAGCGGACGCACGATCATCGTCCACAGCAACAGCAGCATCACCACGTAGAAGCCCGAGAACGCGGTGGCGTAGATCAGCGGGAACGCGGCGAACACTGCGCCGCCGCCGAGGACGAACCAGACCTGGTTGCCGTCCCAGTGCGGGCCGATCACGTTGAGCGCGACGCGCCGTTCGAGGTCGCTGCGGCCGACGTAGCGCAGGATCGTGCCGACGCCCATGTCCATGCCCACCATCACCGCCAGACCGCTGAGCAGGACGCCCAGCAGCAGCCACCAGATCACCTGCAACGTCGCGAAAAGTTCCATGGCTCAGCCCTCCGGATGGGGGTCGCGCGGGGCGGCATACGCGGAGCGCGGCGCGATGGCGGGCCGCGGCGCGGATCGCGCATCGCCGCTACCCGGCTCGTCGGGGCCCTGGCGGATGGCGCGCACCATCAGCGCCATCTCGACCGCGATGAAAATCGAGTACAGCAGCACGAAGCCGGCCAGCGAAAAGACCATGTAGCCGACGCTGTGGGTCGAGGCGCTCATCCAGGTCGGCAGCACGCCGAACACGGTCCACGGCTGGCGGCCCAGTTCCGCCACCAGCCAGCCGGTCTCGTTGGCCAGGAACGGCACCGGGATCATCCACACCGCGGCTCTGAGAAACCAGCGCTGGTCCTGCACGCGGTTGCGCAGGGTGTAGATCACCGCCAGCACGAAGTACGCCAGCATCAGCAGGCCGAAGCCCACCATCAGCCGGAACGACCAGAACACCGCCGCGACGGGCGGAATGCTGTCGCGCGCCGCCTGCCGCACCTGCTGCGGCGTCACGTGCCGGAGGTCGGGCGCGTAACGCTGCACCAGAAAACCGTAGCCCAGGTCCTGCTCGTGCGCCTTGAACTGCGCCAGCGCCGCAGGATCGTGCGGGTTCGTCGACAGCGTCTTCAGCGCCAGCACCGCGGGAATGCCGTTCTCGACCTTCTGCGTCGCCTGCCGCTCGAGGGCGTCGATGCCGGGCACGCTGCCGTCCAGCGAATGGGTCACCAGCAGCGACAGCAGATAGGGAACCTGGACCGCCCCCGCGTTCTTCTGCAGCGACTGGTCGGGGAAGGCGATCAGGTTGAACGGCATCGGCGCCGGCTCGGACTTCCACAGGCCCTCCATCGCCGCCAGCTTGGTCGGCTGCGCCTGCGCGGCGACGAAACCCAGCGCGTCGCCCAGCGTGATCACGCCGACCGTCGCCAGCACGCCGTAGAGCGCGGCCATGCGGAAAGAGCGTTTGGCCAGTTCGACGTGCCGCCCCTTCAGCAGGTACCAGGCGCTGATGCCGGCGACGAAGATCGCGCCGGTGACGTAACCGGCGATGCTGGTGTGGACGAATTTGGACTGCGCGTCGGGACTGAAGATCAGCTGCTGGAAGCTGGTCAGCTCCATGCGCAGCGTCACCGGATTGAAGTGCGCGCCCTGGGGATCCTGCATGAAGCTGTTGGCGACCAGGATCCACAGCGCCGAGAGGTTGGAACCCAGCGCCACCAGCCAGGTGACGGCCAGATGCTGGCCGCGCGACAAGCGCTCCCAGCCGAACACCATCAGGCCGACGAAGGTGGACTCCATGAAGAAGGCCATCAGGCCCTCGATCGCCAGCGGCGCACCGAAGATGTCGCCGACGAAGCTGGAATAGAACGACCAGTTGGTGCCGAACTGGAACTCCATGGTCAGTCCGGTGGCCACGCCGAGGGCGAAGTTGATCATGAACAACTTGCCCCAGAACTGCGCCATCTGCTTGTAGATCGGCTTGCCGGTGGTGACGTAGACCGTCTCCATCGCCGCCAGCAGGAAGCTCAGGCCCAGCGTCAGCGGCACGAACAGGTAGTGATAGAGCGCGGTCGCGGCGAACTGGATGCGCGAGAGTTCTACGACGGTGCCATCGATCATGGTCGGACTCCTGGGCCGGGAGCCGTGCGGCTGCGGGATCTCGGGCAGCGGTGCAAGCTCACGGATCGCAATGTAGCCGACCCGGTCGGGCACGACACGACCTGCGACGGCCTGCCACAGGCCGAATCGGGAACCCGCCCGGGCGCCGCCGGGGAACCCCGCCGCGATGCCGCGGTCGGATACGCTTCGCGCCCCGCCGCTCCGATCCCTCCCGCATGAATCGCCCGCGCCATCGCTCGCTCCTGTTGCCGCTGCTCGGCGGCATCGCTTTCACCGCCGCCGCGCAGAGCACGCCGCCGGCCGCGCCTGCCAGTGCGGCGACGCTGCCGCAGCCGCCGCACCTGGCGGTTGCCGCGAGCGTGCTGGCGGCACCTGCGCACCCTGCACCCGCCCCTGCGGCGACCGCGCGCAAGCCCGAGCCCGGCGATCCCGCCGCGGCACGCACGCTCGAACGCCCGCTGTTCGGCGCGATCACGCTCTACGCGCCCAAGGGCCCGGTCCGCGGACTGGCGCTGTTCCTGTCCGGTGACGGCGGCTGGAACCTGGGCGTCTGGCAGATGGCGCAGGAGGCTGCGGCCAAGGGCATGTGGGTGGCCGGCTTCAGCACGCCGCATCTGCTGCACGCGCTCGACCACGACCCCGCGCCCTGCACCGACGCCGCCGCCGTGCTCAAGGGCCTGGCCGCCGATCTCGAGCAGACGCTGGGCCTGCCGCGCACGCTGCCGGTCGGCCTGATCGGCTACTCCTCCGGCGCCACCGTGGTCTACGCGGCGCTGGTGCAGGCGCAGCCGGCCGAGTTCCAGGGTGGCATCAGCCTCGGCTTCTGTCCGGACCTGGTCTTCCACAAGCGCTACTGCCCGGGCGCCGGCGATCTCACGTGGACGCGCGCGGCCAAGCCGCCGCACACGCTCTCGTTCGCCCGCAACACCCACGTCGCCGCGCCGTGGACGATCCTGCAGGGCAGCATCGACGAGGTCTGCGCGCCGCACTTCACGCCGGACTTCGCCGCCGGCGTGATCGGCGCGCGCGGCGTGCTGCTGCCGCACGTCGGTCACGGCTTCGGCGTGCCGCGCAACTGGCTGCCGCAGTACCGGCAGGCGCTGGACGAGCTGCTGGCCGGCCAGCCGACGCCCTGAGGGAACACCCGCACCGTCCGTCATCGATGGGCTCCGCCGCGGCTGACGCCCGCCGGATCGTGCGCGCCGCGCCGCGTTGCTGACCGGCCGGCCGGAGCCATGCGACGATAGGCGGACTCCCGCTTCCGCCAAATCGTCATGGACGCCACCGAACCCGCGCCAGGACCGCCGCGACACGTCCTGCTGAGCGCCCTGCGCTGGCTGCTGCCGCTGGCGTTCCTGGTCGGCACCCTGGTGCTGGCCGGGCGCGAGCTGGAGAGCTTCGACCTCGCCGCGCTCGAGCGCACCCTGCTGGCGATCCCGACGATCGAGGCTGCGGCCGTCGCGTTGTTCGCGCTGGCCGCGGTCGCCTACACCGGCCTGATCGACGTCGTCGCCGCGCGCTGGCTGCGCATCGACATGCCGCTGTCGGCGCTGCTGCGGCTGTCGTTCGTCGCCAATGCGCTGGCCAACACGCTCAACCTGTCCGGCGCGGTCGGCTCCGGCGTGCGCCTGCTGGGGCTGTCGGCGCACCAGGTGCCGCTCAAGCGCGGCGCCGCGCTGATCGGCCTGCAGGTGCTGGCGCTGCCGACCGGGCTGTCGGTGCTGGTGATCGCCGCGCTGGCGATGGGCGCGCTGCCGCCGGCACCCGACGTCGCCATGCACTGGCTGGCGATCGCGGTGCTGGTCGCCGCCGCCCTGTATCTGCCGGTGTATCTGGTGTTGACCGGCAACCGCCGGCTGATGGCCTGGCTGCCCGCCGAGCAGGGCCAGCCGCCGCTGACGCTGCGCCTGCATCTGGCCGGCCTGTCGCTGGTGGACTGGATGCTGGCCGGAGCGACGCTGTGGTTCTGCCTGCATCTGGCCGGGGCCGTGGTGTCGCCGCTGCTGCTGCTGGCGGCGTTCGGCTGCGCCGCGGTGCTGGGCCTGGTCAGTCTGATTCCGGGCGGTTTCGGGGTGATGGACGGCGTGCTGCTGCTGGCGCTGACCGCCGCCGGCGTGCCGCAGGGACGCGTCGGCGCCGGACTGTTCCTGTTTCGCATCGTCTATTACCTGCTGCCGATGCTGGTCGGCCTGTGGCTGGGCGGCGGCATGCTGGCGCAGCGGGTGCCGGCGCTGGCGCG
Source organism: Pseudomonadota bacterium (assembly GCA_021793195.1). Lineage (GTDB taxonomy): Bacteria > Pseudomonadota > Gammaproteobacteria > Xanthomonadales > Rhodanobacteraceae > Metallibacterium. The sequence continues at coordinate 16,677 of JAJYTG010000030.1, forward strand.
CTGGCGCGTGCGGCTGGCCGAGAATCCGCTGTTCGCCGTGCTCGGCGTGCCGGCCGGCGCGCTGGCCGAGCTCGGCGTGCGCATCCTCGCCCTGCTGACCTTCGGCGCCGGCGTGCTGCTGCTGGTGTCGGCGCTGCTGCCCTCGTTGCATCACCGCATGCTGCACGCCTCCAGCGCGCTGGCACTGCCGGCGTTCGAGGGCTCGCACTGGCTGTCGGTACTGACCGGCGTGCTGCTGCTGGGGCTGGCGCGCGGCATCGACGGCCGCGTGCGCGTCGCCTACCGGCTGGTGCAGTGGACGCTGTGGCTGAGCGCGCTGCTGGCGCTGTCCAAGGGCCTGCACTGGGGCGAGGCGCTGTTCCTGCTGGCGGTGTCGGGCCTGCTGCGCACGCGCCGCGCGGCGTTCTCGCGCCGGGCGATGAGCCTGAGCTCGGCGCGCACGCTGGGCTGGCTGCTGGGATTGCTGAGCGTGGTCGGCGTGTTCTTCGCCATCGGCGTCGCCGAGGTGCTGGGCGACGACAGCTTCGACATGCTTGCCACCGGTGCCGAGGCGCACACCTCGCGGCTGGCGCGCGGGCTGGGCGCGGCGCTGCTGGGTCTGGTGATCTACCTGATCTGGCAGGCGTTCGCGGTGCGCCGCCCGCAGCTGCCGCGGCCGGGCCACGCCGAACTGGAGCAGGCGCGCGCGCTGTATCGCGAGCACGGCGGCGGCGAGTTCGCGCACCTCACCTTCATGGGCGACAAGCATTTGTTCTGGGCCGCCGACCATCGCGCACTGATCGCCTACGGCGCGGTGCGCGACCGGCTGGTGGCGCTGGGCGCACCCAGCGGCGACGAGGCCGCACTGACGCCGGCGGTGCTCGACTTCCGCCGCTTCGCCGACAGCCACGACCGCGTGCCGGTGTTCTACGAGGTGCTGGAGCCCGATCTGGCGCGCTTCCACGACCTCGGCTTCGACCTGTTCAAGCTGGGCGAACTGGCGCTGGTGCCGCTGGCGGAGTTTTCGCTGACCGGCAAGCGCTGGGAGGATCTGCGCCAGGCGGTCAACCGCGCCGGCCGCGAGCGGCTCGAGTTCCGCATGGCGCAACCGCCGTTCGACACCGCGCTGCAGGCCGATCTCGAGCGCGTCTCCGACGCCTGGCTGGCCGAGAAGGGCCAGACCGAGAAGGGCTTTTCGCTGGGCCGCTTCGACCCCGCCTACTTCGCCTGGGGGCCGCTGGCGCTGGTCTATCGCGACGACGAGCTGATCGCCTTCGCCAACCTGCAGCCGCCCTACGGACCCCGCGGGCACGCCAGCGTCGACCTGATGCGCTACCTGCCCGACGCGCCGCGCGGGACCATGGATTTCCTGTTCGCCCACGTCCTGCAGTGGTCCAGGGCCGAGGGCCACGCGACCTTCAGCCTGGGCATGGCGCCGCTGTCCAACGTCGGCGCCAATCCCTACGCGCGCCTCAACGAGCGGCTGGTCGCGCTGGCCTTCCGCTACGGCAACCGCTACTACAACTACCAGGGCGTGCGCCGCTACAAGGAAAAATTCCGCCCGCAGTGGGTCGGTGCCTATCTGGCCTATCCGCGCGGACTGAACGTGCCGGTGCTGCTGACCGACATCGCCGCGCTGGTCGCCGGCGGCTATCGGCATTTCCTGTTCGGCTGACGCCAGGACGCTGCGCGCTGATCTGTGCTTTCAAGACAGAGCTTCCGCTCGCCTGCGGCGTTTGGATTCTGTTGTCACCCTGAGCACAGCGAAGGGTCTGTGCAGCGAAGCGTCTTGCTCGTGCTCGCGCGCGCCAGCGGCACACCGTCCGGTTCCGCTCAAATGCCGCAGGGGATTGTGCTATGCACCCGTTCAAACCGCAGCTTCCGCTCGCCTGCGGTGCCTATCTTTGTTGTCACCCTGAGCACAGCGAAGGGTCTGATTGCGACTGCGGCTACGGCACACCGCCCTGTCCCGCTCGGCTGCCGCGACTATCTTCGAAGCAAAGCTTCCACT
>JAJYTG010000031.1 GCA_021793195.1 Pseudomonadota bacterium
TCGCCCTGCATCATCCGTTCACCGCGCCCAAGGTCGATGACGTGGCCGCGCTGCGCGCCGATCCGGCCCACGCCGTCAGCCGCGGCTACGACATGGTGCTCAACGGCAACGAGATCGGCGGCGGCTCGATCCGCATCCATCGCCCGGATCTGCAGCGCGCGGTGTTCGACCTGCTCGGCATCGACGCCGCCGAGGCCGAGGCCAAGTTCGGCTTTCTGCTGACCGCGCTCCGGCACGGCGCGCCGCCGCACGGCGGCATCGCCTTCGGCGTCGACCGCATCGCCGCGCTGATCGTCGGCACCGACTCGATCCGCGACGTGATCGCCTTTCCCAAGACCACCAGCGCGCAGTGCCTGCTCACCGGGGCGCCATCGGCGGTGGCGGACGCGCAGCTGGGCGAATTGCACGTGCGCGTGGTGACGACGCCGGCAAACTGAGGGTGGTGGCGGGCGCTCCCGCAACCGCCGGACGGACGCGACGGCGGGGTCCGGCGGTCAGTTGGGGTAAAGTTATGCACTTGATTCGAACGCAGCGCAGGGGTCGAGATGGGTAGAGGTCCGTCCATCGAGGGTCGCAAGAACGCCGAGGACGCCAAGCGCGCCAAGGTGTTCACCAAGCTGATCCGCGAAATCACCCTGGCCACCCGTGCCGGGCTGCCCGATCCGGCGCACAACCCGCGGCTGCGCACGGCGGTGGAAAAGGCGCTGGCGGCCAACATGACCCGTGACACCATCGAGCGCGCGATCAAGCGCGGCTCGGGCGCCGACGGCGCCGACCACATGCACGAGTTGCGCTACGAGGGCTATGGTCCCGCCGGCATCGCCCTGATCATCGACTGCGTCACCGACAATCCGCAGCGCAGCGTCGCCGACGTGCGCCACGCGCTGGCCAAGCATGGCGGCAACCTCGGCACCAGCGGTTCGGTGGCGTTCCAGTTCAGCCGCACCGGCGAGCTGGTAGCGGTGACCGCGGGCAAGCCGGAGCTCGAGGAAAAGGTGCTCGAGGTCGCGCTCGAGGCCGGCGCCGACGACGTCGTGAGCGAACCCGGCGTCAGCGTGGTGCTGTGCGCGCCGGATCATCTCGAGGCGGTGCGCCAGGCGCTGGTCGCGGCCGGTTTGAAGCTGACGCATGCCGAAGTGGTGATGCGACCGGCCACGCGCGTGACGGTGCCCGCGGAAGCCCTGGAGCCGCTGCTCGACCTGATCGACTGGCTGGAAGCGCTGGACGACGTCCACGACGTCTACCACAACGCCCTGCTGCCGCAGGAGCACGCCGCGTAGGTCGCCGGGTGACCGTGCGGCTCCGCCAGCGGCCCTGCCCATGACGCGCATCCTCGGCATCGATCCGGGCTCGCTGCGCACTGGTGTCGGCATCGTCGACGCCGAGGCCGGCGGCCGCGCGCGGCACGTCTTTCACACCGCGCTGGCGGTCGGCGACGCGGACAATTTCCCGCTGCGCCTGAAGCGCATTTTCGACGGCCTCACCGCGATCGTGGAGACCCATCGACCGGACGAAGTCGCGATCGAGCGCGTGTTCCTGGCGCGCAATCCCGACTCGGCGCTGAAGCTTGGCCAGGCGCGTGGCGCGGCGCTGTGCGCGGTACTCGCCCGCACGCTGCCGGTGCACGAATACGCGCCGATGGAAATCAAGCGCGCGGTGGTCGGCAGCGGCGCGGCCGACAAGACCCAGGTGCAACACATGGTGAAGATGCTGCTGGGGCTGGACGCGACGCCACAGGCCGACGCCGCCGACGCGCTGGCGGTGGCGATCACGCACGCCCACGTGCGCAGCAGCGTCGTCCGGCTGGGCGTCGCGCGCAGCGCCTGGAGGACCCGCCGATGATCGGCCGCCTGCGCGGCATCCTGGTCAGCAAGCAGCCACCGTGGGTGCTGCTGGACGTGCACGGCGTCGGCTACGAACTGGAAGTGCCGATGTCCACCCTCTACGACCTGCCCGAGACCGGCCGCGAGGTGAGCCTGCTGACGCACTATGCGGTCAAGGAGGACACCGTCGCGCTGTATGGTTTTCTGCACGAGTCCGAGCGCGTGCTGTTTCGCAACCTGCAGAAAGTCAGCGGCATCGGCGCGCGCATCGCGCTGGCGGTGCTGTCGGGGGCGTCCACCGCCGATTTCGCGCGGCTGGTGCAGGCCGGCGACATCACCGCGCTGACGCGCATTCCCGGCATCGGCAAGAAGACCGCCGAACGCATCATCGTCGAGCTGCGCGACCGCGTCGACGGACTGACCGCGACGCTGCCCGCCGGCGGCGCCGGCGCCACGCCGCGCGATGCGCTGGGCGAGGCCACCGTCGCCCTGCAACAGCTCGGCTACAAGCCCGCCGAGGCGCAGCGTCTGGCGCGCGAGGCCGCGGTCAGCGGCGACGACGCCGAGGCCATCATCCGCAAGGCGCTGAAGATCGCGCTGGGCGGCTCCGCATCCTAGGCACCGGAACCCCGAACCCGACATGACCACCCAAGCGCACGATCCGACCGTCGATACCGCGACCCGACAGCGATGGTCGGCACTCGCGCTGGGCGCCCTCGGTGTCGTCTATGGCGACATCGGCACCAGCCCGCTGTATTCGTTGCAGCAGACCTTCGGCGAGCACGGCATCGGCGTCAGCCACGACAATGTGCTGGGCGCGCTGTCGCTGATCTTCTGGTCGCTGATCGTGGTGGTGTCGCTGAAGTACGTGCTGTTCGTGATGCGCGCCGACAACAAGGGCGAGGGCGGCATCATGTCGCTGATGGCGCTGGCCCAGCGCGGCGTGCGCAACAGTCCGCGGGTGCGCTGGGCGCTGCTGGCGCTGGGGCTGGTCGGCACCGCGCTGTTCTACGGCGACAGCGTGATCACGCCGGCCATTTCGGTGCTCTCGGCGATCGAGGGCCTGCGCGTCGCCGAGCCGACACTGGCTCGCAGCGTCATCCTGTGGATCACGGTGGCGATCATCTTCGGCCTGTTCGCGGTGCAGCGCTATGGCACTCACCGCGTCGGCTCGCTGTTCGGACCGATCATGATCCTGTGGTTCGCCAGCATCGCCGTGACCGGCGTGCTCGGCATCCTGCGCCAGCCGCACGTGCTGGCGGCGCTCAGTCCGCATTACGCCGTGCTGTTTTTCGTGCACAACCATGTCGATGCGTTTCTGGCGCTGGGTTCGGTGGTGCTGGCACTGACCGGCGCCGAGGCGCTGTACGCCGACATGGGCCATTTCGGCAAGAAGCCGATCCGGCTGGCCTGGTTCGCCCTGGTGCTGCCGGCGCTGGTGGTGAACTACTTCGGCCAGGGCGCGCTGCTGCTCGACGACCCCAGGGCCGTGTCCAACCCGTTCTACCTGCTGGTGCCGCAGCCGTTCCTGTACCCGATGGTGGCGCTGGCAGCGGTAGCCACGGTGATCGCCTCGCAGGCGGTGATCTCGGGGGCCTTCTCGATGACGCGCGAGGCGATCCAGCTCGGCTATTCCCCGCGCATGCAGGTCAAGCACACCTCGGAGGAGCAGCGCGGACAGATCTTCATCCCCTGGATCAACCGCATGCTGCTGATCCTGGTGCTGGCAGCCGTGCTGGGCTTCCGCACCTCCGACAGCCTCGGCGCGGCCTACGGCATCGCCGTGACCGGCACCATGACCGTCACGACCATGCTGGTCCTGGTGGTGGCGCGCAAACTCTGGCACTGGCCGCTGCTGCTGGTGCTGCCGCTGGGCGCGGTGCTGCTGACCGTCGATCTGTCGTTCTTCGCGGCCAACCTGGTCAAGATCCAGAGCGGCGGCTGGTTCCCGCTGGCGCTCGGCGCCGTCGCCTTTGCCGTGATGAGCACCTGGCGGCGCGGCCGCGAGCTGGTGCTGCGCGAGATGAAGCAGGGCGGACTGGCGGTCGACACCTTCCTGGGCAGCATCGCCAACCATCCGCCGCTGCGGGTGCCGGGTACCGCGGTGTTCCTCACCGCCAATCTCGGCGCCGTGCCGATCGCCATGCTGCACAATCTCAAGCACAACAAGGTGCTGCATGAGCGCAACGTGCTGCTGACGGTGGAGATCCTCGACTCTCCGCGCGCCGACCCCGACGAGCGCATCGAACTCAAGCCGCTGGGTGCCGAGTTCTACCGGCTGGTGCTGCGCTTCGGCTTCGCGGAAGATCCCGATCTGCCGCGCACGCTGGGCAGCTGCCAGAAGCTGGGTCTCGGCTTCGACCTGATGGACACCACCTTCTTCATCAGCCGCGAAACCGTGGTTTCCAGCAACCGCCCGGGCATGGCGCTGTGGCGCGACAAGCTGTTTGCGTTCCTGGCCCGCAATGCCATGCCCGCCACCGCCTTCTTCCGCATTCCCGGCAATCGCCTGATCGAGCTGGGCACGCAGGTGGAAATCTAGGCATGCATGCGCCAATGTATCGAGGTGCATGCTTCATGCTGATCAAGGCGGCCGGCACCACCGTACCGATACTCGCCCGTTCCCCGATGGAGCCGTCATGAACACCGCTTCCTTCACTCGCGAACAGCTGCTGGCCTGCGGGCACGGCCAGCTGTTCGGCCCCGGCAATGCGCGCCTGCCGCTGCCCAACATGCTGATGTTCGACCGCATCCTCAGCATCTCCGACCACGGCGGAGCCTTTGATCGCGGTTACATCGAGGCCGAACTCGACATCCGCCCCGAGCTGTGGTTCTTTGGCTGCCATTTCGAGGGCGATCCGGTGATGCCGGGCTGTCTCGGACTCGACGCGCTCTGGCAGCTGGTCGGCTTCTTCCTGGCCTGGCAGGGATTGCCCGGACGCGGGCGCGCGCTCGGCGTCGGCGAAGTGAAGTTTTCCGGCCAGGTGCTGCCCACGGCGCGTCTGGTGACCTACCAGATCGACATTCGCCGCGTGATGCGGCAGAAACTAGCGATGTCGATCGGCAACGGTCGCATGCTGGTCGACGGGCGGCCGATCTACGAGGCCAGCAATCTGCGCGTCGGTCTGTTCACCAGTACCGAGGGCTTCTGAGCATGCCGGAAAAGCGCGTCGTCATTACCGGCATGGGCATCGTGTCGTGTCTCGGAAACGATCCGGATACGGTCAGCGGCGCGCTGCGCGAGGGCCGTTCGGGCATCCGCCTCGTGCCCGAGTATGTCGAACTGGGCCTGCGCAGCCACGTCGCCGGGGTGCCGCAGATCGATCTCGACGCCGCCATCGACCGCAAGCTCAAGCGCTTCATGGGCGACGCCGCCGCCTACGCCTGCGTGGCGATGCAGGCCGCGATCACCGACGCCGGCCTGGCGCCGGAGCAGGTACGCAGCGAACGCTGCGGTCTGATCGCCGGCTCCGGCGGCGGCTCGCCCGCCAGCCAGATCGAGACCGCCGACCTGCTGCGATCGCGCGGCGTGCGCCGCATCGGCCCGTACATGGTGCCGCGCTCGATGTGCTCGACGGTCTCCGCGGGCCTCGCCACCGCGTTCGGCATCCGCGGCATGAGCTATTCGATCTCGGCGGCCTGCGCCACGTCGGCGCACTGCATCGGCGCCGCCGCGCAGCAGATCCGCAGCGGCGCGCAGGACATCGTGTTCGCCGGCGGCGGCGAGGAGCTGCACTGGGGCATGACCGCGCAGTTCGACGCCATGGGCGCGCTGTCGTCGCACTTCAACGACACCTCCGCGCGCGCCTCGCGGCCCTACGATGCCGACCGCGACGGCTTTGTCATCGCCGGCGGCGGCGGCATGCTGGTGCTGGAGGACCTCGAGCACGCGCGGCGCCGCGGCGCGCGCATCCATGCCGAGCTGGTCGGCTACGGCATCAGCTCCGACGGCGCCGACATGGTCGCCCCCAGCGGCGAGGGCGCGGTGCGCTGCATGCGCATGGCGCTGGCCGCGGCCGGTGGCCCGATCGATTACATCAACACCCACGGCACGTCGACGCCGCTGGGCGATATCACCGAGTTGCAGGCGCTGCGCGAGGTGTTCGCTGCGCAGTGCCCGCCGCTGTCCTCGACCAAGGCACTCAGCGGCCATTCGCTGGGCGCGGCCAGCGTGCACGAGGCGATCTACTGCCTGCTGATGCTGCGCGACGGCTTCATCGCCGGCTCGGCGCACATCGATCGACTCGACGAGCGCGCCGCCGACCTGCCCATCGTGCGCGCCTCGCGCGCCGCGACGCTGGAAACGGTGCTTTCCAACAGCTTCGGCTTCGGCGGCACCAACGCCAGCCTGGTGCTGCGCCGCTACCGCGAATGAGCGGAACGCGCGGCCGGCCTCACAGGCTGCGCCGCGGCGGGACCAGCAGGTCGCCGAACAGCAGACCGGCGACCAGCGCGACCAGCAGGGTAATCAGCAGCAGGCCGGCGTTGACACCCAGATTGACGTCGCGTTCCAGCAGATAACCGACGCTGCGGAAGCCGACCGATCCCGGCACCAGCAGGATGATGCCCGGCTCGCGCACCAGTGCGCCGGGTCGGCCGACGTGGCGCGCATAGAGGTTGCTCAGCGCGCCCATCAGCAGACCCCCGAGGAACACGCCGAAACCGGCCCCGAACAGGCTGCCGCCGACCCGCGTCACCGCGTAGCCCAGTACCGCCGCCGCCATCACCAGCGGCCAGTCGCGGCGTGCCGCCTGGAACAGCACCGCGAATGCCAGCGCGCCGAACAGCAGCGCCGGAAGATCGGCCCAGCCCGGTACCGGCGGCAGCGCCCGCACCGCCTCGGGCACGCCCAGCAGCACGCACAGCTGCGCCGCAGCCAGCGTGCCGAAGGTCAGCTTGAGCAAGGTCGCCAGCGCCCCGGCCATGCGCGCCACGCCCGATACCAGATGCTGGGTCGACAGTTCGCGCACCGCGGTGGTCAGGGTCAGGCCCGGCATCAGCACGATCAGCGCCGAAAGCACCACCGGCTTGACCGCCAGCGGCACGATCCAGGCCGCGATCAGACTGGCGACCAGGGTGGCGATGAAGGCGGCAATCGCCTCGTTGGCGGCCGCCAGTCGCGGACGGCGGCTGCCCGCGATACTGAGCAGACCGATCAGCAGGCCGATCAGTCCCGCCGCCAGCACCCCGGCCCACGAGGTGTGCAACAACGCGGCCACGGCCGCCGCGGCCATGCCGAAGGCGGCCACCGTGGCGCCGGCCCAGCCGCGCGGCGGCGGCGCCGACAGGGCCCGCAGCTGGGCAGATCCCGCGGTCGCATCGAGCGCGCCGGCGATCACCTGATCGGCGATGCGGTCGACCGCGCACAGCCGCGCCAGATGCACGTCGCCCGGCGGCAGCCGCATCACCTGGGTCAGCGGCGGCCCGTCGCTGTGGTCGCGCTCCGCCAGGGTCAGGATGATCGCGGTCGGACTGCACCAGACCTCGGCCGTCAGCCCCAGCCGCTGCGCGACCAGACTGACGGCGTTCTCCAGCCTTGGCGCGGCGGTGCCGTACTGGTGCAGGCGCCGCGCGATCTCGGCGACGAAAGCCATGCGCGCCTCGCGCGGCGCGGAGTGACTCATGTGCCGCACCGCGCCGATCCGGCGCAGATCACCGGCACGACGACGAGGCAAACGGAAGGCTGCGAGGCAATCGGGGTCATCGGCTCAGGCGAATCGGATCATCCCGGGATCGTACCGGGCTCGCGCGGCCACCGCGAGCCAGGGTCGGATCGATGCGGCGCATGATCCGCCCTGCGACCGCGCCGGCGGCTCGTCTGCGCTGATGCCTGGCGGGCGCACGGCGGATGCTCCCGGCGGCATTCGCGGACGCCCTGCGCAGGGCCGCTGTTTCGCGGCAAGATGCGCAAGGCGCATGCGGTCGCCGTCGCGCGCCGCGAATACCCCGTCGGCAGCATGAAGCAGACCACCCTCGATCACCTGCTGATTCGCATCCGCGCCTGTCGCACCTGTGCGGCGCAGCTGCCGCTGGGGCCGCGGCCGATCCTGCAGGCGGGTCCGGGCGCGCGTTTGCTGATCGTCGGCCAGGCACCGGGTCGCAGGGTGCATGCCAGCGGCATCCCCTGGGACGACGCCAGCGGCGAGCGCCTGCGCGCCTGGCTCGGCATCGATGCCGGGTGCTTCTACGATCCGGAACGGGTGGCGATCGTGCCGGTCGGGTTCTGTTATCCCGGCCGCGGCAGCGGCGGCGACCGGCCGCCACGACCCGAATGCGCGCCGCTGTGGTTCGCCGCGTTGCGTGCGCAGTTGCCGCGCATCGAACTGACCCTGGCGATCGGCCAGTACGCGCAGCGCCTGTTGCTCGGCACGAGCCGCAAGGGCAATCTCACCGCCACCGTGCGCACCTGGCGCGACTGCGGCCCGCGGATCCTGCCCCTGCCGCACCCGTCACCGCGCAACACACCCTGGCTGCGGCAGCAGCCGTGGTTCGCGGAGGAACTCTTGCCGGAGCTGCGCGCACGCGTCCAGACTCTGTTCGCGACGACGACCGACGAGCCCGTCTGAGCGAACCGAACATGGACATCCGCATCCAGCGCGCCTATGACGACCCCGCGTCCGGCGACGGCTACCGCGTGCTGGTCGATCGCGTCTGGCCGCGCGGACGCAGCCGGCAGCAGCTTGTGCTCGACGCATGGGCCAGGGATCTGGCGCCCAGTACCGCGCTGCGACAGTGGTTCGGCCATCAGCCGCAGCGCTGGGATGCCTTTTGCGCCCGTTATCGGGCCGAGCTGTCCGCGGCCGCCGCCCGGGAGCAGCTGCGCGCCCTGCTGACCGCCGCCGGCCACGGCCCGCTGACCCTGGTCTACGGCGCGCGCGACGCGACGCACAACCAGGCCGTGGTCCTGCGTGAGGCGCTGCGCGCGCTGGCGCGGCGGTGAGCGCGGATCGGATCGCGCTACAGCGTGTAGCGCACGTCCGGATCGGCGCGCAGGACGCGATGCGCACCGTCGTAGGCGTCGCGCGAGAGCGCGCTGAAGCCGACGCTGACGGCGACGTAGTGGCCCTCGCGCGAGGGTCGCAGGCGCCGGCTGCCGGCGATCACGGTCACGCCATCGGCGTCTGCCAGCAGCGCCGGCACGCGCTCCTCGAGACCGACGCCGGCGCGGCCGACCGCGGTGATCTCGAACTCGCCCGGAAACACGAAGCCCTCGCCAGGCGGCAATTCGCTGAACGGCGTTTCCTTCATCCCTTGCCACCGCCTGCCGGCGTCGCCGGCGAGCCCTGGAACCACAGCCGCACGCTGTCGTACAGACGTCCGAAGAAGCCCGCCTCGGGTGCGTCCGCCAGCGCGATCAGCGGTGCCGTCAGCAGCGGCTTGCCGTCGAGGCTGACGGTGACCGTGCCGATGGCCTGACCCTTGCGGTACGGCGCGATCAGCGTCGCCGGCAGGTTCATCGCCGCCTTGAGATCGGCGTAACGGCCGCGCGGGATGGTTACTTCGACGTTGCCGGCCACGCCCACCGGCAGCGTGTCGGCGACGCCCTTCCACAGCCTTGGCGTCGCCAGCGGCTTGCCGGCGGCGTACAGCAGATGCGTGTCGTAGAAGCGGAACCCGTAGTTGAGCAGCGCCTCGTCCTGGCTGGCGGCGTCGGCGAGACTCTTGGTCTTCATCACCACCGCGATCATGCGCTGGCTCTGGCGCTGCGCCGACGCCACCAGACAGTAGCCGGCCTCGGCGGTGCTGCCGGTCTTCAGGCCGTCCACGCTGGGATCGCGGTACAGCAGCAGGTTGCGGTTGGCCTGCTTGATGCCGTTGATGGTGTAGGACTGGGTCTTGTACACGCCGTAATACTGCGGGTAATCGTGAATGATCGCGCGCGCCAGCAAGGCCAGGTCCCAGGCGGTGGTGTAGTGGTCCGGATGCGGATAGCCGCTGGCGTTCTCGAAGTGCGTGCCCTTCATGCCCAGCCGCTGCGCATAGGCATTCATCAGCTGCACGAACGCGGCCTCGGTACCGGCGACGTGCTCGGCCAGCGCGATCGCGGCATCGTTGCCCGACTGCACGATCATGCCGTTGTAGACCTCGGACAGCGGATAGCGGTCGTGCAGCTTGAGAAAGCTGGTCGAGCCGTCGGTCTTGGCGCCGCCTTTGTCCCAGGCGTGATCGCTGATGTAGACGCTGCCGTTCCAGTGCACCTTGCCCGAGGCCAGCGCGGCATCGACGACGTACGCCGTCATCATCTTGGTCAGCGAGGCCGGCGCCAGGCGCTCGTGCTCGTTGTGATGGGCGATGACCTGGCCGGTGGTGTAATCCATCAGCACCCATGAATCGGCGCCCAGCGCCGGCGGCTGCGGCACCGGCATCTGCGGCATCGTCGGCTGCGGCCGTTCGGGCGTGGGCAGCACCGGGCCGGGCACCGGCGCGCCGGATTGCGCGAAGGCGCTGGTCGCCGCGCCGAGCAGCGCGGCGCAGAGGATCGGGACAAGACGGAAAGACGGCATTCTCATGGGCGACTCACTGCAAGGATCATTGGGAAGTATCCACCGCGACCTGCGGCTCGGGCAGGCCCAGGGCCTGGATGCGCGGGGCGAGGCGATCGGCTTCGGCGACGCCGCTCAGCGGCCCCAGCCGCACGCGCAACACGCGGCGACCGTGTACTACAGCCGCCGTCACATGAACGTTGTCGAAACCGGCCTGGCGCAATCGCGCGGCGACGCGCTCGGCATTGGCGCGCTCGGCGAAGGCGCCGACCTGCAGATACAGCAGCGGCGCGGCGCCGCGCGCCGCAACCGCGGGTGGTGCCGGCAGGTCCTGCGGATGGCGCGGATCGATGCCCTGCACCTCGACCAGACCGGTGCCCTGCGCCCAGATGCCGATCTTCACTGCCGCGGCGTAGGACAGATCGATGATGCGGTTGGCGACGAACGGCCCGCGGTCGTTGACGCGCACGATCACGCTGCGCCCGTTGGCCAGGTTGGTCACCCGCGCGTAGCTCGGCAGCGGCAGCACCTTGCTGGCGGCGGTGAACTTGTACATGTCGTAGGGTTCCAGGCTCGAGGTCAGATAGCCCTGGAACTTGTTGCCGTACCACGAAGCGATGCCGCGCTCGTCGTAACCCGCCGCCGACGCCAGCACATGGTAGGTGCGCCCGTTGACGGTGTAGGTCGGCGCATTGCCGAAACGCGACCGCGGCTCGACCTTCGGCACCGGTTCGGGAATCGCGTTGACGTCGATCGGCGGTGCGCCGGGTCCGCCGTCCTGTGCCTGTGCGTAGCGGCCGCCGGCGCCGCCCGCGGGTTCGCGGTAGCCGCCGTAGGATTCCGGTACGCGCCGCGGCGCCGAGGCGCAGCCGGCGAGCAGGGCCAGCAGGCCGAGGCCCAGCCCGGCACGCACGCCGCGCCGCGCGGTCCGCGACGATGCGCTCACGCGGCGTCCTCCATCAGGAACGTGTTGACCGTCAGGCGACCGCGGGCCGGATCCGCCGACAGGCTCAGATCGCCGGGGATGTCGGCGCAGTGCAGCGTGTTGCCGCGATACAGGATCGCCCGGTTGAAACGCGCGGCGTGCAGGGCGATGCGCTCGAAGATCGGCGTGTCGCCGGCGATGTAGCCGGCTTGCGGCAGGCCGCTGCGCGCGACATCCGCCTCCAGCTGCTCCTTGTAGATCGGGAAACGCGCGGCGTCGACGCTCTCGCAGCCGCTGGAGCGATGTCGGTAGAACGCCGTCCCGCCCTGCTCCTCGCGACCGAGGTAGTGCAGCAGGGCCAGCCGCCCGGGCTCGAGGCCGTCGTAGTGCGGCAGGCGCTGGATCGGCGCCAGCGCCGCGGGCGGCGTCGTCACCAGCGAGTACCAGGCTTCGAGCACGTGGCCGGAGGTGATGCCGAATGCCTCGGCGATGATCGCGTCCAGCCCGTCGAGGAACCGGCGCACCAGCACGGGCGGCACCGGCGCGCGGATGCCCGGATAGTAGGCACCGCGCGGGCCATAGTCGTGGCGACAGGCATCATCGATCAGCGCCTGCGGATCGGGAACGAAGTTCTCGATCACGACCACCGGCTGGCTCTCGCGACCGCTGCGGGTGACCTCGATGATGCGCCCGGTCGTCATGCGCGGCGCGTCACGGCCTGCGGTCCGGCGCGGACGGCGGAGCGCCCGGCATGGCCGCACGCTCGGCGGCGGCATCCGCCGACTGCGCGGCGATGGCGTCGGCCAGCTCGCTGACCGCCAGCGCATACAGCGGACTGGCGTTGTAGCGGGTCAGCACATAGAAATCTGGAAACACGAACCGCAGTTCGGGACCGCCGGCACCCTGCAGGCCGAGCAGCGCCGCCGGCAGCGCCGGATCCACGCGCGTCGCCGGTGCGTAACCCAGCGCCTCGAACGCCTGCAGCGGCTGCGCGGGTCGCTTGCCGGCCCAGGCCATGCCGGCCGACAGCGGCGCGGCACCGGCGGCGGGCCATGCCGGCGTGCTGACCGGCTGCCCGGTCTGCCAGCCATGCGCGGCGAGATAGTTGGCGGTGCTGGCGAGGATGTCCGGCAGCGAATCCCACAGATCGATGCGGCCGTCGCCGTCAGCATCGACGCCGTAGCGCGCAAGGCTCGAGGGCATGAACTGGCACCAGCCCATCGCGCCGGCGTAAGAGCCGCGCAGCTCCCGGACCGCAGCCGGCAGGCGGTCGGCGGGCAGGGTCAGCAGCGCCGCCAGCTCTTTTTGGAAAAAGACCGCGCGCGGCGGGTAGTGGAAACCCAGCGTGACCAGCGCATCGAGCACGCGGTAGCGGCCGGTGATGCGGCCATAGCTCGTCTCGACGCCCAGCAGTGCAACCAGGATCGTCGGCGCAACGCGATAGCGCGCGGCGGTGGCGTCGATCAATTCGCGATGCTCGCGATAGAAGGCCACGCCGGCCTCGATGCGCCGTGCATTGACGAAGATCGGACGATAGTCGCGCCACGGCCGGGCCTCGGCCGGCCGCGCCATCGCGGCGAGGATCGAGGGCTGCACCGTGGCCTGCTGCAGCAGCGCGGTGATCCGCTGCGCGTCCAGTCCGGGATGCGTGGCGACCAGTGCGCGCACGAAAGCGGCCTCGTCCGGCGCCGCGGTCACGGCGGGTGGCGCGGCGGGCGGGGATGCCGGCGCGGGCGCCATCGCCGCAGCGCCCGGTTGCGGCGTGGGCGCCGGATGCGACGGCACCCCGGCGCAGCCGGCCAGGGCCAGCAGCGAGACGGTCGGAAGGATCAGGCGCAGACGTGGCGGCATGGTCGGGCGCAAGGAACACGGACGCCGCGGCCGGCGGCGCGCGGCAGCGTAGCACGCGCGCACAAAACGCAACGCGTTCGTCACGCGAATGATCGCCGCGGCAGCGCTCAGACGCGGGAATCGACCAGCTTGCGATGCGCGTGGATCGACATCAGCACGCCGAAACCGGTCAGCAGGCTGACCGCCGAGGTGCCGCCGTAGCTGACCAGCGGCAGCGGCACGCCGACCACCGGCAGGATGCCGGTGATCATGCCGCCGTTGACCATCACGTAGACGAAGAAACTCATCGCCAGCGCGCCGCCCAGCAGGCGCGAATAGGTGTCGCGCGCGTTGACCGCGATCCACAGGCAGCGGCCGATGATGAAGGCATACAGCGCGACCAGCAGGATCACCCCGATCAGGCCGAACTCCTCGGCGAATACGGCGAAGATGAAATCGGTGGTGTGCTCGGGCAGGAACTCCAGCCGCGACTGCGTGCCCTGATGCCAGCCCTTGCCGAACCAGCCGCCGGAGCCGACCGCGATCTCCGACTGGATGATGTGCCAGCCGGTGCCGAGCGGATCCGATTCGGGATGAAGCAGGGTCAGCACGCGGTCGCGCTGGTACTGGTGGATGAAACGCGAGTGCCAGGCGATCGGAAGCGCCAGAACCAGGCTGCCGAACAGCACGCCGATCCGCCACCACGCCAGCCCCGACAGGAACAGCGCGAACACGCCGGCCGCGGCCACCAGCAGGGCGGTGCCGAGATCGGGCTGCTTGGCGATCAGCACCGCCGGCACGGCGATCAGCAGGCCGACCACGGCCATGTCGCGCCAGCGCGGCGGCAGCGGCCGCTGCGCCAGATACCAGGCCACCATCATCGGCATGGTCAGCTTGAGCAGCTCGGAGGGCTGGAAACGCAGCACGCCGAGATTGAGCCAGCGATGCGCGCCGCGCCCCTCGCCCAGCACCGCCACCACCAGCAGCAGCAGGGTACTGATCGCGTACAGCCAGGGCGTCAGGCTGCGCAGGCGCACCGGCGGCACCCGCGACACCGCCAGCAGCAGCAGCGCGCCGAGCACGAAGCGCGTGGCCTGAGCCACGATCACGCGCACGTCGAGGTCGGCGGCACTGGTCAGGGTCAGCAGGCCGACGCCGGCCAGCAGCAGCAGCGCCGCCGCCAGCGGCAGATCCAGCCGCGGCCGCACGATCAGGCGCAGCAGCGCATGGCGCAGGCGGGCAAGGGTGACGTTCATCCGGGCGGCGCCTTCGTCAGCGGCGTGTCGGGCAGGTCGCGTTCGCGCGCCCAGGCGTCGAGGATGCGACGCGCGATCGGCGCCGCGGCGCTGCCGCCCCAGGCGCCGTGCTCGAGCACCACCACCACCGCGATGCGCGGATCATCGGCCGGAGTGAAGCACTCGAACAGCGCGCGGTGCCGCTCGGCCAGCTGCGCGTTGGTCAGATGGGTGTCGTAGGCCGAGGTCGTGCGCGAATAGCGCTCGGCGGTACCGGTCTTGCCGGCGATCGGATACGGAAATCCGACGCCCAGGCCACGCGCAGTGCCCTTGTCGCCGTTGACCACCCCGACCATGCCTTGAACCACCGTGTCCCAGTCCGGCACGCTGGTGGCAAAGCTGGGCGTCGCGGGCGCTGGCGCCACCGGCACCCGCGGCGCGCCCATGCCGGACTGCTCGGCCAGCAGCAGGCGCGGCGCGTGCGCCACGCCGTGATCGGCCAGCGTCGCCAGCGCGTGCGCCAGCTGCAGCGGCGTCACCACCCAGTAACCCTGGCCGATGCCGGCGATCACCGTCTCGCCCAGGTACCACGGCTGGTGAAAGGTGGCGCGCTTCCACGCCGGCGAGGGCAGCACGCCGGAGGCCTCGGCCGGCAGGTCGATGCCGCTGGGCCGGCCGAAGCCGAACTGGCTCATCCACGCCGCCAGACGGTCGATGCCCATGTCCAGCGCCAACTTGTAGAAATACGTGTTCACCGACTGCTCGATCGCCTGCACCATGGCGACGCGACCGACACCGCCGCGCTGGTCGTCGCGATAGCCGCGCTTCTGGCCCGGCAGATAGAACTCGCCGGTGGAATCCACGGTGTCCTGCGGCGTGCGCAGGCCCAGCTCCAGCCCGCCAAGGGCCAGGTAGGGCTTGACCGTCGAACCCGGCGGATACAGCCCGCGCAGCGCGCGGTTGAGCAGCGGCTTGTCGGGGTCGTCCAGCAGCGCGCGGTAGTCGGCGTCGCTGATGCCGCTGACGAACAGGTTGGGGTCATAGCTGGGCACGCTGACCAGTGCCAGCACCTGGCCGTTGCGCGGATCAATCGCCACCGCGGCGCCGGGGCGTCCGGCGAAGGCTGCCTCGCCGGCTTTCTGCAGACGCGCGTCGATGCTGAGGTAGAGATTGCGCCCCGGCGTCGGCGGCACGCGTTCGAGCACGCGCAGCGGCCGCTGGTCGACGTTGACCTCGACCAGCTCGTAGCCGGGCTTGCCGTGCAGCAAGCCCTCGTACTGGCGCTCGATGCCGCTCTTGCCGATCTGCAGCGTGCCGGCGTAAAGCTCGGGATCAAGCCGGGTCTGCTCGCTCTCGTCGATGCGACCGACATAGCCGAGCACGTGCGCGAACAGCTTGCCCTGCGGGTAGTTGCGCATCAGATAGGGCACCACCGCCACGCCGGGGAAGCGCCACTGGTTGATCGCGAAACGCGCGATCTCGTCCTCCGACAGTTTCAGCCGCAGCGGCACGCTCTGGAACGGGCGATGCTGGGCCAGCTCGTCGCGGAAACGGCGCAGATCTTCCGCCGACAGCGGCACCACCTGCGCCAGCTGCTGCAGCATGGCCTGCATGTGCGGCACGCGCTCGGGCACCACCTCCAGCCGGTAAGCGGGGACGTTGTCGGCCAGCAGCACGCCGTTGCGGTCGTAGATCAGCCCGCGCGGCGGCGGCAGATAGACCAGGCGGATGCGGTTGGCGTTGGCGCGGGTGACGAACTCCTGATGCTGCACGACCTGCAGCCAGACGAAGCGCGCCAGCAATCCGGCCAGCGCCAGCAGGATCAGCGCGTAACCGATCCAGGCGCGCGCGCGAAAGCTGGCGTGCTCGCGGCGCGGATCCTTGAGCGCGGGCCGGCGCAGCATCAGCCGTCGCGCACGCGCAGTCGCGCGCGCAGATCGTCAAGCAGCAGGAACACGAACGGCCACAGCAGCGCGCCGGCGAACGGCGCCAGCCAGTAGGTCGCCGGCGGCCAGGGATCGCCGGCGAACAGGCGCACCGCCAGCAGCAGCACGCGGTCGTTGAGCAGCAATGCCAGCACCGCCAGCGCCTGCTGCCACATCGGAAAGAAGCGCAGACGCGAACGGAAGCGCAGGGCCAGAAACACCAGCACGGTCAGTCGCAATGCCTGTTCCCCGAGCAGCGCGCCGTCGAGCAGATCGGCACCGAGACCGACGGCGAACGCAAGGCCGATGCCGACGTGCTCGGGCGCCTCCAGCGTCCAGTACAGCAGCACCAGCGCCGGCCAGTAGGGCTTCAATGGCAGCAGCGTGACCGGCAGCGGCACCAGCATCAGCAGCAAGGACAGCAGCAGGCTGCCCCAGAACATCGCGCGTCGCGCGCGCAGGCGGTTCACGGCGCCGCTCCGGCGCTGCGCGGGGCAGCGGGTGCCGTGGCGGCCGGCTTCAGACTGGCGGGCGGACCCGCCGCGGGCGCCGGCGCCGGCGGCCCGACCGGATCGGCCAGATCGTGCAGCAGCAGCACCTCGCTGACGCGCCCGAGATCGGCCGCCGGCCGCGCCCAGGCACGCGCGTACATGCCCGAGCGGTCCGGCCGCACCGCAGTCACCGTGCCGACCGGAAAGCCGGCCGGGAAACGGCCGCCCAGCCCCGAGCTGAGCAATTGGTCGCCGACGCGCAGGTCCGCCGAAATCGGCACGTTCGGCAACTCCAGGCGATCGCCGGCGGCGCTGCCATCGGCGATCGCGCGCAGGCCGGTGCGTGCCACCGTCACCGGAATCGCATGGCTGGGGTCGGTGATCAGCAAGACCACCGATGTATCGGGCAGCGCTTCGACGACCTGGCCGACGATGCCGCGGGCGTCGATCACCGCCTGTCCCGGGCGCACGCCCTGGCGGCGGCCGGCGTTGAGCACGATGCGGTGGCGGAACGGGTCGAGGTCGATGTCGATCACCCGCGCCAGCTGCGCATTCATGCCCAGCGTGCGCTGCACGTCCAGCAGCCGCTTGAGGCGCTGATTCTGCTGATCGACCGCGGCCATGCGGTTGAGCCGGGCGTTGGCCATCAGCAGCGCCGCGCGCAGGCGGCGGTTGTCCTCGATCAGGCGGCTGCGGTCGGCGAACGCGGTGCGCGCGGCCTCGACGCCGGCGCTGGGCAGGCCGGCCAGCCGATAGACCGGTTCGATCACCAGCGCCGAGGCGTAGCGCGCCTGCTGCAGCCAGTCGTTGCGGTGATCGAGCACCATCAGCACCGCGGCCAGTGCGATGTACATCAGCAGGCGCAGCGTGCCCGCCGGGGAATCCGAAAACAGCGATGTGGAACCGTCGCGGGACAGCGCCATCAGGCCGCGCCGGCAGGATGCCCGCCGGCCCTCGCGCTCATTCGTGGAAGAAGAAATCGCCGCCGTGCTGGTCGATCAGCTCCAGCGCCCGGCCGCCGCCACGGGCAACGCAGGTCAGCGGATCGTCGGCCACCTGCACGTGCAGACCGGTCTCCGCGGAGATCAGCTTGTCGACATCGCGCAACAGCGCGCCGCCGCCGGTCAGCACGATGCCGCGCTCGGCGACGTCGGAGCACAGCTCCGGCGGGGTCTGCTCGAGCGCCGAGCGCACCGCCGCGACGATCCCCGAGAGCGGCTCGTGCAGGGCTTCCAGCACCTCGTTGGAGCTGATCGTGATCATGCGCGGCACGCCCTCGGAAAGGTTGCGGCCGGAGATCTCGATCTCCTTGACGTCGGTCTGCGGAAACGCGCAGCCGATCTCGATCTTGATGCGCTCGGCGGTGGACTCGCCGATCAGGGTGCCATGGTTGCGGCGCACGTAGTTGATGATCGCCTCGTCGAAACGGTCGCCGCCGATGCGCACCGAGGCCGAGTAGACGATGCCGTTGAGCGAGATCACGGCGACCTCGGAGGTGCCGCCGCCGATGTCAAGCACCATCGAGCCGCGCGCCTCGTGCACCGGGATGCCGGCGCCGATCGCCGCCGCCATCGGTTCCTCGATCAGGAACACGTCGCGCGCGCCGGCGCCCTCGGCGGATTCCTTGATCGCGCGGCGCTCGACCTGGGTCGAACCGCAGGGCACGCACACCAGCACGCGCGGGCTGGGACGCAGGAAGCGCGAGCGGTGCACCTGCTTGATGAAGTGCTGCAGCATCGCCTCGGTCATGGTGAAGTCGGCGATCACGCCGTCCTTCATCGGCCGCACGGTGACGATGTTGCCGGGCGTGCGTCCGAGCATGCGCTTGGCCTCGGCGCCGACCGCGGCGACCGCGCGCGGACCGCC
>JAJYTG010000032.1 GCA_021793195.1 Pseudomonadota bacterium
TGCTCGTCGTTGTCGGTGTGCTGGCCGACGGCGACGGCCTCCAGCACCTCGGGGACCTGTTCGACCTGGCGGTAGATCTCGGCGGTGCCGATGCGCACGCCCCCCGGATTGAGGGTGGCGTCGGAGCTGCAGATGGCCATGTACAGCTCGGGGGCGATGATCTTGCCGGTCTGGCCCACAGGTCAGGCCGCTTCCAGCACGCGCATTTCCACGTGCAGACCGGCCGCCGCTGCCATGTTGACCAGCGCATCGAGGCCAAACAGGTTGATCTTGCCACGCACCAGGTCGGAGACGCGCGGCTGCGTCACGCCAAACAGCTTGGCGGCCTGCACCTGGCTCATTCCGGTGCGGGTAATGTGTTTCTTGAGCGCCATCATCAGCTCGGAACGCAGCTTCATGTTTTCGACCTCGGCCGGCGTGTCCTCGATTGCATCCCATACGCTGGCATAGCGTCGGTTACTCATGGCCCTAACTCCTTTCGCAAGTCACGGAAACGCATGGCGGCCAGGTCGAGGTCCGCTTTGCGGGTCTTCGCTGTTTTCTTCTGGAAGCAGTGAAGCACATGGACGGCATCGGCCAACTTCGCCACGTAAATGATGCGGAACGCGCCGGCGGCGTCCCGAATCCGAATCTCTTTCACGCCCTGGCCAATGGTGTTCATGGGTTTCCAGTCGTCCGGCTCCTGGCCATGTTGCACCTGGTCGAGCTGGTGGCCTGCCTCGCGCCTGGCCGCCAAGGGAAAGGCGCGCAAGTCGTCGAGGGAGCTGCCGCGAAAATCGACAGGCTTGAGGCCGATCATGCGATTTTTATACAACGTATTGTATATCTCGACAAGTGTGGCCGACCGGGCTTACCCCGGCGCAGCGCGAAAGAAGCCCAGCGCCTGCGGATTGGCCAGCGCCTCGGTGTTCTTCACCGGCCGGCCGTTGACTACGTCGCGCACGGCGATCTCGCTGATTTTGCCCGAGCGGGTGCGCGGGATGTCGGGCACCTGCTCGATCACCGACGGCACATGGCGCGGAGTGGTGTTGGCGCGGATCTGCGTCCGGATGCGCTCGCGCAATGCGTCGTCGAGCGTGAGCCCATCGCGCAGGCGCACGAACAGCAGCACGTGCTCGTCGTTGTCGGTGTGCTGGCCGACGGCGACGGCCTCCAGCACCTCGGGGACCTGTTCGACCTGGCGGTAGATCTCGGCGGTGCCGATGCGCACGCCCCCCGGATTGAGGGTGGCGTCGGAGCGGCCGTGGATGATCACGCCGTCGTGGGCGGTGATCTCGACGTAGTCGCCGTGGCACCAGACGTTGGGAATCCTGGCGAAATACGCATTGCGGTATTTCTCGCCGTCGGGGTCATTCCAGAAGCCGACCGGCATCGACGGGAACGGCGCCAGGCAGGCCAGCTCGCCGGGTTCGCCGCGCACCGGGTTGCCGGCGTCGTCCAGCGCCTCGACCTTCATGCCGAGGCCGCGGCACTGCAGCTCGCCGCGATGCACCGGACGCAGCGGGCAGCCCAGCGCGAAGCAGGAGACGATGTCGGTGCCGCCCGAGATGGAGGCCAGCATCAGGTCGGGTTTCACGTCGCGGTAGACGTAGTCGAAACTCTCCGGCGCCAGCGGCGAGCCGGTCGAGAGAATCGTCCGCAAGGCCGCCAGCGTGTGCGTCTCGCGCGGCTTGATGCCGGCCTTCTCGATCGCGGAGATCCACTTGGCGCTGGTGCCGAAGATGCTGATGCCGACTTCGTCGGCCAGATCCCACAGCGCGTTGCCGTCGGGATGAAACGGCGAGCCGTCGTAGAGCACCACGGTGGCGCCGACGGCGAGGCTGGAGACCAGCCAGTTCCACATCATCCAGCCGCAGGTGGTGTAGTAGAAGATGCGGTCGTCGCGTTTGAGGTCGGTGTGCAGCACCAGTTCCTTGAGGTGCTGCAGCAGGGTGCCGCCCACGCCGTGGACGATGCATTTGGGTACACCGGTGGTACCCGACGAATACATGATGTAGAGCGGGTGATCGAAGGGCACCGGCTCGAATTCGAGCGGCGGCACGTCTTCGTCGGCGGCGACGAAGTCGGGCCAGGCGATGGCGCCGCGCAGGCCCGCCAGGTCCGGCGGCGCGCCGGAATAGGGCACCACCACGGTGCGCTCGATCGCGGGGATCCGCGCGAGGATGCCGCGCACCTTGTCCAGGCAGTCGAAACGCTTGCCGCCATAGGGATAGGCATCGGCGCAGAACAGCACCTTGGGGGCGATCTGGCCGAAGCGGTCGACCACGCCCTCGACGCCGAAGTCCGGCGAGGTCGATGACCACGTCGCCCCCAGGGCCGTGGTCGCCAGCATCGCGATCACGGTTTCCGGCAGGTTGGGCAGAAAGCCCGCCACACGATCGCCGATGCCGACGCCGGCCTGCTTCAGTGCCTGCGCGACCCGTGCCACGATGTCGTGCAGTTCGGCGTAACTGTATTGGCGCGCGTGTCCCCATTCGTTGCGGAACACGATCGCGGCACGTTCGTCACGGTAGCGCAGCAGGTTCTGCGCGAAGTTCAGGCGCACGTTGGGATACCAGCGGGCACCGGGCATCTTGTCGCCATCGACCAGCACCGGCGTGTGCTCGCCGCCGGCGCGGATGCCGCAGAAATCCCACACCAGCGGCCAGAACCGTTCCGGCTGGCGGATCGAGAACTCGTACAGCGGCGCGTAGCGGCGGATGTCGATGTTGCCGGTCTGTTCCTGCACGAAGCGCATGAAGCGACTCAGATTGGAGCGCTCGATGCGTTCGGTACCGGGTTCCCAGATCGGCGAGGTCATGAGGCGTTCTTTGTGGCAGGGGATGCGCGCATCCTAAGAAGCGTGGGCGTGAAAGGGAACTGCAGGCATGGCCGCGGGAAGGAAGTGCACTGTTGCGAAGACCCTTCGCTGCGCTCAGGGTGACAACGAAGTTGTCATCCTGACGCAGTTGTCATCCTAGCGAAGTTGTCATCCTGAGGGCGAAGCCCGAAGGATCTGTCGGGCGACGGGGCCCCGCCTCACGGCCGGCCTGGGTAGCTCAGCCGGCCAGATGCTTCGCTGCGCAGATCCTTCGCTGCGCTCAGGATGACAAGACAAGTTGCCGAAGGCGAAGCCCGAAGGATCTTCTCCGCGGGAGCCGCCCCGAAAACCGGAACGTGGCCGTGTGGAAGGCCCTTCGCTGCGCTCAGGGTGACAAGTTGCTTGGCCCTTCGCATGGCTCAGGGTGACAACGAAGCTGTCATCCTGAGGGCGAAGCCCGAAGGATCTGGTCAGCGACCGACGCCGGATGAGCAGGCCATCGGCACCATGCCTCCCTGCGTCGTGCCCCGGTCACGCCATCCCTGGCGCGGCGTTCGTGGGCGCAGCGCCCCCTCACCCTTCGCTGTGCTCAGGGTGACAGGCTGCGCTTCATGCGTCGCTGCAGGCGAGAGCGGAAGCGCCCCGGGTTCATCCCAGCGCCTGCTCCAGCTCCGGCACCAGCTTGAACAGATCGCCGACCAGGCCGAAGTCGGCGACCTCGAAGATCGGCGCCTCGGCGTCCTTGTTGATGGCGACGATGGTGCCGGCGTCCTTGATGCCGGTGAGGTGCTGGATGGCGCCGGAGATGCCGATGGCGACGTAGAGTTCCGGCGCGATGATCTTGCCGGTCTGGCCGACCTGCATGTCGCTGGGCACATAGCCGGCGTCGACCGCGGCGCGCGAGGCGCCGACCGCGGCGCCCAGCCGGTCGGCCAGCTTGAAGATCAGGGCGAAGTTTTCCGCCGAGCCGACGCCGCGACCGCCGGACACCACGCGGCGGGCGCTCTGCAGATCGGGACGGCCGCTCTGGCCCTGTTTGAGTTCGACGAAGCGCGTATGCGTCGGCAGTGCGACGTCGAGCGCCAGCGCTTCGACAGGCGCCGCCTGTGCAGTCATGCCGGCCGCCGGCCACGAGGCCACGCGCACGGTGCCGATCACGAGGGCGTCGGCAGGCGCCTCGACGCGCAGGACCGCGTTGCCGGCGTAGATCGGACGCTGGAACGCGTGCGGGCCATCGACCGCCATGATGTCGCTGACCTGGGCCAGGCCCAGCAGCGCCGCCACGCGTGGCAGCAGGTCCTTGCCAAACGTGGTGGACGGCGCGAGCAGATGCGTGCAGTCCCTGGCCGCCGCGGCGACCTGCGGCGCCAGCACCGCGGCCAGCGCGTGGGCGTTTTCGCCGCGTTCGACGGCCAGCACCTTGCCGACGCCATCGAGCCTCGCGGCCTCGGCGGCGATGGTGCCGGCGGCGTCAGCCAGCACCAGCACGTGGATCGCACCCCCGATGGCGCGGGCGCAGGACACGCACTTGGCGGTGGCGGGATTGAGTTTGCCGTCCCGGTGTTCGGCGACGATCAGGATGGTGTTCATGCGAGGGGCCTTCGGTGGTGCGCAAGTAAAGCGGATCGTGAGCGTGTCATCGCGGTAGCTGCAGTCATGCCGGATGCGTCAGTCCTGTCTGGTGTCGTGGCCGGTGCGTGGCTGGTGTCGTGGCTGTGCCGTGGCTGGCGCGTCGTTCCTGGCCGGTGTGGCCGTGACGGATGCATCAGGCGGAGCGTCGCGCCATGGCATGTCATGCCGAGCGCAGTCCCATTCCGGAGCGGGGACCCATTCCGGGGCGCGGGTCCCATTCCAGAGCGCAGTCTCATTCCTTGTCATTCTGAGCGCAGCGAAGAATCTTTCGTGCATGGAGATGTTGTTCTTGGGGTGAGGCCGTTGTAGCCAGATCCTTCGACCTTCGGTCTCAGGATGACAGCGCTTTGGATGTCATCCTGAGCGCAGCGAAGGGTCTTTCGTGCATGGAGATGTCGTTCTTGGGGTGAGGCTGTTGCAGCCAGATCCCTCGACCTTCGGTCTCAGGACGACCAACGCGACCGAAGGAAGTCCAGAGGAGAAGTCCCCAAGGGATGACAGCGCTTTGGGGATGCCGCGTCTCGGGGATGCCGGCGTCTGGGGATGCCGGCCGCCGGCATGGGCGCGATCGCCTCACAGCAGCCCCTTGGCTTTCAGCGCGGCGACCAGCTCGGGCACGTCCTTGACCATCACGCCCTTTTGCCGCCTGGGCGGCGGCGCGGTACGGGTGGCCTTGAGATGGTCACCGGATTCCACGCCCAGCGATGCCAGTTCGATCGTCTCGATCGGCTTCGACTTGGCCTTCATGATGTCGGGCAGCTTGATGAAGCGCGGCTCGTTGAGGCGCAGGTCGGTGGTGATCACCGCGGGCAGATCGATCTCGAGGGTTTCGAGGCCGGCATCGACCTCGCGGGTGACACGCGCGACATCGCCGCTGATCTCGACCTTCGAGGCGAAGGTCGCCTGTGGACGGCCCCACAGCGCGGCCAGCATCTGTCCGGTCTGATTATTGTCGTCGTCGATCGCCTGCTTGCCGAGGATCACCAGCCCGGGCTGCTCGCGCTCGACCAGCTTCAGCAGCACGCGCGCCGCGGTCAGCGGCTGCACGGTGCCAGCGCTGATCACGTGGATGGCGCGGTTGGCGCCCATCGCCAGGCCGTTGCGCAGATGCGCGGTCAGATCGGCCGGACCGATGCAGACCACGGTGACGTCGGTCGCCACGCCCTTCTCGCGCAGGCGCAGGGCTTCCTCCAGCGCGATTTCGTCGAACGGATTGGCGGACTGCTTGACGCCTTCGGTGACCACGCCGGAGCCGTCCGGCTTCACCTGGATGCGCACGTTGTAGTCCACCACGCGCTTGTAGCCGACCAGGATCTTCATCGGGGTTCCTTCGTGCGGACCCGCGCGTGCGGGCGAGGACAGGCAAACCGCGATTCTAACCCAGCGCACCGCGGCGTCCGTGGGGCAGTGCGTCGCAGCGCGTGTAGGATGCGCTGCCATCCGAGGGAGCGATCGCGGCGTATGCGAATCCTGGTCTGCGGCGGCGCCGGCTACATCGGTGCGCACATGGTCAAGTGCCTGGCCGGGCACGGGCACGAGATCACCGTGTTCGACAATCTGGCGACCGGGCATCGCGCGGCGGTGCAGTGGGGCACGCTGGTGGTCGGCGACGTGCTGGATCGCGCGGCGCTGGACGCGGTGTTCGCGCTGCAGCACTTCGATGCCGTGATGCACTTCTGCGCGCGCTCGCTGGTCGGCGAGTCGGTGGTCGAGCCCTACGCCTGTTATCGCAACAACGTGGTCGGTACGCTGACCCTGCTCGAGGCGATGCGCGCGGCCGGCGTCGATCGCATCGTGTTCTCCTCGACCGCGGCGGTGTTCGGCCATCCGCTGCGCGACCTGATCGACGAGGATCATCCGGCCGCGCCGATCAATCCCTACGGCGCCAGCAAGCGCATGTGCGAGCGCCTGCTGGCGGACGCCGCGACCGCGTACGGGCTGCGCGCCGTGGCGTTGCGCTACTTCAATGCCGCCGGCGCCGATCCCGCCGGGCGCATCGGCGAGTCGCACCAGCCGGAAACCCATCTGATCCCCAACGTGCTGCGCGCGGCGTTGGGGCAGGGCCCGGCGCTGCAGATCTTCGGCGACGACTATCCCACCCGCGACGGCACCTGCGTGCGCGACTACGTGCACGTGGACGATCTCGCCGCGGCGCACCTGGCGGCGCTCGCGTTGATGGCGGACAGGCCGGGATTCCATGCCTTCAACCTGGGCAACGGTGCCGGATTCAGCGTGCGCGAAGTGATCGCGGCGGCCGGGCGCGTCTCGGGCCGGCATATCGCGTGCACGGTGGCGCCGCGTCGTCCGGGCGATCCGCCGACGCTGGTGGCATCCGCCGCGCGGGCGAGCGGGCAGCTGGGCTGGCGACCCCGGTACAGCGAACTCGACGCCATCATCGAGACCGCGTGGCGCTGGCATTGCGCGCCGGCCTACTGAGTACCGCGCGCCCGCCGGATCGGTCTTGCGCGGTGCATCCGGTCGGCGTCCTCGATGTCCCATGCAGGGTCGCGCGGTTTGCCGATCCGGTCACATGATCCACAGGCACCGTGGACAGCCCTGTGGACAAGTGCCGGGCGAGGGCACGCCAGCCCAGTCAGGGCGCGCGTTGCGCACGGGCTGGCGAGATTTTGCTCAGGCGCGCCGGGTCATGCGTGCCAGCACCGCGACGGCGAAGCGCTCGACGCTGCCGGGTGCGCTGGCGAAGAACAGCGAGGGCTCGGCCAGTTCGAGTTCGAGGACCACGGGCTGGCCGCGCGCGTCGCGCAGCAGATCGATGCGCGCGTAGAGCAGCGGGCCCGCGAACGGGATCGCCGCCAGCACGCGTTGTGCGAGCGCCAGTTCGTCGGCGCCCGGCGTGCGCGCCTGGATGTGCTCGGGCGCGAACAGCGCCCGCGTCGGGCCCTCGTCGCGGCGCAGCAGCGGCCCCTTGCGGATGGCGTGGCTGAAGGCGCCGTCGAAGAACAGCAGCGCCGTCTCGCCGTCGGCATCGACGCGATCGAGGTAGGGCTGCAGCAGCGCGCTGCGGCCGGCATCGAGCAGGCGTCGCAGGTGCGCCATTGCCGCGGCACGATCATCGCGGCGATGGCGCTGCGCATCGCGCGAACCGGCGCCGACGCAGGGCTTGATCACGAAGTCGGCATGGGCCGCGTGCGCGGCGAGGAATGCACGCAGCGCCGCGTCCGCATCCGCACCGGGTTCGACGAAGACGCCCGGCACCACCGCCACGCCGGCGCGTGCCAGCTCGCCGAGGTAGTGCTTGTCGGTATTCCAGCGCACGACCTCGGGCGGATTGAGCAGGCGGGTTTGTCCGGCGATGTGCGCGATCCGGGCGAGAAATTCGGGCAGGCGCAGGCTGTAGTCCCAGGTCGAGCGCAGCAGCGCGAGATCGAAGCCCGACCCGTCGATCGTGGCATCGTCCCAGTCGGCGATGGTGACGGCCGCCCCCCGCGCTGTCAGCGCGGCGGCGAGCGGGGCCAGATCCTCATCCAGCGCGCGCGCGGCGGCGGCGGTGACCAGGGCGATGCGGGGCGGTGCGGCAGCATTCATGCGGTTCAGGCCGTGGCGTCGTCGAGGGCGCCGAAGTAGCGCCGATACAGATACAGATACAGCCCTTGCAGCGCGGCGGCGATCAGGAACGGCGTGGTGAACTGGCCCGCGTGGATCAGCCAGCCGCCGAGCACCGGGCCGGCGGCGCGCGGAATCTGCAGCGACAGGTTCTGCACGCTGGCGGCGAGGCCACGACGCTCGGCGCGGGTCAGCCCGGCGGCAACCGCCTGGCGCGCGCCCGCGGTGCCCTGGTTGAACGCGGCACGCAGCGCGTACAGCGCGACCGCCAGGCCGAACACCGGCGCGTAGGGCGTCGCCAGCAGCAGCACCAGGCCGATCAGGCGCATCCACACCACCGAGCGCACCGCGCCGAAGCGCAGGCTGAGCCTGCCGCTCAGCACCGAGCCGGCCGCCGCGAGCACGAAGCTGGCCGCCAGCGCCGGACCGATCGTCGCCGGGCTCTGGGCGAAGCGGCGCGCGAACCAGTAAGCCATCAGCGGACCGATGATGCCGATGGCGAGTCCGTTGATGGCGTTGGTCAGCGCGAGGCGTCGCAGCTGGCGGTTTTCCGCGCGCGTCACGTGCGCCGCGGCGCGCGCGGCCGCACGGTCCGGCGTGGCCGGGGGCAGCGGCGCCGGCTCGCGCGCGCTGCGGAGCAGAACGATCGAGAGCAGCGAACCGGCCAGCGGCAGCAGGAACAGCAGGCGGTAATTGTCGACATCGGCGAAGCCGTGGCCGAGCAGCGCCGGCAGCGCCACCAGCGCGGCGCCCGCGGCCATGCCGAGAAAGCCCAGCGTGGCGTTGAGCGCGAAAGCGCGCCGCCGCGCCGCACCGTCGACTTCGCGCGCCAGCCACGCCTGCTCGACCGGCGCGAACGGTCCGGCGGCACCGTTGGCGCCGCGGCCGAAGCCGGCGACGGTGGCGGCGACGATCAGCACCCACTCGCTGCGCGCGAGCATCGCCGCCAGCGCCGCGCCGGCCGCGGCCACCTCGTAGCCCAGCAGCAGGCCGCGGCGGCCGCGGCGGTCGCTGAGCGGGCCGACGATCAGGGTCATCAGTGCGCCGAACAGCAGGCCCGCCATCAGCACCGTGCCGATCGCCGCGCCGCTGTAGCCCAGCGCGTGCAGGTAGAGGCTGAAGCTGGCCACGGTGGCGCCCTGGCCGACGCTGCGCGCGCTGCGCGCGGCCAGCAGCAGGCGCACGTTGCGCGGCAGGTGCCGGTCACTCATCGCGCGGCGTTCCGTGAGCGGGCGCGGCGTACGAGTCTTCCTCGCTCGCGATGCCGCGATGCAGGGCCTCGTGGTAGATCGACCGCGGCCGGATCGCGCGCGAGACGTGGTAGGCCGCCAGGCACGACAGCATCAGCGCGGGCACCAGCTGGTACTCCAGCGTCATCTCGAACACGATCAGGAACGACATCAGCGGTGCATGCGTGGTGGCGGCGAGGAACGCGCCCATGCCGATCACCGCGTACACCGCCGGCAGCGAAGAGCCCGGCCACAGCGCGTGCGCTGCGCTGCCGGCGAGCAGGCCGAGCAGGGCGCCGACGAAGATGGTGGGCGTGAACACGCCGCCCACCGCGCCCGAGCCGGTGGTGGCGGAGGTCGCCAGCACCTTGGCGATCAGCACGGCGAGGATCAGCGCCAGCGGCCAGGGGTGCTGCAGCACGTCGTTGACGACGCTGTAGCCGTTGCCCCAGACCTCCGGGCGCCAGGCCGAGATCGCGCCGACGATCAGGCCGCCCAGCGCGAGCTTGAACGGCAGGCCCAGCGGCAGGTGCTTGAACAGGCGACGCGTACCCTCAAGCGCGCCCATGAACAGCGGCGCCAGCGCGCCCAGCGCCAGCCCCATCAGCAGGAACAGCGGCAGCTCCCACAGCGAGGCCACGTGCAGAGCGGGGATCTTGTACACCGGCTCGTAGCCCAGCACCTGGTGCACGGTGACGTTGGCGACCACCGAGGCCACCATCAGCGGGCCGAGGCGGCGGATCGCCAGGGTGCCGTAGACGATCTCGGCGATGAAGATCGCGCCCGACAGCGCGGCGTCGTAGGCCGAGGCGAAACCCGCGGCGGCGCCGCAGGCCAGCAGCAGGCGCAGGTCGTCGCCGTCGAAGCGCCCGAGCTGGCCGATCCACGAGCCGGTCGCGGCGGACAGCGACACCATCGCGCCCTCGCGACCGATCGAGCCGCCGGAGGCGATGGTGCACAGCGAGGACAGACTGCGCAGCAGCGTGCCGCGCACGTTCTGGCGGCCGTCACCGACGGCGATGGCCTCGAGATAGTCCGACTGCTGCCGGCCGTTGGCGATGCGCCGCGCCAGCCACAGGAACAGTCCGGCGGCGATGCCGCCCAGCGCCGGGGTGATCACCCGTCGCCACGGTCCGAGGGCCTCGGCTGCGTGCACCAGGCTGCCGGGATGCTGGGTGGCCAGACGCTCGGTGAAGGCCATGCCCTCGTGAAACGCCACCGTGGCCAGCGCGCCGACCACGCCGATCAGGGCAGCCCACAGCAGCAGCCAGCGATCGTCGCCGTGATAGCCCGGCGCGCGTGACACGGGTGGCGCGCGCTTCATCGCGGCGTACTCAACGGGACATGCTCAATGTGGCGGGCTCAGAGATTCTGGTAGTTGGGACCACTGCCGCCCTCGGGCGGCACCCAGTTGATGATCTGGTAGGGGTCCTTGATGTCGCAGGTCTTGCAGTGCACGCAGTTGGCCGCGTTGATCTGCAGGCGCTTGCCGGCCGCGTCATCGACCATCTCGTAGACGCCGGCCGGGCAGAAGCGCGTGCACGGATTGGCGTATTCGGTGGCGCAGCGGCCGACGCAGATGCCGGTGTCGGCCACCTGCAGATGCACCGGCTGGTCCTCGTCGTGCTCGGTCGCGGCGAAGTACACGCCGGCGAGGCGATCGCGCGGCGGCAGGGTGCGCTCGCCCCAGTCGCGCCGCGGCGACTGCTGCGCTTCGATGCGCGCCAGCTGGGCGTGATCGGCGTGGTTGCGCAGCGTCCACGGCGACAGCCCCGCGCTGACGGTCTCCCAGCCGGCGTTGGCCAGGCCCCGCCACAGCCCCTTGTTGAAGCCGGGGCGGATATTGCGCACGCGGCGCAGTTCGGCGACCACCGCCGAGGCGCGCAGGCGCGCATCCCAGCCTTCGCTGGTGCCGCGCTCGGCGACGTGCTCGGCGGCCAGCATCGCCGAGCGCATCGCCTGGTGCGTGCCCTTGATCTTGGGCACGTTGAGCAGGCCGGCGGCGTCGCCGATCAGCAGCGCGCCCGGCATCTCGACCTTCGGCAGCGATTGATAGCCGCCCTCGACCAGCGCGCGCGCGCCGGCGGAGAGGATCTGTCCGCCCTCCAGCAACGGCTTGACGCGGGCGTGGTGTTTGAATTGCTGGAAGGCTTCCCATGGCGAGAACAGCGGGTCGCGGTAGTCCAGCCCGACCACGAAGCCGACCGCCACGCGATCGCCGTCGAGTTGATACAGGAAGCTGCCGCCGTAGGTCGCGGGATCGAGCGGCCAGCCCAGCGTGTGCACCACCTTGCCCGGTTCGCCGCGCCCGGCCGGCAGCTGCCACAACTCCTTCAGCCCGATGCCATAGGTCTGCGGATCGACGCCGCGATCGAGCCCGTAGCGCGCGATCAGCTGCTTGCTCAGGCTTCCGCGGCAGCCTTCGCCCAGCACCGTCAGCGGCGCCTTGATGTCGATGCCCTGGGTGTAGCCGGCTTTGTGGCTGCCGTCGCGGGCCACGCCCATGTCGCCGATGCGCACACCGGCGACCGCGCCCCGGTCGTCGATCAGCGGTTCGGCGGCGGCGAAGCCGGGATAGATCTCCACGCCCAGTGCCTCGGCCTGCGGTGCCAGCCAGGCGCACAGCGCGCCGAGGCTGACGATGAAGTTGCCGTGGTTGTGCATCTGCGGCGGCGTCGGCATCTTCAGCGCCTTGTCCGGGCCGCGCAGCCACCAGAACTCGTCCTTCGTCACCGGCACGCAGACCGGCGGCGGCGTCTTGCCCCATTCCGGAAGCAGCGCATTGAGCGGTTCCGGCTCGATCACCGCGCCGGACAGGATCTGCGCGCCGACGGTCGAGGCTTTCTCGATCACGCACACGCGCACATCGGGCTTGAGCTGCTTGAGGCGGATCGCGAAGGCCAGCCCGGCCGGGCCGGCGCCGACGGTGACCACGTCGTACTCCATCACATCGCGTTCGCTCATGGCGCGCTCCGGGCTTGCCGCGGGGATCACTCGAACAGGCGTTCGATTGTCCGGCTTCGACGCGACGCCGGCAATGCGGGCGTTATGATCAACGCTTTGCCGGGGAGGATGTCGATGGATGCAGGATCACCGCTCGCCGCCGCGCAACTGCGCCGTGCCGGCCTGTTTCAGCTGCTGCACGGACTGGCCGGCGGCCGCACCACGCCGACGGCGCTGGCGGAGATCAGCCTGGACACTGTCGCCCGCCTCGATCCGCTGTTGCACGCCTTCGTCGATGTGCGCCCCGAACTCGTGCGCGAGCAGGCCGAGGCCGCCGAGCGCCGCCGTCGCGAAGGCGTGCTCGGGCGTCTCGACGGCATTCCGGTCGCGGTCAAGGACAACTTCGACATCGCCGGCTGGCCGACCCGCGCCGGACTGCCCGGCCGCGGCGATCGCATCGCGGCGCACGATGCCCACGTCGTGGCCCGCTTGCGCGCCGCGGGCGCGGTGATCCTCGGCAAGACCGCGCTGGACGAGGGCGCGCTGGGCGCGGTCACCTCCAATCCGCACTTCGGCGCCACGCACAACCCGCATCGCGGCGGCTACACCGCGGGCGGCTCGTCGGGTGGCTCGGCGGTGGCGGTCGCGACCGGCATGGTGACGGTGGCGCTGGGTTCCGACACCCTGGGCTCGGTGCGCATTCCGGCCAGCTACTGCGGCGTCTGTGCGCTCAAGCCCACCCATGGCGAACTGTCCGCGCGCGGCCTGGTGCCGGCGGCGCGGCGTTTGGACAGTGTCGGCCTGCTGGCGCGCGAGGTCGCTGATCTGACCGTGCTGCTGCAGGTACTGGCCGGGCACGACGCCGATGATCCGCGTTCGCGCCGCCGCCGCGTGGCGCTGGCGCTGCCGGACTGGGAGCCGGGCCGGCTGCGCACCGGCGTGCTCGCCGACCCGCTCGCGGCCGGCATCGAGGCGCCGATGCAGGCGCTGTTCGACGCGGCCCTGGCGCGGCTCGAGCACGAGCTGGGCGAGCGCCAGCGCGTGGACTTCAGCGACTGGCCGTATGCGCGCATGCGCCGGGCCGGACTGCTGCTGATGGAAGCCGAGATGCTGCATACCTTTGCCGCCGACCTCGCCGACACGGCGTACCCGGTGTCACCCGCGTTTCGCACCATGCTCGACTGGGCGCGCGGCAAGAGCGCCGCCGACTACGTCGCCGCCGATCGCATGCTCGACGCCGCCCAGCTCAAGGCGCGGCGGCTGTTCGCGCAGGTCGATGTGCTGGTATTGCCGACCACGCCGCAGGGCGCGTTTTCGCTGGACGGCCCGGTGCCCGATTCGCAGGCCGACCTCACCGCGTTCGCCAGCCTCGCCGGATGTCCCGCGGTGAGCATCCCGATGGGCCTGCTGCCCGACGGTCTGCCGGCCGGCCTGCAGTTCGTCGGCCCGCCCGGCTCCGACCTGCGCCTGCTCGAACTGGCCGGCGTCTGCGCCGCGGCGCTGGATGGCGCACCGGCGTATCCGGTCGAGCCTGCGCTTTCCTGAGAGCGGGCTTCAGCAGCAGTCACGGGATTGCGATCCGCGCCAAATTGGCGCCGGAGGAAACTGTGTATGGCCGGCGCCAGCCTGCGCACGCGCCGGTGAGCCCTGCGCACCGCCGAATGCCGCGATCGCGGCTGTTTTGGGGCCGGGCTGCCCCGTATCGATCTCAATGGATTCAATCATCTTGAAGGCCTTCTTCACAGGAGGCTCGAAGAGAAGCCCGAGTTTCGCCTTTCTCCTTGATCCATAAGCGAAAAACCGGTTGACAGTCGCAAAACCTGCGACTAAGGTGGCGATCGGTGTGAATTTGTGGAAAAAGGTGGGAACGTGTTTCAAGGCGAAACCGCGATCAGCGTGGACGACAAGGGTCGGCTGGCCATCCCCGGCGCCTATCGGGAGCTGGTTGCGCGAATCTGCGCCAATCGTCTGGTCTGTGCCTACAACCCGTTCGAGCAGGGTTGCCTGTGGCTGTTTCCGCTCGCCGAGTGGGAGCGCGTGCGCGACCAGATCAACGCGCTGCCCAGCGTCAAGGCGGTGCATCGCGCGCTGCAGATGAAACTGGTCGGCGCCGCCGCGCACCTCGAGCCCGACGGCGCCGGGCGTGTGCTGCTGCCGGCCAGCCAGCGCGCCGCGGCCGGCATCGAGAAGCGTGCGGTGCTGCTCGGCATGGGCAGCAAGTTCGAGTTGTGGAGCGAGCAGGCGCACCTGGCCAAGATCCGGCAGACGATCGGCGAGGGCGACATCAGCGAGGACATGGCGGAACTGAGGCTGTAGCCGGCCGCTGCGGCAGCCCGACCGCGGTGCAGGAATGCCGCGTTCGTGCACCGGCTCACGCGGACTGCATGCATCGGGAGCGGATCCGGACCGGCGACGCTGAAAGCGGCAGAACGCCGATTTTCAGCACCCTGACAGCGGAGACAGTGGATGCACGGGGTGGCGGCGATGATGGAGCGGATGGGGCGGCACATCCCGGTGATGCTGGACGAGGCTGTTGCCGGTCTTGCCGTGCGCCCCGACGGCTGCTATCTCGACGGCACCTTCGGTCGTGGCGGTCATGCTGCCGCGATCCTCGAGCGCCTCGGCCCGCGCGGACGCCTGCTGCTGATGGACCGTGACCCGGCCGCGATCCGCGCGGCACGCGCGGCCTTCGGCACCGACCCGCGGGTCGCCATCCGCCACGGCAACTTCGCCGATCTCGCCGACTGGAGCGAGACCGCCGCGGGCCTCGACGGCGTGCTGCTCGATCTTGGCGTGTCGTCGCCGCAGCTCGACGAGGCCGCGCGCGGCTTCAGCTTCATGACCGACGCGCCGCTGGACATGCGCATGGACCCCACGACGGGCGAGAGCGCGGCGGAGTTCCTGGCGCGCGCCGACGCGGAGACGATCGCCGACGTGCTGTGGCGCTACGGCGACGAGCGCATGAGCCGGCGCATCGCCCGCGCGATCGTCGCCCGCCGCGAGACCGCGCCTCTGGCCCGCACCGGCGAATTGGCCGAACTGCTGGTGCGCGCGCTGGGCCGGCGCGAGCCCGGCAAGCATCCGGCGACGCGCACGTTCCAGGCGCTGCGCATCCACGTCAACGGCGAACTCGACGCGCTGCAGCGCGGGCTGCACGCCGCGCTGTCCGCGCTCAGGCCGGGCGGGCGCCTGGCGGTGATCAGTTTCCACTCGCTGGAGGATCGCGCGGTCAAGCAGTTCAT
Organism: Pseudomonadota bacterium; assembly: GCA_021793195.1. GTDB lineage: Bacteria > Pseudomonadota > Gammaproteobacteria > Xanthomonadales > Rhodanobacteraceae > Metallibacterium. The sequence continues at coordinate 15,411 of JAJYTG010000032.1, forward strand.
CCGCGGTCCGCAGCCCGAACGCGTGCGCCGCGGCCTGCCGCAGGCGGCGGTCGCCACGCCGCCGCTGGTGGCGGTCGGGCGCAAGCAGTTTCCCGGCGCCGCCGAGATCGCCGCCAACCCGCGCGCGCGTTCGGCGGTGCTGCGCGTTGCCGGGAAGCGCGCATGAAGGGCGCCTGGCTGCTGCTCGACGGCGTGCTGATGATCGCCATGCTGACCAGTGCGATCGCGGTGGTGTGGTCGCGCAACGAGAGTCGCGAGCTGTTCATGCGGCTGACCGTGCAGCAGAACCAGCGCGACGCGCTGAACGTCGAATTCGGCCGGCTCGAACTGGAGCAGGCGACCTGGGCCGATCCCGCGCGCATCGAGCAGGTCGCGCGCCAGAAACTCGGCATGATCAATCCGCCGCCGCAGGACATCCGGGTGATCCGCCGATGAGCCTGCGACCCGCTCCCGACGCCTCCACGGCACGTCCGCATCGCAGCCAGGGTCCCAGCGCGCGCCGGCGCCTGGCGCTGGTGGCCACGCTGCTGGCGCTGGCCTCGGTGGGACTGGTCGCGCGTGCGATCGATCTGCAGGTGGTGCGCAAGAAATTCCTGCAGGAGCAGGGTGACGCGCGCTTTCTGCGCGAGGTGCCGATTCCGGTCTCGCGCGGCACCATCTTCGACCGCAACGGCGAGCCGCTGGCGGTGTCGACGCCGGTGGAGTCGCTGTGGGCCAATCCGCAGGTGCTGCTGCAGCATGCCGACCGCATCGCGCAGCTGGCCAGGGCGCTCGGCGCCGATCCGGCCGAACTGCAGCGCCGGCTGGAACAGCGCGACAGTCGCGAGTTCGTCTATCTCAAGCGACAGATGAGCCCCGAGGCGGCCGACGCGGTGCTGGCGCTGGGCATTCCCGGCGTGAATCCGCAGCGCGAATACCGCCGCTACTACCCGTCGGGCGAGGTCAGCGCGCACGTCATCGGCTTCACCAACATCGACGATCGCGGCCAGGAAGGCCTCGAGCTGGCGTTCGACGGCTGGCTGGCCGGCAAGCCGGGCCTCAAGCGCGTGATCCGCGACCGCCTCGGCCACGTGGTCGAGAACGTCGATCTGCTGAAGGAGCCGCACCCCGGGCGCGACCTGACCCTGACCATCGACCGCCGCATCCAGTACCTCGCCTACCGCGAGCTGGCCGAGGCGGTGCTGGCGCACCAGGCCAGTTCGGGCTCGATGGTGGTGCTCGATGCGCGCACCGGCGAAATCCTCGCCATGGTCAACCAGCCGTCGTACAACCCCAACAACGTCAACGGCAGCAACGCCGCGCAGCGCCGCAACCGCGCGGTCACCGACGTGTTCGAGCCGGGCTCGGTGATGAAGGCATTCACCATCTCCGCCGCGCTGGAGAGCGGGCAGTGGACGCCGACCTCGCCGATCGACACCTCGCCCGGCTACTACACCCTGGCCGGGCACGAGATCCAGGACGTCGAGGACCACGGCAAGATCGACGTCACGCAGGTGATCACTTATTCCAGCAACGTCGGCGCCTCCAAGATCGCCATCACCCTGCCCAAGGGCGAGCTGTACGACGTCGATCGGCGCTTCGGCTTCGGCACCAGCACCGGCAGCGGCTTTCCCGGCGAGGCCTCGGGCCTGCTGCCGGATGGCGGCCACTGGAGCCAGATCCGCACCGCCACCATCGCCTACGGCTACGGGCTCAACGTCACCGCCCTGCAGCTGGCGCAGGGCTATGCCGCGATCGCCGACGGCGGCGTGCTGCACACGCCCACCTTCGTCAAGGGCGAGGATTCGCGCGGCAACGCGGTGATCGACCCGGCGATCGCCCGCGCCGTGATCAAGATGCTGGAGACCGTGGTCAGTCCGCAGGGCACCGGGCTCAAGGCGGCGATTCCCGACTACACCGTGGCCGGCAAGACCGGCACCGCGCACATCGCCGCCGCCGGCGGCTACGAGAACCAGTACGAGAGCGTGTTCGTCGGCATGGTGCCGGCGACCGATCCGCGCCTGGTCGGCGTGGTGGTGATCCGCGATCCGACCAAGGGCGGCTATTACGGCGGCATCGTTTCGGCGCCGGTGTTCAGTGCGGTGATGGACGGCGCGCTGCGCCTGCTCGACGTGCCGCCCGACAACGTGCAGCGCTGGTACGCCGGCGGTCCGGCGGCGACGCAGCCGATCCGGCCCGGCAGCCCGGCGCCGGACTACGCGCCCGGCGCGACCAACTACAAGGAGGGCACGCCGTGAGCGCCGGCATGCCGCTGGCCGCCTTGCTGGAGGGCATCGCCGATGCCGGCGCGGCGGGCGCGATCCGCATCCGCGGACTGAGCCTGGATTCGCGCCGCGTGCGTGCCGGCGAGGCATTTCTGGCACTGCGCGGGTCGCACGCGCACGGCATTGCGTTCGCGCCGGACGCGGTCGCCCGCGGCGCGGCGGCGGTGCTGGCCGAAACGCCCGCTCCGGCGCAGCTGCCGGCGCTGCCGGCCACGCCGGTGCTGTGGATCGGCGATCTCGCCGCGCGCGCCGGCGCGCTGGCCGCGCGCTGGTACGGCGAGCCGTCGCGGGCGCTGACCGTGATCGGCGTCACCGGCACCAACGGCAAGACCACCACCGTGCAGCTGCTGGCGCAGGCGCTCGAACGGCTCGGCCAGCGCGCGGCCAGCATCGGCACGCTGGGCGCGGGCCTGCACGGTCAGCTGACCGCCGGCGAGCGCACCACGCCGGACGCGATCGCGGTGCACGGCTTGCTGGCGCAGTTCCGGGATGCCGGCGCCAGCCACGTGGCGATGGAAGTCTCCTCGCACGCGCTGGAGCAGGGCCGCGTCAACGCCGTCGATTTCGATCTGGCGTTGTTCACCAATCTCACCCGCGACCACCTCGACTATCACGGCA
>JAJYTG010000033.1 GCA_021793195.1 Pseudomonadota bacterium
CACACCCGCTTCGGACAGACCGAAATGTCTGACTTTGCCTTCCGCGATCAGCTCCCTGACCGTGCCGGCCACGTCCTCCATCGGCACGTTCGGGTCCACGCGATGCTGATAGAACAGATCGATGCGGTCGGTGCGCAGTCGCTGAAGCGAGGCTTCGGCCACCTCGCGAATGCGCGCCGGCCGGCTGTCCATGCCCGCCGACGAGTTGCCATCGGTGAAGCCGAACTTGGTGGCGATCACCACCTGATCGCGAAACGGCGCCAGCGCTTCGCCGACCAGTTCCTCGTTGGTGAAGGGGCCATAGGCCTCGGCGGTATCGAAGAAGGTCACGCCCGCTTCGACCGCCTGCCGAAGCAGGCCGATCGCATCCGGCCTCTCCATCGCCTTGCCGTAGGCGAAATTCAGCCCCATGCAGCCGAAGCCGAGCGCCGAGACTTCGAGCTGGCTGTTTCCCAGTGTGCGTCTTTTCATGGTTTCGCTCTCATCGTGAAGGGCCTACAGCCCGGTCATCTTCAGTACGCTCTCGGGCAGGCGCGCGCCCTGCAGCGAGATTTTCGAGGCGGCTTCATTGATCTCCTGCAGATCGCCGACCGTCAGCGCGACGGCGAGCGCGCCCAGGTTTTCGTCCAGTCGATGCAGCTTGGTGGTGCCGGGAATCGGCACGATCCACCGGCGTTGCGCAAGCAGCCAGGCGAGCGCGATCTGCGCGGGCGTGGCGCCCTTGCGCGCGGCCACGCTGCGCACCAGCTCGACCAGCGCCATGTTCGCCTTCAGCGCATCCGGCGCGAAGCGCGGCACCGCATTGCGGAAGTCCGTGCTGTCGAACGTGGTGTGCTCGTCGATCTTGCCGGTGAGGAAGCCGGCACCGAGCGGGCTGAAGCAGACGAAGCCGATACCCAGCTCCTCCAGCGTGGGCAGCACCTCGCTTTCGGCGCCGCGCCACCACAGCGAGTATTCGCTCTGCACGACGGCCACCGTCTGCACCGCGTGCGCGCGACGGATGCTGCCGGCACCCGCTTCGGACAGGCCGAAGTGCTTGGCCTTGCCTGCGGCGATCAGCTCACTGACTGCGCCGGCCACGTCTTCCATCGGCACGGCCGGATCGACGCGGTGCTGGTAGAACAGGTCGATGCGGTCGGTGCGCAGCCGCTTCAGCGACGCCTCGGCCACCGCCCTGATGTGCTCGGGACGGCTGTTGACACCGCCGCGCCGTTCACCTGTCTTCAGGTCGATGTCGAAGCCGAACTTGGTCGCGATCACCACCCGGTCGCGCACCGGCGCCAGTGCTTCGCCCACAAGTTCTTCGTTGACAAAAGGGCCGTAGGCTTCGGCCGTGTCGAAGAACGTGACGCCGCGGTCAACGGCCGTGCGCAACAGCGCGATCATGTCCTGCCGGTTGGCCGGCGGCCCGTAGGCCGAGGTCATGCCCATGCAGCCCAGGCCGATGGCCGAGACGTTCAGGCCACTTTTCCCAAGCGTTCGCGTTTGCATCGCCTTGTCGCTGCCGGAAGGGGAGATGCGACCAGTCTGTGCTTCCGGCACTGACTTGATTAGACGCTGCAACCCGAATGCATCTATGATTTTGATTCATCAATCGACGATGAGCGGATGGCGCGCGAGAACTACAACGACCTGCTCGCCTTTCTCGTCGTGGCACGCGAGCACAGCTTTACCCGTGCCGCCGCGCAGCTCGGCGTGTCGCAGTCCGCGCTCAGTCACACCATTCGCGGGCTGGAGACGCGACTGGGTCTGCGTCTGCTCGCGCGCACCACACGAAACGTGACCCCCAACGAAGCGGGCGAGCGCCTGCTCAAGGCGCTGACACCGAACTTCCAGGACATCGACACGGCCCTCGCGAGCCTTGGCGACCTGCGCGACAAGCCCGGCGGCACCATCCGCATCACCACCGCCGAGCATGCCGCGAGCACGATCCTCTGGCCCGCGCTGAGGAGACTGTTGCCGGACTACCCCGACATCCACGTCGAGGTGATCAGCGACTCCACCCTGACCGACATCGTGGCGGAGCGCTTCGATGCCGGCATCCGCCTCGGCGAACAGGTGGCCAAGGACATGATCGCCATACCCATCGGGCCGCCGATGCGCATGGCGGTGGTCGGCTCACCGGGCTACCTGGCCTCGCGCCCTGCGGTCAAAACGCCGCGCGATCTCACCGGACACGACTGCATCAACATCCGCTTCCTCACGCACGGTGGTCTGTATCCGTGGGAGTTCGAGAAGAACGGTCATGCCCTGAACGTGCGCGTCGAAGGCCGTCTGGCTTTCAACAGCATCCGTCAGATCCATCTGGCTGCCGTGGATGGCTTCGGCCTGGCCTATCTGCCGCAAGACATGGTGCGGGATGACATCAAGGCGCACCGGCTGCAACGCCTGCTGGCCGATTGGTGCCCGTCGTTCCCCGGCTATCACCTTTACTACCCGAGCCGGCGTCAGCACTCGCGGGCGTTTTCGTTGCTGGTGGACACATTGCGCATCCGCTAGTGTGCTGTCCCGCAAGTAACTTGATGAAGTCGCCAGCGGATTTTTGCGGCTGGCTAGGCGCGGCGACGAGTCATAGTGGGACTATGGCGAGGAGCTGCAACAACGCCAGACGCGAAAAGACGCGGCGAATTCGCAAGATTATTTGTGGGACAGCACACTAGGGCGCCCGCGGTTCGGCAGATCGGGTCAGCAGCCTGCCGGATGACCGCGCGGGATGCGGACAGGCGGTCATCGTCCCCCGCACCGTCGATCAGCCCGAAGCCGCCGCCTTGCAGTGCTCGGCGACGAAGCGGGCATGGGCAGGCATGGACTCCACGGCGCGGCCGATCAGGGTGCGAATGTTGGCCAGGAACTCGTCGAGCTGGGCCGCCGTGATGGCGTCAGCCAGCGGGTGATGCCGCGCCGGCTCGATGCCCTGGCCCAGCATCACCTGCAGCCAGCTGCCCTCGGTGAACAGTTCCTCGCCGTCGCGGACGATCTGGCCGCTGCTGCGGAACAGCTCGATCTTGCGCAACAGGCTTTCCGGCATCCCGATTTGCGCGCAATGCCGCCAGAACGGCGTGTCGCTGCGCTCGGTCGCCCGGTAGTGCAGGATCAGGAAATCGCGAATGCGCTCGTATTCGAAGCGGGTCTGGCGGTTGTATTCCGCGCTCAGCACCGGATCGCAGTGACGATCCGGGAACAACGCCAGCAGTCGGCTGACGCCTGACTGGACCAGATGGATGCTGGTCGATTCCAGCGGCTCCATGAATCCGGCGGCGAGTCCCAGCGCCACGCAGTTTTTCGACCACACATGGCGGCGCATGCCGGCGGTGAAGCGCAGCGGGCGCGGCGCGTCCAGGGCCTCGCCATCGAGGTTGGCGAGCAGCAGCGAGGCTGCTTCGTCGTCGCTCATGAACGAGCTGCAGTAGACGTGGCCGTTGCCGTTGCGATGCTGCAGCGGGATCCGCCACTGCCACCCGGCGGGCCGGGCGCTGGCCTGGGTGTAGGGGCGCATCGGTTCGACGCGGGCACTGGGGACCGCCAGCGCGCGATCGCAGGGCAGCCAATGCTGCCAGTTCTCGTAGCCGGTCTCGAGCGCGCCCTCGATCAGCAGGCCGCGAAAACCCGAGCAGTCGATGAACAGGTCGCCGGCAATCGCTTCGCCGCTCTCCAGCACCACCGATTCGATGAAACCGTCCTCGGCGCGCAGGCGGACATCGACGATCCTGCCCTCGATCCGGTGCACCGTGCGCGCATCGCTGTGCTGGCGCAGGTACTTTCCGTACAAGGTCGCGTCGAGATGGTAGGCATGCTTCGTCCCGCTGATCGGGCTGCTGCCCACCTGGTCGATGCGCGCGAAGCGGTTGGCCATGGCGGCCGCGGCGTTGAGCGAATAGGCCCACAGGTCGGCCGCTCCTGCACTTCCTGCGACCGTAGGGAGTGCAGAGCCACCCGCGGCACTTGTGCGTCCATGCACGTCGGCCGCTCCCGTGCTTCCTGCGACCGCAGGGAGTGCAGAGCCACCCGCGGCACGGCTTCTCAGCCAGTAGTGCTGGAATGCAAGCAGACCGAGCGGCAACCCGATATCGCCGAAGGCATGCAAATATGAATCGCCGACCCGGCGCCAGTCGTTGAACTGGATGCCCAGCTTGAACGTGCCCTGCGTGGCCTTGAGGACTTCGTCCTCGTCCAGTCCCAGAAACTGGTTGACCAGGCGGATCTGCGGGATCGTGGCTTCGCCGACGCCGACGATGCCGATCGCGTCGGATTCGATCAGCCGGATGTCGATCTGCGTGCCGAAAGCCCGCGCCAGCAAGGCCGCCGCCATCCATCCGGCGGTGCCGCCGCCCACGATCACGATGCGACGGATGCGAGCTTCATTCATCGGGGCTGCCTCCTGTGCGCGTCATCCTGCCTCGCCGCTGTCCGTCGCACCAGACACACCGCGCCCATGAAAAAGCCCCGCTGCGATGAACAGCGGGGCCAGGATCATCGGGGGCAGAGGATCAGAAGAACTTGTAGGAAGCGCCGATCGAGTAGGTGCGGCCGTAGGACTCCCAGATCAGCACCTGGCGCGGGTCGCCGTTCTGGTAGGTCTTGAACGTCTTGTTGGTGAGATTGGAGCCCTGCAGGATCAGCGACAGGTTCTTGAAGCGGCCACTGCTGAAGGTATAGCTCATCTGCGCATCGTAGGTGTCGCCACCCTGGATGGTCTGCACGATGCGCGTCGCGCTGATGCCTGCCACTTCGCCGAGGAAACTGCTGCGATAGGACTGGCTGACTCGGGCGTCGAAGCCGTTACGCTCGAAGTACAGGGTGTTGTTGACCGTCCACTTCGACAGACCCGGCACGGTGATCGGGGTCGGATTGGAGCCGTATATGAGCGAACTGTTGGTGTAACCGCCACTGACGCTGAAACCGAAGCCATTCAGCATCGGCGTCAGCAGATCCAGCGGAACGCTGGCCACAGCCTGCACACCCTTGACGTAGCCGTGCCCGTCATTGGTCGGGCCCGAGACGATGCCGTAGGTCGTGCCAAGCTGGGTCTGCTGGGCCGGGGTCAGGTAATCGGGTACGAAGGCCGCGAAGTTGTAGAGGAAGGCCGCATTGGGATTGATGTAGTCGTGGAGCTTGATGAAGTATCCCGAGAGCTGCAGATAGCCCTTGTTGTCAGCAAAATAGTGCTCGATGCTGGCGTTGAAGTTGTCGGCCATGGTCGGCAGCAACTGCGGGTTGCCGCCCCCCGCGCTGAAGTACGACGTATTGGGGTTGGTCGAGGTGAGCTGGTGGATATTGCCGCCCACTCCGAGGCTGGCATTCATCTGATCCATGCGCGCGCGCGCCAGAACCCGCGCGGCACTCAGGCGGATGTCGGTGTGGTGCGACAGACCGAAGACCAGGTTGATGCTGGGCAGGTAACGGTTGTACCGGGTACTGCCGACCACCGGGACCAGCGTGGGGATCCCATTGCCGCCTAAACTTACTGGACTTCCAGCGACCACCTTGGCGCCTGCCGACATCTGGTTGGTGTGCACCATCTGCAGGCCGACGTTGCCACGTAGGGACACGCCGCCGATATGGGTGTCGATGTTGAACTGGAAGAACGGCTTGACGTCGTTCTCGCGCACCTTCCAGTCAGGTGGGCCAGGGGTAGAAGACCCAAGCGTCGGGGCCAGCACATAATAATGATTCAACAGATACATGGAGTTGTAGCAAACCTGGGGGCCCACGCCCATGAAGGCCAGAGGATCACAGCTGCCGCCGTTGACGAGCGTGCCCGTCGGAATGGGGGCCGTCTGCGAGCCATTGGGCAGGGTCAGGAAGTCCTGAACTTGGGTGAAAGTCTTGTTGCGGGTGGCGCGATCGATACCGAAGACCAGGCTGGAAAAGGGTCCATCGGAGAAATTGCGCTTCACGCTCAGGCGCAGGTTGGCGAGATAGTCCTCGGTGTTGGGGGCATTGTTGAAACCCGCCTGCACGAGGTGGCTACTCGCACCCCAGCCTTGCGGATCGGTCAGCACGACCTGGTTGGAGGCGTAATTGAGTGCAGGGTTGAGGTAGAGCAGGCCGTTGCCCAGTTCGTTGAAACCGATGGTATCGGTGGCGCCGTTGGCGGCGTAACCCGTACCGGAATAGCTCTCCACGAGGATGTCGTGGCGGTTGGCGCGGGAATAGCTCAGGTCGGTTTCGGCCGACCAGTCCTCGTTGAAGCGGATCTTGTTGTTCCAGCCGATGTTGTAGACCTTGGCGTGTCTCCAGTTGAAGTCGTTGCGGATCACGCCCTTGACGTTGGCGTAGGTGCCGCTGCTGACAAAACCGTTGCTGGTCGTGTAGCCGGGCTGCAGCTGCGCTCCACTCCAGAACAGCGGAAACTCGATACCCTTCGCCTGCTGGGCTTCACGGAAATTGTCGTAGGTCAGGTCCAGCGTGCTGGTGAAATTCTCCGACGGCTTGTACTCGAGCGTTCCCAGAAAGGCCGACCGATTGAGATTGTCGGTAATGCCGTAGTTCTTCGAGCCGCCGATCACCAGGGCGCGGGTCGATGTGGTCGGATAACCCCAGGGTCCCTGGTGCTGGATCTGCGTCGGGGTCGACTGCAGGTCGACGCCGAGCGTGATGCCGAAGGTGTGATCGGCGAACTGGTTGACGTAGACGCCGTTGACGTCATAGCCCGTATTGCTGCCGCCGGGCGCTTGTTCCGAATACTGGTCCCAGTTGTAGCGGTAGTTCACCGCCGCGAGCGGGTGATTCACCTCGAGCGGCCGGATGGTGTGCATGTCGACCGTCCCCGCCAGTCCCTGGCCGATCAGATCGGCGTTGGGCGACAGGTACACGACCACGTTGTTGAACCAGCTGGCCGGATACTGGTCGAACTGCACGCCGCGATTGTTGCCGGTGCTGACCTGCTCGCGGCCATTGACCAGGGCGGTGCTGAAGTCGGGTCCGAAACCGTGGATGGACACCACCTGCGGGCGGCCATTGAGGGTCTGCACGGCGAGGCCGGGCAAGCGCCCGAGAGCATCGGCGATGCTCACACCGGGCAGCTTGCCGATCTGCTCGGACGATACGGCCTCGACGATGTTGTCCGAATAGCGCTGGATCGCGATCGAGTTCTGAATGCTGCTGATGTAGCCCGTGACCTGGACCGCACCGAGCTTCTTGGCCTTTTCCTTCTGTTCCTTCTCCCGCTCGGCTGCCGTCGTGGTCGTGGTGGTGGCGCCAGCTTGCGCCTGATCCTGGGCGTTCTGGGGGGCGCCCGGTGCGGCGGCGACAGGAGCAGGCGCCGCGGACGCCACGGCACAGAGACCAAGACATGCCGATGCGATCGCGACCGCCAGCACATTACGCTTGAAAGTTTGCATTTCCCCCTCCAGGACACATCGGGTAACCGGGTGCCGTCCGTGCGACATCGTCGTGCGATCGCAACTTGACGTGTTCGCGCATCCGCAACACGGCGGTCATGGACGCGTGACCGGATGGTAGGGCGCCACCAGCGGCAGCAAGCGGCCTTGCATACGTATTCATCACTGCATACGTTTGCTGCTGCGCTGCCGCACAAAGCGCGCGCAGGGCGTGCACGACGCTGCTTCGACTCCGGCGAGCAATCGACCCCCGGTGCATCACAGCGGCGCGACAGCATGCGCAGAACGGCGCGGCAACGAATCGCGGCCCCGAGGGCGGATCGCGCGCGATCGCCTCAGTCGATGCGCGCGAAGACCGCGCCGTAGGCGGGCAGCCGCAGGATGCCGCCATCGACACGACCTTCCGCGAGGCCGTGTCCGTACAGCGGCTGCAATGACGACGACGCCGGCAAGGGCACGGGCACGTCGGCAGCATCCGCGCCGAGATTGAACGCGACGAACAGCGCCTCGTCACCGCCGCGGCGCACGAAAGCCAGCAGCGGTTCGGGCAGGTCGAGCAGTTCGATCCCGCCCCAGCGCAGCGCCGGTTGCTGGCGGCGCCAGCGCAGAAACCGGCGAAAGGCGTGCAGCGGCGAATCGGTGCTCGCTTCCTGGTGCGACACGGCACGCTGGCGATGCGCGAGCGGCACCGGCAGCCAGGGCGCCACGGCGCTGAATCCGCCCTGCGTGTCATCGCTCCACGGCATCGGCGTGCGACAACCGTCGCGGCCCTTGAACATCGGCCAGAAGGCGATGCCATAGGGATCGCGCAGCGCTTCGAAAGGCACTTCGGCCTCGGGCAGACCCAACTCCTCGCCCTGGTAGACGCAGACCGATCCGCGCAGCGAGCAGGCCATCGCGCTCAGCAGCGTGGCCAGGCGCGGCGACGGATCGGAACCGCCCCAGCGCGAGACGACGCGCATCGAATCGTGGTTGGAAATGGCCCAGCACGGCCAGCCGTCGCGCAGTTTGTGCTCGAGCTGAGCTACCGTCGAGCGGATGTGCGCCGATGAAAAATCGTCGCTCAGCAGCTCGAAGCTGTAGCCCATGTGCAGACGGCCCGGGCGGGTGTATTCGGCCATGGTCGCCAGTGAATCCTCCGAGGCGATCTCGCCGAGCGCGGCGACGCCGGGATACTGCTCGAGCAGCGCGCGCAGCTGCTCGAGGAAGGCCAGATTCTGCGGCTGCGTGTTGTTGTACCAGTGGTACTGGTAGGCGTAGGGGTTGTCCGGACTGAAGCCGCGGCCGACGCGCTGATCGCCCGGCTTGGGCGGGTTGTCGCGCAGCTCGCGATCGTGGAAGCAGAAGTTGATCGCGTCGAGGCGCAGGCCGTCCACGCCACGATCCAGCCAGAAGCGCACGTGCTCGAGCATCGCCCGCGGCACCTCGGGATTGTGAAAATTCAGATCCGGCTGCGAAGACAGAAAGTTGTGCAGGTAATACTGCTGTCGGCGCGGCTCCCAGGTCCACGCCGGGCCACCGAAGATCGACAACCAGTTGTTGGGCGGCGTGCCGTCGGGCCTGGGGTCGGCCCAGACGTACCAGTCAGCGCGCGGATTGTCGCGACTGGCGCGGCTTTCCAGAAACCACGGATGCTCGATCGAGGTGTGGCTCAGCACCTGGTCGATCATCACCCGCAGGCCGCGCCGGTGCGCCTGCGCGAGCAGATGGTCGAAGTCCGCAAGCGTGCCGAACAGCGGATCGACTTCGCGGTAGTCGCTGATGTCATAGCCGAAGTCGGCCATCGGCGAGCGGAAGAACGGCGCGATCCAGATCGCATCCACGCCGAGGCTGGCGATGTAGTCGAGACGAGCGATGACACCGGGGAGATCGCCGACGCCGTCGCCGTTGGTATCGAGAAAACTGCGCGGATAGATCTGGTAGATGATCGCGCCACGCCACCACGGTTCGACAACGCGATGCGCGGATGCCTCGCCGGCGCGATCGCGCGCGTCGGCGGTGCGAAGTTGGCGAGCGTCATTGCGCACTGCGTATGATCCCTGGTTCGAGCCGTGCCGTCGCACCGGCGACTCCGCGGATGCCATCGAACCGCTGACCGCGTCATTCCGGTCCACGGACGGCGGCATGACGATCGTGATGCCCCGGCGTGAGCTTACGGGCACAAGCCGTCCCCACCGACAGATCTGCATACGTATTCATCGTGACCCCTGCCATGAGGCCTATCCCGAGTGCCGCTATCGACGCTATAAGTGCCCGGGACCGACGTGCCGGACGGCGCGGGCGCGAGCGCTGCGCAACGCTCGTCGTGCGACGGCCACCATGTCAGCATCTCGTCAGATCGTTCGGGAAGATCGGCGCCGATCGGCGCCTGCGCAGACAGCGGTCCGCGTCGCAGAACGCGGTCGCCCATCGGAGGGAGCAATGAACGCCACCACGCAACCGGTTGCCGCACATGCACGCACCAGCGTCTATTTCACCGCCGCCCTGGCCGCGCTGGCGGGGCTGATGTTCGGCCTCGACGTCGGCGTGATCTCGGGCGCGCAGCAGTTCATCCAGCACGATTTCGCCATCGACGACCGCGCGATCGAGCACATCGTCAGCAGCATGATGCTGGGCGCGGCGATCGGCGCGGCATTGGCGGCATGGCTGTCCGGCCATTTCGGACGCAAGCGCTCGCTGATCTTCAGCGCGACGCTGTTCGTGATCGGCTCCGTGCTGAGCGCGGCGGCGTGGTCGCCCGCTTCACTGATCGGCGCGCGCCTGGTGCTGGGCCTCGCCATCGGCGTGGCCGCGTTCACCGCGCCGCTGTATCTGGCCGAGATCGCCCCCGAGGACAAGCGCGGCGCGATGATCTCGACCTACCAGTTGATGATCACCATCGGCATCTTCCTGGCCTTCCTGTCCGACACCGCCTTCAGCTACAGCGAAAGCTGGCGCTGGATGCTGGGCATCATTGCCCTGCCCGGTGCGTTGTTCCTGCTGGGCGTGCTGAACCTGCCGGAAAGCCCGCGCTGGCTGCTGATGCGCGGGCGCAAGGAAGAAGCCCGCGCGGTTCTGGGCAAGCTGCGCGGCGACGCGGCGGTGGTCACGCGCGAGGTCGCCGCGATCGAGGATCAATTGCGCACGCCGCAGCAGGGCTGGCAGCTGTTTCTGCAGAACCGCAATTTCCGCCGTTCGGTGGGCCTGGGCGTCCTGCTGCAGGTAGTGCAGCAGCTCACCGGTATCAACGTGGTCATGTATTACGCGCCGCGCATCTTCGCCGACATGGGCTACGCCACCAGCGCGTCGATGTGGTTCACCGCCATCGTCGGCCTGACCAACGTGCTGGCCACCTTCATCGCGATCGGTTTCGTCGACCGCATCGGGCGCAAGCCGATCCTGTACGCCGGCTTCGTGGTGATGGCCGTCGGCCTGGGCGTGGTCGGGTTGCTGATGCATCAGGGTATGGCCACGCAGGCCGAACGCCTGCTGGCGGTGGCCATGCTGCTGGTGTTCGTCATCGGCTTTGCGTTCTCGGCCGGGCCGCTGGTGTGGACGTTGTGCTCCGAGATCCAGCCGCTGAAGGGTCGCGACTTCGGCATCGGCGTGTCCACCGTCACCAACTGGGTCGGCACCATGATCGTCGGCGCCACCTTCCTGACCCTGCTCAACCGCTTCGGTCACGCCAACACGTTCTGGCTGTACGCCGGGTTCAACGCGGTGTTCCTGTTGTTCACCTGGGCGCTGGTGCCCGAGACCAGGGGCGTCACCCTCGAGCAGATCGAGTGCAAGCTGATGGATGGCGCGTCATTGCGCGACATCGGGCGCTGAGGCGCGATGGACCAGTGGCCGGTAACGGTAAAAATCGAAAGCAGCTCGCTCGGGCTGGCCGCGCCGGCGGGCTCCTCACTCAGCCCATGGCGATGGCTTCGGGCCTCGCTCCGCAGCCGCACCCAACACGCCCATTCCTTCGCGATCCCTCTTCCGCTTCTCCGGTTGCAGGCCACTAGAACGTCACCGGGTGCGGCTCGGCGGCGAAGCCCACCGTCAAGGCACCGGCTCCGACGTTGACCATGCCGGTGATGCTCATCACGCTCTCGAGCAGGGGCACGCCCTGCTCGGCGCAGGTGGCGGCCAGCGCGGCATAGCCCGGCAACGCGCGCATCTCGGCCAGTTCGCCGCCGTAGCTCAGCGCCAGCGCTGGCACCATCAGCCCGGCGCGCACGCGCTCGCCGGCATAACCGAACAGCACCTCGGCACCGTGGTCGAAGCCGCGCACCTTGCCCACCGGGCCGGTCTCGCCGCGGTAGCCGCGCAGCAGCGGCTTGATGTCCAGCGCCGAACCCAACGTGGCGCTGAGCCAGCCGACGCTGCGGTCACCTTTTTTCTGTGCCCGCGAGCGCAGGTAGTAAAGATCGCGCGGCAGCATGTAGCCGTAGGAGTTCTGCGCGATCTGCTCCAGCCGCTCGCGGATGCGCCCCGGACTCTCGCCGGCGGCGATCAGGCGCACCGCCTCGACGGCGCCGGGCGCCTGCCCGGCGAACAGCGTCTGGGTATCGATCACGCGCATCAGGAACGGGCCTTCGACGCCGGCCTTCTGCCGGACCGGACGGTAGTCCTTGAGGATGGCGAAGCTGGCCCGCGCGGCGTTGGCGTGGATCGGACTGCGCGTGGCGGTGATGGTCAGGCAGAACACGCAGTCGTAGTCGATCACCAGGCGTTCGAGGAACAGCTGTTCGATCTGTTCGACCGAATAGGGGATGGTTTCGGCGTCGTGGGCACGATCGCCCAGGCTGTCGCGGAAGAACCGCAGCGTGGCGTCGGGGTCACGGGCGTCGGAGAATGTCTGCGAATCACTGCGCACGGCGATCGGCAGGATGCCGATGCGGTGCTGCCGGATGTAGTCCTGCGGCAGATCGCAGGCGGAATCGATCACAAGGCCGATGCGCACGAGTGAGCCCTCCCCGAATGGCAGGTGGCAACCGAGTGCCGAAAACCTAGCACGACGCGAGCCAGTACGCGCTTGGACCGTGCCCTGCCGCGAATGTTCACAATGCCGTGCGAAATCATCGTCCACTCCGCGGCCGGTCGCTACGGATGCCCGACCGCCGGCAGGACAGGCCTGCGCGTTCAGCGCAGCTGGCGATAGACCGCGGGATCGAAGGCATCCACCTGCACCACCTCGTCGCGCGCCGCGCGCGCTTCATCGAGCAGCGCATGTTCCTCGCGGGTGATCACGCCGGCGGCGAGACCCAACTCATCGAGCATGTCGCCGGGCGCGCGCGGCAGTTTCCCCGCGCGTACGGCGTCGCGCAGCCTGGTTTCGACCGGCAGCGCGCGCACCGCCTTGGCCAGCGCGGCTTCCAGCGTGCCGAGGCCGGGCTCGTCCGCGGGCGGCACGAACACGTCATCGCTCAGCCAGGCGCGCGCGGCGTGGTCTTCCAGGATCGCCCGTGCGACGCGCCGGGTGAGCCGGTCCGCGGGCGGACGGAAGCGCAGCCCCAGCGGAAACACCAGCGCGCGCGCCAGCCACGCCGCCGGCCGCGCCGGCAGGTTGTCGAGCACGCCGGCCAGCGCGTCCTGGATGCGGAACAGGCTGGTTTCCAGCGACCACCGGCACAGGTCCAGCCGGTCGGGAGTGCGCGGCTCGTCGTGGTAGCGCTTGAGCGCCGCCGAGGCGATCACCAGCCACGCCAGCGCGTCGGCGAGGCGGCCCGAGAGCATCTCGCGGCGCTTCAGCGCACCGCCCAGCGTGCCCATGGCGAGATCCGAGGTGAACGCGAACGCCGCCGAGAAGCGTGTCAGATGCTGCACGTAGCGCCGTGTTTCCGCGGCGCCCGCGGCGCCGGCCAGGCGGCTGCCGCTCAGCGCCAGCAGCAGCGCGCGCGTCGCGCAGGTGAAGACGAAGCCGGCGTGGCCGAAGATCGCGCGGTCGAAGCGCGCGAGATCGTTGGCGTCCACCGCGGCGATCTCCTGCTGCACGAACGGATGGCAGCGGATCGCGCCCTGGCCGTAGACGATCATCGAGCGTGTCAGGATGTTGGCGCCTTCGACCGTGATCGCGATCGGCACCGCCATCCAGGCGCGCGACAGCGTGTTGCGCGGGCCGCGCTGAATCGCCGCGCCGGCACGGATGTCCATGGCATCGGCGATCACTCCGCGCATGGCGTCGGTGAGGTAGGCCTTGGCGATCGAGCCCAGCACCGCCGGGCGCTCGCCGGCGTCCAGTGCGCCGCAGGTCAGCGTGCGCGTGGCGGTAATCAGGTAGGTCATGCCGGCGATGCGTGCCAGCGGTTCCTCGATGCCCTCGAAGCGGCCGATCGGGGTATCGAACTGCTCGCGCACGGTGGCGTAGGCGCCGACGATGCGGGTCGCCATCTGCGCCGCGCCGACGGCGAGCGCCGGCAGCGAAATCGAGCGCCCCGCGGCCAGCGACTCCATCAGCATGCGCCAGCCCTTGCCGATGCCGGTGGTGCCGCCGATGATCGCGTCCAGCGGCACCCAGACGTCGCGGCCGACGATCGGGCCGTTCATGAAGGGCACGCCCATCGGATCGTGGCGCTGGCCGATCTCGATGCCCGGCAGGTCGCGAGGAATCAGCGCACAGGTGATGCCCAGATCGCCCTCGCGGCGATAGCCGTCGCTGTCGCGCAAAGTTTCCGGCAACTCGTCCGCCAGCAGCTTCTGCGGATCGTGCAGGCGAAAGGCCAGCCCGATCAGGGTCGCCACCGGCGCCAGGGTGATGTAGCGCTTGCGCCAGTTCAGGCGCATGCCGAGCACGCGCTGACTGCCCACCGTTCGCGCCTCGACGACGCCCAGCGACTGCGTCGCGGCGGCGTCCGAGCCCGCCTCGGGGCCGGTCAGCGCGAAGCAGGGGATCTCCTCGCCACGCGCCAGCCGCGGCAGAAAGCGCTGCTTCTGTTCGACGGTACCGTAGTGCAGCAGCAGCTCGGCCGGGCCCAGCGAGTTGGGCACCATCACCGTCACCGCCGCGGTGACCGAGCGGCTGGCGAGGCGCGTGACCACGCGCGAGTGGCCGATCTCGGAGAACCCCAGCCCGCCGAACTCGGGCGGGATGATCATGCCGAAGAAGCGTTCGCGCTTGAGAAAGGCCCAGACCGCGGGCGGCAGGTCGCGATCCTGCTGGATCCGCCAGTCATCCAGCAGGCGGCACAGCGCATCCACCGGGCCGTCGAGAAAGGCCTGTTCGCGCGCATCCAGCGGCCGGCACTCGAAGTCCAGCAGTTTCTGCCAGCGTGGCCGTCCCGAGAACAGTTCGCCATCCCACCACACGGTGCCGGCGTCGAGCGCGATGCGCTCGGTGTCACCCAGCCGCGGCAGCACCCGTGCCATCAGCCGCATCAGCGATGGCGACAGCAATGCGCGCCGCAGCGGCGTGCGTGCGCCCAGCAGCGCCAGCGCGACGGCGAAGATGCAGACGCCGATGAACAGTCCGTGCGGCGCGGCGCCGGCCTGTGCCCAGGCGGCCAGCAGCAGGGCAGTTGCCAGAACCCACGACCACCAGGCCCGCCCGAGATACAGCAGTGCCAGCAGCAGTGCCAGGGCCAGCACCATCGCCGCGACGGTCATCGGCAACCTCCTTGCGCAAGCAGCCGCGCGACGCGGATGCCCGTGCACCTTAGGCTAGACTGGCACCGGTTACCAAGTCGTCAATCGGCCGGCATCGCCGGCGCTGCATCCGCGCAGCTCCCGGATGCCTCCATCGGCAAATCCCATGAAGGACAAGCACGACATCGTCACCAACTGGCTGCCGCGCTACACCGGCGTCCCGGCCGGCCAGCTCGGCCCGCACATCCTGCTCACCAACTTCGGTCTCTACGTCGAGCGCTTCGCCGAATGGCATGGCGTCGAGGTGCTGGGTCGTGACCGCCCGATGCCCAACGCCACGGCCGACGGCATCAGCATGATCAACTTCGGCATGGGCAGCCCCAACGCCGCCACGGTGATGGATCTGCTCAGCGCCATCGCACCGGCCGCCTGCCTGTTCCTCGGCAAGTGCGGCGGGCTCAAGCGCAAGAACCAGCTCGGCGACCTGGTGCTGCCGATCGCGGCGATCCGTGGCGAGGGCACCAGCAACGACTATCTGCCCCCGGAGGTGCCGGCACTGCCCGCATTCCAGCTGCAGCGCGGCGTGTCGACGATGATTCGCGACCTCGGCCACGACTACTGGACCGGTACCGTCTACACCACCAATCGCCGCGTCTGGGAGCACGACGAGGCGTTCAAGGAAACCCTGCGCCGGACGCGCTGCATGGCGATCGACATGGAAACCGCAACCGTGTTCGCGGTCGGCTTCGCCAACCGCATCCCGACCGGCGCGTTGCTGCTGGTGTCGGACCAGCCGATGATTCCCGAGGGCGTCAAGACCGAGGCCAGCGACCGCAAGGTGACCGGCGAATTCGTCGACGCGCATATCCGCATCGGCATCGAGGCGCTGAAGCTGATCCGCCGCAACGGCAAGAGCGTCAAGCACCTGCGCTTCGAGGAAGAGCTCGACTGATCCCTGCACGCAAGACCCTTCGCTGCACTCAGGGTGACACCCAGCGCAAAGGCCATTCGCTGCGCCGGGATGATTCCAGGAGCGCCGACGCTGACGTAGCGGATGCGAATGCGAGGCGCGCGTGCTCCTGTTGTCATCCGAGACCGCAGGGTCGAAGGATCTGCACATCGACGCCGATCGGCCGCCACGCCCCGCCGGCGGGTTGCGGCTCACCGACGGCACGCACCGCGCCGCGCGATCCAGTCCCGGGCCAGCATCGTCACGCCCCGGAACGAAAAAACTCCGCACCGTGAAATGCCTCCGGGCCGCATCCGCGCACACAGCCTGACTTCCGCCGCGGGCGCAACGCGTCAACGACCAAGGCCAGACCGCGGCTATTTCGGGTTCTTGCGCGGACGCTTCCAGCCCGCCACGGTGTGCTGGCGCGCGCGCGCCACCGTCAGCTCACCGGGCGGCGCATCGTGGGTGATCACCGAGCCGGCACCAACGGTGGCGCCGGCGCCGATCGTCAGTGGCGCCACCAGCGCGGCGTTGGAGCCGATGAAGGCACCCTCGCCGATCACGGTGCGGTGCTTGCTGGCGCCGTCGTAGTTGCAGGTGATGGTGCCGGCGCCGACGTTGGCCTCGATGCCGACATCGGCATCGCCGAGGTAGGCCAGATGATTGGCCTGGGCGTGGGCCTGCAGACGGCTGTTCTTGATCTCGACGAAGTTGCCGACCTGCACGCCTTCGTCCAGTTCGCTGCCGGGGCGCAGGCGCGCGAACGGCCCGACGCGACAGGCGCCGTGCGTCACCACGCCATCGAGGTCGCAGTGCGCGCGCACCTCGGTGCCGGCCGCGAGCCGTACGTCGCGCAACCGGCAAAACGGCCCGATGCGCACGCCGTCGCCCAGTTCGATCTCCCCTTCGAAGATCACGTCGATGTCGATCTCGACATCGCGTCCGGCCCGCACGCGTCCGCGCTGGTCGAAGCGTGCCGGATCGGCCAGACGCACGCCGGCCGCCATCAACTCGGCGGCGCGGCGCAGGCGGTGGATGCGCTCCAGCTCGGCCAGCTGCGCCGAATCGTTGGCGCCCTGCGCCTCGCTGGTGTCGCGCGCCAGCACGCAGAACGCCGGCGCGCCGTCCTCGGCGGCCTGCTGGAACACGTCGGTAAGGTAGAACTCGCGCTGGCTGTTGGCGTCGGTCAGATTGGCCACCCAGACGCGCAGCCGGCGCGCGTCGGCGGCGACGATGCCGGTGTTGATCATGCGGATCAGGCGCTGGTCGGCGTCGGCATCGCGCTCCTCGATGATGGTGCGCACCTGGCCCAGGCCGTCGCGCACGACGCGGCCGTAGCCGGCCGGATCGGCCACTTCGGCCGCCAGCACCACCAGCGGCGCGTGCGCGTCGGTGAGCATGCGCAGGGTAGCGCTGCGCAACAGCGGGACGTCGCCGTACAGGACCAGCACACGGGCGTGCTCCGGAATCTGCTCCAGCGCCAGGCGCACGGCGTGACCGGTGCCGCGCTGCTCGGACTGGTGTACCCAGTTGAGTCCCGGGTCGGCCGCGAACGCCGAGCGCACCGCCTCGCCGCGGTGACCGTAGACCACATGGATGCGCGCCGGATCGAGCATCCGTGCCGCTTCCAGCACATGCGCCAGCAGCGGGCGGCCGGCCAGCGGCAGCAGCACCTTGGGGCGGTCGGAGCGCATGCGCTTGCCCTCGCCGGCGGCAAGGACGATCACGTGCAGTGGCAACAGGCTCATGGCGCGGTTCCGGTTGGCGGCGGGACGCGCGCACTGTCGCCGGAATCGGGCGCCTTGCCAAGCATGCCCAGTACAGCCTCAGCCCGGCGTCGCCCCTCGATGCACGCCGGCGATGGCGCGGCCGGAGGGGTCGGCGCGGCCGGCAAACGCCTGCGACCAGCGGTAGGCTGCCGGCGTGCTGCAGGCGATGCTGGGGCCACCCGGCACCAGTCGCGCGGCGTGCTCGCCGGGAAAGTGGCGCTCGAACAGCGCGCGGTACAGAAACGCCTCCTTGCTCGCCGGCGGGTTGCAAGGAAAGCGCCGTCCGGCGCCGGCCATCTGCGCGTCGGAAATCGTGCGCTCGGCGTACGCCTTGAGGCTGTCGATCCAGCCGTAGCCTACGCCGTCGGAGAACTGCTCCTTCTGCCGCCACAGGATCGAGTCCGGCAGCAGGCCGCGCCCGGCCTCGCGCAGGATGTGTTTCTCGATGCGACCGTCGTGCGGGCGCTTGGCGGACGGTGCGATGCGCATGGCGTGGTCGAGAAACGCGCGATCGAGAAACGGCACGCGCGCCTCCACGCCCCAGGCCGCCATCGCCTTGTTGGCGCGCAGGCAGTCGTACTGGTGCAGGGCGTCGAGCTTGCGCACCGTCTCGGCGTGGAATTCGCGATCGT
>JAJYTG010000034.1 GCA_021793195.1 Pseudomonadota bacterium
TTCGGCTTCCGCTGCGGCTTCCTCGGCCTGCTGCACATGGAGATCGTGCAGGAGCGCCTGGAGCGCGAGTACGACCTCAACCTGGTGACCACCGCGCCGACGGTGATCTACGAGGTGCTGCTGACCGACGGTCGCGTGCTGAAGCTGGACAATCCGGCCAAGCTGCCGCCGGTGCAGAACATCGCCGAGATCCGCGAGCCGATCATCGTCGCCACCATCCTCACGCCGCCGGACTACGTCGGCAACGTGATCACGCTGTGCGAGGAGAAGCGCGGCGTGCAGCGCTCGATCCACTATCTGGCCACCCAGGTGCAGATCAGCTACGAGCTGCCGCTGGCCGAAGTCGTGCTGGACTTCTTCGACAGGCTGAAGTCGGTCAGCCGCGGCTACGCCTCGATGGACTACCACTTCGAGCGCTTCCAGGCCGGACCGTTCGTGCGCACCGACGTGCTGATCAACGGCGACCGCGTCGATGCGCTCAGCCTGATCATGCATCGCGCCGCCGCCGACCGCCGCGGCCGCGAGCTGGTCGAGCGCATGAAGGACCTGATTCCGCGGCAGATGTTCGACGTCGCCATCCAGGCCGCGGTCGGCGCGCAGGTGATCGCGCGCTCGACGGTCAAGGCGCTGCGCAAGAACGTGCTGGCCAAGTGTTACGGTGGCGATGTCAGCCGCAAGAAGAAGCTTCTGGAAAAGCAGAAGGAAGGCAAGAAACGCATGAAGCAGGTCGGCCGGGTGGAGATTCCGCAGGAAGCTTTCCTCGCCGTGCTGAAGATGGACGCCAAGTGATCCGGCCCGCCGCGGCCGCATGGGAGTGAGCATGGAATTCGACTTCGCCGCGGTGCTGCTGGCCCTGACCGTGTTCACCGGCGTGATCTGGGCAGTGGATGCGCTGTTTTTCCGCAGGGCGCGGGTGGCGCGCGCCGTCGCCGCCGGCGAGAAGCCGCACGAGCCGACCCTGGTCGACTACTCGCGCTCGCTGTTTCCGGTGATCCTGGCGGTGCTGATTTTCCGCTCGTTCATCGCCGAGCCCTTTCGCATCCCTTCGGGCTCGATGATGCCGACGCTGCGCGTGGGCGATTTCATCCTGGTCAACAAGTTCGCCTACGGTTTGCGCCTGCCGGCCTTCAACACCAAGATCCTCGACACCGGCGAACCCCGGCGCGGCGACGTGGTGGTGTTCCGCTTTCCGCTCGATCCCAAACAGGACTACATCAAGCGCGTGATCGGCCTGCCGGGCGATACCGTGACGGTCCGCAACGAGCAGGTCTACATCAACGGCAAGCCGGTTCCGACCGCGCTGGTCGGGCCCTACGATGACGGCAGCGGCAAGGAAAGCGCGCTGGTCGAGGCCAACGCCGGGCAGCTCTATCGCGAGGATCTCGGCCGCGTGCAGAACGACCTGATCGAAATGCCCGACCTCAGCCGCGCGCCGCAGGGCAGCTGGAAGGTGCCGCCCCACTGCTACTTCGCGATGGGCGACAATCGCGACAACAGCTACGACAGCCGCTTCTGGGGCTGCGTGCCGGAGCAGAATCTGGTCGGCCGCGCGTTCTTCATCTGGTTCAGCTGGCGCGGCGAGTCGCGCGGCATCGATCTCAAGCGCATCGGCACCATCATCCATTGACTTTCCGCGCGGGCGGGCACGAGGGGGCGACATGAAAACGAGGCAGTCGGGCATCACCCTGCTGGGGTTCCTGTTCATCCTGATCATCTTCGGTTTCTTCGCCTTCATGGCGATGAAGCTGGTACCGGCGTATGCCGAGTACATGGGCGTGGTCAAGACCCTGAAGGAAGTCGCGGCCGAGCCCGGCGTGGTCAACAAGCCGCTCGACCAGATCAAGCGCGACATGTCCTTCAAGGGCGACTTCCAGTACGTCGACAGCAGCACGCTCAACAACGCGCGGATTCGCATCCTGACCGGCAACGGGACGCCGCAGCTGTCGATCCAGTACGAGCGCGACATCCCGTTCATCTACAACATCGACTTCCTGCTGCACTTCGAGAAGACGGTGCCGATGAACGCGCAGTCCACCGGCGGCTGAGGCGTGCGGCTCGACTACGCCTTTCGCGATCCGCGGCTGGCCACGCTGGCGTTGACCCACCGCAGCGTCGGTCGGCCCAACAACGAGCGCCTGGAGTTTCTCGGCGATGCGCTGCTCAACATGCTCGTCGCCGAGCTGCTGTTCGAGCTGCATCCGCGCGCCGACGAGGGCGAGTTGTCGCGGTTGCGCGCGCAGCTGGTCAACGGCATCGCCCTGGCCGACGTCGCGCGCGGACTGGAGATCGGCGGCGGGTTGCGACTGGGCTCCGGCGAGCTGAAAAGCGGCGGTTTCCGTCGCGACTCCATCCTTGCCGACGCTTTCGAGGCGCTGCTGGCCGCGGTCTACCTCGATGGCGGCTTCGACGCCTGTCGCGGCGTCGTGCACGGCCTGTTCACGGCGCGCGCCGCGGCGCTGCCGCGGCCGGAGAAGGATCCCAAGACGCGGCTGCAGGAACTGCTGCAGGCGCGCGGCCAGCCGTTGCCGCGCTACGAGCTGAGCGCGGCCCATGGCGAGGAGCATGCGCGCGTGTTCGCCGTGACCTGCATGCTCGACGCGCCGCTGCAGATCAGCCTCGAAGGCAGCGGCAGCAGCCGTCGCGCCGCCGAGCAGGATGCCGCGCAGCGGGTGCTGGCCGCGCTCGCGGCGCAGGACGCCGCATGAGCGACGCCGGCCCGCGCTGCGGTTTTGTCGCCCTGGTCGGCCGCCCCAATGTCGGCAAGTCCACCCTGCTCAACGCACTGGTCGGCGTCCACCTGAGCATCGTCAGCCCCAAGCCGCAGACCACCCGGCACCGCATTCTCGGCATCGCCACGCGCCCGGCGGGGCAGATTCTCTATGTCGACACGCCCGGTCTGCATCGCGGGGCGCGGCGCGCGCTCAATCACAGCCTCAACCGCGCCGCGCATGCCGCGATCGCCGAGGTCGACGTGGCGCTGCAGGTGGTCGAAGCCGGTCACTGGACCGACGAGGACAGCAGCGTGCATGCGGTGCTGGCCGAGCACGCGCGCCCGCGGATGCTGGTGGTCAACAAGATCGACCGGCAGAAGGACAAGCGCGCGCTGCTGCCGTACGTCGCCGGGGTGATCGAACGGCATCCGTTCGACGCCGTGTTCTACGTCTCCGCGCTGCGCAACGAGGGTCTGGTCGAGCTCGAACGCGCGATTCTTGAACGCCTGCCCGCGCGCGAACCGCTGTACGCCGAGGACGAACTGACCGACCGCAGCGAGCGTTTCCTTGCCGCCGAGCTGGTGCGCGAACAGCTGATGCTGCGGCTGGCGCAGGAACTGCCCTACGCGACCACGGTCGAGATCGAGCAGTTCATCGAACGCGAGGACGGCATGGCCGAGATCCACGCGGCGATCTGGGTCGAGCGCGAAGGCCAGAAGGCGATCGTGATCGGCGAGGGCGGCGCCATGCTGAAAGCCGTCGGCAGCGCCGCGCGACGCGGGATGGAGCGGCTGTTCGCGCGCCGTGTCCACCTGCGCCTGTGGGTCAAGGTCCGCGCCGGCTGGTCGGATGACGCCAGTGCGTTGCGCCGCCTCGGCCTGACCGACTAGCGCGCGCCGGCGTGCGCGTCCGGCAGCAGCCCGCCTACGTCCTGCATGCGCGCCCCTGGCGCGAGACCTCGTTGTTGCTGGAGTGCCTGACGCGTGATCACGGCCGCATCGGCCTGGTGGCGCGCGGCGTGCGCGGCGCGCGATCCCGTGGCGGCGGCCGCGCGGCATTGGAACCGTTTCATCTGCTGGCGCTGGATTTCCTGCTGCGTGGCGAATTGGGCACCCTGACCGCGGTCGAGGCCGGCGTACCGCTGCCGCTGGCTGGCGACGCCCTGCTCGCCGGCCTCTATCTCAACGAGCTGACGGTGCGTCTCAGCGGTCGCCAGGATCCGCACCCTGCGCTGTTTGCCGCCTACGGCGAGGCCCTGGTGCGGTTGAGCGCCGGCGCCACGCTGGGCTGGACGCTGCGCCGCTTCGAACGCGATCTGCTGGGCACGCTGGGCTATGCCCCGCAACTGGAGCGCGAGATCGACGATGGCGCGCCGGTGCTGCCGGAGGCGGCCTACGTCTATCTCCCCGAGCACGGTCCGCAGCGCTGGCACGGCCAACCGGGCGTGCGTGTGTCCGGTGTCGCGCTGCTGGCGCTGGCGAGCGACCGCGAGCCGGGCGCCGCGGCGCAGGCCGAACTGCGGCGGTTGTTGCGCAGCCTGATCAGCGCGGTGCTGGGCGGCGGCGAGTTGCGCAGCCGGCGCGTGCTGGGGGATGCCCTCAGGGGGCGTTGACCGCCGCGCTGCCGGCGTTGTCCAGCGCGCTGCGGGTGGCGGCGAGCAGTGCGCCGAAACGCGTCGCCGCCGGCGTCGCGCCGGCACGGCGTTGCCGCAGGTCGCGCTCCAGCGCGGCAGCGGCGGCCGCCAGCATCGGCACGCCGCAGAATCCGCACGCCGCCTGCAGGCGGTGCAGCGGTTCGATCAGGCTGGCGGGATCGTGGTGCAGCCGGTGCTCGAAATCGCCGGCCAGCTGGGTCAGCTCCACGGACAGCAGTCCGCGCAGTGCCTTCATGCTGTCGCGGCTGCGCCCCAGCGCGTGCAGCGCGGCGGCGTCATCGAGCAGGGCATGGCCAAGGCGCAGGCGCTGCGCCCGGACCAGTGCCTCGAGCGTGGCCAGCGTGACCGGCTTCGGCACGATGCCGGCAAAACCCGCAGCGAGCAGGGTGCGCCGCTGTGCGAAATCCATTGCTGCGCTGCTGGCCAGCGCGACGCTGTCGCGGGAGGCGGCCCGCGTGTCGGCGCGCAGTGCTTGCAGCAGATCGGCGCCACCGATTGCGGGCAGGCGCACGTCGAGCAGCAGCAGGTCGTAAGGTTGCGTGCGTGCCCGCTGCAGCGCCTGATCGCCGCGATCGCAGGCATCCACGACGCAGCCGAGGGCGACGAGCGCTGCGGCGAGAAAGCGCTGACTGACCGCATCATCCTCTGCCAGCAGCACGTGCAGGAGTGTGTCGGGAGCGCCGTCGTTCATGCCCCGTTTCCCTGGTGGAGCCGTTCCTTCTGTCAGAATCCCCAATCATGAGGCCGTCCGCAAGGGTGCATGTCCGGCTGCTCGCGATCGCTCTGGCGCTCGTGGCGGGATCCGCGCAGGCCGCGCTCCGTGCCAGTGCGACACGCATCGCCGGCAGCGGTTTCGTGCTGCAGCAGGTGACGCTGACACTGGCTTCGGCGTCAGCGCCGGCCGGCGCCTTGACGCTGCACCTGGTGACCGCGCATGCCGATGTGCCGGCGCTGGGCTGGCACGATGTCGCCCTGACGCTGGACGGCAGCCTGCTGCGTGGCGCCGACGGGCGCTGGCATCTGGATGGACCGCTGCAGATCCGCGGCGCACCAGGCGGCGCCCTTGCCGCGGCGCAGCTGGGCCTGCTGCTCGATCCGGCCGAGGACACGCTCGAGGCCGTGATCGATCAGCGCGGCGTGCGCCTGGCCGCCGCGGTGCCGCTGGATACGCCGACGCATGTCGAGTTGCGCATGACCGGGTTGCCGCTGGCCTGGCTGCAGGGCGCACTGGCGCGGGCCTGGCAGGGCGCCAGCGTGACCGCCGGTACCCTCGACGGCACGCTGGCGGTGGATCTCGACCCGGCGCGCACGCGCGTGTCGGGGCGCCTCAGCCTCGCCGGGTTCGGCTTCTCCGCCGCGCAGGGCGCGACCGCCGCGCAGCAGTTTGGAGCGCGCGGCGACGTCAGCTTCGAGCAGGCCGCCGGCGGCAGCCGTTTCAGTTTTGACGGCACGTTGCGCGGCGGGCAACTGCTGGCCGGGCGCCTTTACGTCGCCCTTCCGGCCCGCGATGCCGAGCTGCATCTCAGCGCCACGCGCGCGGCCGACGGCGCGCTGAACGTGCCGCGACTGCGTTACGACGACGTCGACGGGCTGCAGGTGGACGCCGCGTTGAGCACCAATGCCGCGGGTACGCTGACCGCGCTGCGGGTCGACCGCTTCGACGCGCGCCTGCCGCAGGCGCTGCAGCGCTATGGCCAGGGCCTGCTGGGAGCGATCGGCTATCCCGGGATGGAGGCGGTCGGACGCGTGCAGGGCCAGCTCGCCTATGCGCAGGGAGCCTTGACTCGCCTGCAGCTCAATTTCGATCGTGTCGACATCGCTGACGGCGGCAACCGCTTCGCGGTCGCCGGACTGAACGGAGGCGTGGACTGGCGGCAAGGCGCCGCGGCGCCGGCCACCACGTTGATGTGGAGTGCCGCCAGCCTGTATCGCGTGCCGCTGGGCGCGGCGACCCTGCGCTGGCGTGCCGACGGCGCTGCCCTGGCGCTGAGCGCGCCGGTATCGATCCCTCTGCTGGGTGGCAATCTGCTGTTGCAGCATCTGGCGCTGTATCCGGGCGCGAGCAAGGGGGCCCGGCTGGTGGCGTCGCTGGCACTTGCCGGGGTTGATCTCGGCCAGCTCTCGGGCGCGCTGGGCTGGCCGGCATTTCGCGGCACGCTGGGCGGCGCGCTGCCCGACCTGCGCGTCGGCCAGGGACGCATCGCGCTCGACGGCGGACTCAGCCTCAACGTGTTCGGCGGCTTCGTCGACGTCACCCGGCTGGCGTTGGCGCATCCGTTCGGACCCGCGCCCGAACTCGCCGCCGATCTCAGCCTGAAGGACGTCGATCTGGCGCCGCTGACCGGCGTGTTCGACTTCGGCCAGATCACCGGCACGCTGGACGGATCCATCCGCGGCCTGCGTCTGGTGAACTGGAAGCCGGTGGCGTTCGATGCGATCTTGCGCGCCGATCATGGCGGCCGCATCAGCCAGCGCGCGGTCAAGAACCTCACCGAAGTCGGCGGTGGCGGTCTGGCCGGAGGGCTGCAGGCCGCCGTGCTCGGCATCTTCAGCAGCTTTCCCTACAGCCGCATCGGCCTCAGCTGCACGCTGGCCGGCGACGTCTGTACGATGGGCGGTGTCGCGCCGGCCGATGGCGGCGGCTATACCATCGTCGAAGGCGGCGGGCTGCCTTACATCAAGGTGATCGGCCATCAGACGCGGGTGGACTGGCCGACGCTGCTGTCGCGGCTGCAGGCGGCCACTTCCGGCCAGGCCCCGGTGATCCGCTGAGTCCGTCATTTCACAAGGAGATTCGCATGCGTATCCGCGCTCCAATCGTGCTCACCGCCCTGCTCGCCGTGCTGGCGACGGGTTGCGTCACCATCAATGTCTACTTTCCCGCGGCCGCGGCGCAGAAGGCGGCGCAGCAGATCGTCCAGGACGTGATCGGACCGGCTCCGTCGGCTTCGGCCCCGACCCCGGCCCCGGCTGCCAGTGCGCCACCCGCCAAGTCCGGTGGCGGCATGGTCGCCGTGCTCGATCTGCTGATCCCGGCCGCGCAGGCCGCCACGCCGGACATGAACATCAGTACGCCCGAGATCCAGTCCATCCGCGCCAGCATGCACAGCGAGTTCGAAAGTCAGGTCGAGCCGTTGCTGACATCGGGTGCGGTCGGCTTCACCGCCAACGGCAACATCGCCGTGCGCGACCTCGCCGCGGTGCCGCTGGCGCAGCGTCCGCAGGTCAGCCAGATCGTCGCCAGCGCCAACGACCAGCGGGCGCGGCTGTACGCCGCGATCGCGAATGCCAACGGGCATCCGGAGTGGGAAGCGCGCATCCGTGCCGTGTTCGCGCAGACCTGGATTCAGGAAGCGCGACCCGGCTGGTACTATCAGGACAGTTCCGGCGCGTGGAAAAAGAAGTAGTCCGCGATCCCCTCGATTCCAGCCAGCCCGGGCCGCAAGCCCGGGCTTCGTTTCTGAGCATGACCGCGACCGAAGTCTCCATTGCCGATCTCAGTCACGACGGCCGCGGCGTCGCCCGCCTCGGTGGCAAGGCGCTGTTCGTCACCGGGGCCCTGCCGGGCGAGCACGTGCGCGTGCGCATCACCCGCAGGCACCGGCATTACGACGAGGCGGCGGTGGTCGAGCAACTGACCACGTCGCCGGACCGCGTCGTGCCGCGCTGCGCGCATTACGACATCTGCGCCGGCTGCAGCCTGCAGCATCTGGCACCGGCGGCGCAGATCGCCGCCAAGCAGCGGGTGCTGGCGGAAAATCTCGAACGCATCGGCAGGCTGCAGCCGCAGCACTGGCTGCCGGCATTGAGCGCCGAGCCCTGGGGTTACCGGCGCAAGGGCCGGCTGTCGGTGCGCTGGGTCGAGAAGAAGGGCCGCGTGGTGGTGGGATTCCGCGAGACGAATCCGCAGTTCGTCGCCGACCTGCGTCGCTGCGAGGTGCTGGATCCGGCGCTGGGGCCGCAGCTGGGCGCGCTGGGCGAGCTGCTGGGTACGCTCGATGCCGCGCGCAGCATTCCGCAGATCGAGTTTGCCGCCGGTGATGCGGCGCTGGTGCTGGTGCTGCGCCATCTGCAGCCGCTGTCGATCGCGGATCGCGCACGTCTCGCCGGGCTGGCCCGCGAGCGCGGCTGGGCGATCTGGCTGCAGCCCGGCGGCATCGACAGCGTGCAGCCGCTGGAGGCCGCCGATGCGGTGGAGCTGAGTTACGCGCTGCCCGCCAGCGACGTTTCGTTGGCATTCCGGCCGCTGGACTTCATCCAGGTCAATGCCGCGATCAACCGGGCGATGGTCGCGCGCGCCCTGGAGCTGCTCGATCCGCAGCCGCACCAGCGCGTGCTCGACCTGTTTGCCGGTCTGGGCAACTTCACCCTGCCGATCGCGCGCCGCGTGGCGACGGTCGCCGGCATCGAGGGCGAAGCCGGCCTGGTGCAGCGGGCGATCGGAAACGCCGCGCGCAACGGTATCGACAACGCGCGCTTTATCAGTGCCGACCTGTTCGCCGACCAGCGCAACGCGACGTGGGCACGCGAACCCTGGGACGCGATCCTGCTCGACCCGCCGCGCGCCGGGGCGCAGCAGTTGCTGGAGTATCTTCCGCAGGCGTCGACGCGACGCGTGGTCTACGTGTCCTGCCACCCCGGCTCGCTGGCGCGCGATGCCGCCACGCTGGCCCAGAGCGGATTCGCACTGTGCGCAGCCGGCGTGATGGACATGTTCCCGCATACCGCGCATGTCGAGTCGATCGCCCTGTTCGAGCGGGCATGATCGCGGTCACGCACCGGCGGGGCGCCTGATGGCCATCGAGATCGAGCGCAAGTTCCTGCTGCGCGACGCCCGCTGGCGCACGCAGATCGTGCGCAGCCGCCGCTTCGCGCAAGGGTATCTGGTCGGCGTTGCCGCGCATGCGATGGGCGCGGCGCGCGCTTCGGTGCGCGTGCGCGTCGCCGAGGCGGATGCCTGGCTCAACATCAAGGCCGCGCGCACGACGATCGAGCGCGAGGAGTACGAGTACCCGATTCCGCGCGCGGATGCCGAGCGGATGCTCGCGCGACTGTGCGGCCCGATCGTCGAGAAGATCCGTCACGACGTGCCGATCGACGGCTTCGTGTTCGAGGTGGACGAGTTTCTCGGCGCCAACGCCGGACTGGTCGTCGCCGAGATCGAGTTGCCGACGGCGGACGCGGCGTTTCCGCGACCCGCCTGGCTGGGCCGCGAGGTCAGCCGTGACGCGCGTTATCTGAACGTGCACCTGGCGGAATATCCTTACTCGACATGGGACCTCGCGCAGAGGCAGGAGGAGACCTGATGCTGGTGGTCGGTTTCGACGGCGTGGAGTTGGGCACGCGCGAACGCGCGCTGCTGGCCGCGGAGGAAATCAGCGGCGTGATCCTGTTCTCGCGCAATTTTCGCGACCGCGCCCAGGTCACCGACCTGATCGACGCGCTGCGCGCGCTGCGTGGCGAGCATTTCCTGGTCAGCGTCGACCAGGAGGGCGGTCCGGTGCAGCGTTTCCGCGAAGGGTTCACCCGCTTGCCGGCGCTGGCGCGCATCGGCGCGCTGCACGACCGCGATCCCGCCGCCGCGATCGCGCGCGCCGAGGAGCACGCCTGGGTGATGGCCAGCGAGATGCGCGCGCTGGACGTCGATCTGTCGTTCGCGCCGGTGGCCGACCTCGCGCGCGGCAACCGCGCGATCGGCGTGCGCGCCCTGCACGCCGAACCCGATGCCTGCGCCACCCTGGTGCAGGCCTATGTGCGCGGCATGCATCTGGCCGGCATGGCGGCGACGGCCAAGCACTTTCCCGGGCACGGCTCGGTGCGCGAAGACACCCATGTCGCCGCCGCCAGCGATCCGCGCGATCTGCAAGCCTTGCACGCCGCCGATCTGCTGCCGTTCGCTGCTGCATTCGAGGCCGGCGCCGAGGCGGTGATGATGGCGCACGTGGCCTATCCGGCGATCGATCCGCAGCCGGCCGGTTATGCGCGGGTGTGGATCGAGGACATCCTGCGTGGCGAGATGGGCTTCCATGGCGTCGTCTTCAGCGACGACATCGGCATGGCCGCCGCGCAGTCCGCCGGCGGCATCGGCGCGCGCATCCATGCGCATCTCGATGCCGGCTGCGATCTGGTGCTGGTATGCGCGCCGGCGCTGGTCGAGGAAGCGCTGGCCAGCGTGCGCGGTCGCGCGCCCTGCGATCCGGCGCGTCTGGCCAGCTTGCGCGGCGCGGCGGCGGGCAGCTGGGCCAGCCTCGAGGACAATCCCCAGCGCGCGGCCTTCATCGCCCGACTGCAGGCACTGCCCGTCGTGGACGGAGACCCCGCATGAGCCTGCCCGCCACGCTGGCCGAGGCGCTGGGCAAAGCCGAGCGCCTGCACGAGCGCGCCGCGATCGAGGCCGCGATCGCGCGCATGGGCCGCGAGCTGGATGTCCTGCTGGCCGGCGAGCGCGCGGTATTCCTCACCGTGATGAACGGCGCGCTGATGTTCGCCGGTGCGCTGGCACTGGCGGTCGGCAGCGATCTCGAATTCGACTACCTGCACGCGACCCGCTACCGCGGCGCTACCCGCGGCGGCGAACTGCACTGGCTGCGCCGGCCCGCCGTCGACCTGCGTGGGCGCACGCTGATCCTCGCCGACGATATCCTCGACGAAGGCCATACCCTGGCCGCGGTGCGCGATGCCTGCCGCGTCGCGGGCGCACGCCGTGTGCTGATCGCGGCGCTGTGCGTCAAGCGCCACGGCCGCTGCGTGCCGGGGCTCGCCGCCGACGTCAGCGGCCTCGAGGTGCCCGACCGTTACGTGTTCGGCTACGGCATGGACTTCCAGGAACAGGGCCGCAACCTGCCGGCGATCTACGCGTTGCCGGAGGAGGACACATGAGCGAGCCCATCGCGCTGGCCCTGATCGGCGGCACCGGCCTGTACGCGCTGCCGGACATCGAGGTGATCGAGCGGCGCGCGCTGGACACGCCCTGGGGAGCGCCTTCGGCACCGCTGGTGCTGGGGCGGTTCCATGACCACGCACTGGTCTTTCTGGCCCGTCACGGCGAGCAGCATCACCTCGCTCCGCATCGGGTCAACTACCGCGCCAACCTGTGGGCGCTGCACGCACTGGGTGCGCGCCGCGTGCTCGCCGTCAACGCCGTCGGCGGCATCCGCGCCGACATGACGCCGTGCGCGCTGGTGCTGCCGGACCAGCTGATCGACTACACCTGGGGCCGCGCCGCCAGCTACAGCGACGCCGACGGCGCCGCGGTGACACACGTCGACTTCGGCGAACCCTACGGCGCGGACCTGCGCCGGGACGTGCTGCAGGCCGCCCGTCGTGCCGGGGTCGCCCTGATCGCCGGCGGCTGCTACGGCGCCACCCAGGGGCCGCGGCTGGAGACCATCGCCGAGATCGCGCGCCTGCGCCGCGACGGCTGCGACCTGGTCGGCATGACCGGCATGCCCGAGGCCGCGCTGGCGCGCGAGCTGGACCTGGACTACGCCTGCCTGGCCGTGGTCGCCAACTGGGCGGCCGGCTGCGATCCCGAGCCGCGCGCGATCACCATGGACGAGGTGCAGGCGAACGTCGCCGCCGCCAGTGCCGGCATCCCGGCCCTGCTGGCCGCGTTGTTGGCCGTGGCCTGAGTCCGGCCCTGACCGGCCGGCCGTTTTCAATCCGGGTTGATCGGCTGCGATCAACCGGCCGCATTCTGCGGCAGCCATGACGATGCCTGCTTGCGAACTTGTCGCCATCGTGGCGATACTCCGCGCCGTGCGGGGATCCGGGGCCACGGGGGACAGCCGGACGCCCATGTCGGACCTGCACTTCTTCCATCGCAAGGGGTGAAGGCAATGTTGCTCGGTACCGTGAAGTGGTTCAACGACGCCAAGGGTTTCGGCTTCATCGCGCCCGAAGACGGCAGTGAAGACGTGTTCGTGCATTACTCGGCGATCAATGCCGAGGGTTTCCGCTCCCTGCAACAGGGACAGCGGGTGAGTTTCGATGTGGTGCAGGGCCCCAAGGGCGCCCAGGCCTCGGGCGTGCAGATCGCCACCTGATCGATGATCCCCTGACCGGATGACGGTACCCCGTGCGCAGTGCGCGCGGGGTTTTTCCGCGCGCGACGCGACGCGTCGGGATCAACTGAGCGGTTTGCACGAAAGGTGGCCCGGCTTTGCCGCGTCCGCTTGTTTGCAAAGCGCGGCAGGATGCCCGGCTTTGCAAACTGATCAGCTGAGAAACTGCAATCGCGCGAGGTCGGCATACAACCCGCCCGCGGCGAGCAGATGCTCGTGCGTGCCCTCGGCGACGATGCGGCCGGCGTCCATCACCACGATGCGGTCGGCGCGCTGCACGGTGGCCAGGCGATGCGCGATCACCAGCGTGGTCTGTCCGTAGTGCAGGTGCGACAACGCTTTCTGGATGGCCGCCTCGGATTGCGCATCGAGACTGGCGGTGGCCTCGTCCAGCAGCAGCACCGGAGCGTGCTTGAGCAGGGCGCGGGCGATCGCGATGCGCTGCTTCTGGCCACCGGACAGACGCACGCCGCGCTCGCCCAGCGGCATCGCGTAGGCCTCGGGCAGTACGCGGATGAACGCATCGGCCTCGGCGGCCTGCGCGGCGGCGATCACCGCCGCATCGTCGGCATCGGCGCGGCCGAAGCGGATGTTGTCGGCCGCGCTGGCGTGGAAGATCACCGGCTCCTGCGGCACCAGCGCCAGCGCGCGGCGCAGCGCCGCGGGATCCAGTTCGCGCAGGTCCGCGCCATCGAGCGTGATGCGCCCCTGCTGCGGATCGTAGAAGCGCAGCAGCAGCTGCAGCACGGTGGTCTTGCCGGCGCCCGAGGGACCGACCAGCGCGACCGTCTCGCCCGAGCGCACGCGCAGGCTGAAGTTCGCCAGCGACAGGGTGTCGGGGCGCGTCGGATAGTGGAACCCCACCTGCTCGAAGGCGATTTCACCGCGCAACGGTTGCGGCAGCACCCGGGGTCGCGCGGGCGCAACCAGCTGCGGCTGTTCGGCAAGCAGTTCATTGATGCGCTCCATCGCGCCGGCGGCACGCTGCACCTCGCCCCAGGTTTCGGCCAGCGCACCGATGGCGCCCGCGGCGAACACGGCGTAGAGCACGAACTGGCCCAGCACGCCGGCGCTGAGCTGGCCCGCGACCACCTCGCGCGCGCCCGTCCACAGCACCAGCGTCACCGCGCCGAACACCAGCACGATGACGGTGGCGGTCAGGCCGGCGCGTGTGCCGATGCGTCGTTGCGCCATGCGCAGCGCCTGCGTCAGCGCGGCGCGATAGCGGCCGGCCTCGACGTCCTCGCGCGCATAGGCCTTGATCGTGCTGGCGGCGTTGAGCGTCTCGTTGGCGATCGCCGCGGTGTCGGCGATGCGGTCCTGGTTGCTGCGCGAGAGCTTCTGCACGCGCCGCCCGAACAGCAGGATCGGCAGGATCACGCCGGGGATCACCAGCGCGGTCATGCCGGCCAGACGCGGCTGGGTCCATGCCATCAGCGCAGCCGCGCCGATCAGGGTGACCGTGCTGCGCAGCGCCACCGAGACGCCCGAGCCCAGCATGTCCTGCACCACCTGGGTATCGGTGCCGAGGCGCGAGATCACCTCGCCGACCCGCAGTCGCTCGAAAAAGGCCACGTCCTGGCCGATCAGGTGCGCGTACAGCCGGTCGCGCAGCGCGGTGACCGCGCGCTCGCCCAGCAACGAGATGCAGAAGTAGCGCCCGGCCGTCGCCAGCGCCAGCACCAGGGCGATCGCGAACAGCAGCAGGAAGCTGCGGTTGAGCGCGGCCGGATCGCTGCGGCTGAAGCCGTGGTCGATCATCAGCCGCACGCCGTAGGGCAGCGCCAGCGTGGAACTCGATGACAGCGCAAGAAACGCCACCCAGCCCAGCGCCAGTGCGCGATACGGCCGTACGTAGGGCCACAGGCTGGTCAGCGCGCGCAGGTTGCGCCCGCGCGGTCGGGGGGCGTCGGTCATGGATCGGGGCAGGTCGGCAGGGAGTCGCGATTGTAGAGGGCGGCGCGTCCCGCGGCGTGACGGGTACGGTCGGCAGTCGCAGCCGACGACCGCGCCCTCGCGGGGTGTCTCGGAGGCCCATCCATCCTTCCAGCGTCTTTCGGCGCGATATGACGTTGGACCACGTCGTCATGGCGCGGCAGCCGACTCGTCGCGTCTGTCTCGCACCGACAGCTGCCTGGCCTCGCCGGCCCGCGCTTCCAGGGCACCGCACTAGGTCGTCTGGCAGCGCCCCTGGCCGCGGGTCTGGTCGGCCAGCCAGCGCTCCAGCGCAGGCAGATGCTCGGCGGGCAGGCGCAGGGCCAGTGCGGTGTCGCTGATTGCGGCAAGGTCGAGCGTGGCCTCGAACTGGGCCAGGCGCCCGCGCAGTCGCGCCAGTGCGGCCGGCGTGGCCTGCACGTTTGCCGTGATCAGCACGCGCAGGAATTGCCGCGGCGCCGTGCGCAGGCATTCCGCGGCGGTGCCGCCGTAGGCGCGCACCAGCCCGCCGGCGCCGAGCTTGATGCCGCCGAACCAGCGCGCCACCAGCACTGCGACGCGATCCAGGCCCTGACCGTCGATCGCCTGCAGGATCGGGCGTCCCGCCGTGCCCGCCGGCTCGCCGTCGTCGCTGCAGCGACAGGCGTCGCCGACGCGATACGCCCAGCAATTGTGGCTGGCCGCGGCATCGGACTGCGCGCCGATCCAGGCGGCTGCCGCGGCGATGTCGTCCACGGACGTGGCCAGGGCCAGGAAGCGGCTGTGGCGGATGCGCTGTTCGAAGCGCGCAGGGGCGGCGAGGGTGGTCGACACGGCGGCTGAGCGCTTCAGTCCTCGCCGGCCACCACGCGCAGCCGCAGGCTGCCGTCGGCGAGGCGAGCCTGCAGATGATCGCCGGCACGGGCATCCGTCGCCCATCGCAGCACGCGACCCTCGGCGTCGAGCAGGATCGCGTAGCCGCGTTCCAGCGTGGCCAGCGGACTGACCGCCTGCAGCGCCCGTACCATCGCCGCCAGCGCCTGCTGCCGGCGCGGCAGCAGCGTGTGCAGCGACGCGGCGAGTCGCGCCTGTGCCGCCGCCAGCCGGCGCCGCGCTTCGGCCAGCGCGCGGCGCGGATCGTGCGC
Organism: Pseudomonadota bacterium; assembly: GCA_021793195.1. GTDB lineage: Bacteria > Pseudomonadota > Gammaproteobacteria > Xanthomonadales > Rhodanobacteraceae > Metallibacterium. The sequence continues at coordinate 15,488 of JAJYTG010000034.1, forward strand.
CTGCAGCCGCGCTGCAAGAATGCCCAGGCGTGCGCGCGCAGCGGCCAGGCGTGCTTCCGGAGCATTGCGCAGCCGCGCCGCCAGCGCCGCCAACCGCACCTGTATCAATGCCAACCGCGCCTGCGGGTGCTGGGCCTGCAGCCGCGCCCAGCGCTGATCCAGACCCTGTGCCTGTGCGTCCAGGCGGCGCCGCAGCGCACGCGCCGCGCGCTGGTGCAGAACCGCCAGTCGCGCCGCCAGCTCCTGCGCATCCGGCACCAGCAGCTCGGCGGCGGCGGACGGAGTCGGCGCGCGCAGGTCGGCGGCGAACTCGGCGAGGGTGAAGTCGGTCTCGTGGCCGATCGCGGCCACCACCGGCACCCTGCAGGCGGCGATGGCGCGCACCACGCCTTCGTCGTTGAACGCCCACAGATCTTCGGCTGCGCCGCCGCCGCGGGTCAGCAGCAGCACGTCGTAGCGGCCGCTGGCGGCGGCGCGCGCCAGCATCGCCGCGATCGCCGGTGGCGCCTCGCGACCCTGGACCGGCACCGGAAGCAGCTCGGCCTCGACCAGCGGGAAGCGGCGCGCGAGCACGCTCAGCACGTCGCGCACGGCGGCACCGCTGGCCGACGTGATCACGCCGATGCGCCGCGGCAGTGCCGGCAGTGGCCGCTTGCGCGCGGCGTCGAACAGACCCTCGGCGGCCAGTTTGGCGCGCAGTTCCTCGTACGCACGCTGCAGCGCGCCGGCGCCGGCGTCCTGCAGGTGTTCGACGACCAGCTGGAACTCGCCGCGCGGCTCGTACAGCGTCACCCGCGCCCGCAGCAGCACGTGCTGGCCGTCGGCGGGCCGGAAGCGCAGCAGCTGCGCGCGCGGCCGGAACATCGCGCAGCGCACCTGCGCGTGGGCGTCCTTGAGGGTGAAATACAGATGGCCGGAGGCGGGACGGGCGAGGTTGGACAGCTCGCCCTCGATCCACAGCAGCGGCAGCGCGTCGTCGAGCAGATCGCGCACCAGCCGCGTCAGCGCGCTGGGCGTGAGCGGGCTGCGGTCGGGGGTGCTGGAGTCGGTGGACGCGGCCATCGGACCGCAAAGGCTAGCACGCGGATCCGCGGCTCTTCAGTGTGGCGTTCGCCGTCGCCGCAGGCGCAGGCGTTTGCGCAGCAGGCTGGCCCCGATCCAGCCGCACAGCAGCGCCAGCGGCCACGCCAGCAGCTGCGGCAGCAGCACAGCCAGGACGGCCAGCGCGAGCAGGAGCAGGCCGCCGGCCAGCAGAGCACCGCCCTCCGTGGGCCCCAGCACGCGGCGGTTGGACAGCGCTGCGCCGACCGTGTTGGCCAGCCGCAGCGCGCCGGCCGCGGCGCGGCTGGAGCTGCCGCCGGCGCGGCGCGGGCGCAGCGGAGCGGTGCCGCTCGGGCGCGGTCGCCGGCCGTTGGCGAGCACGATCTCGGTGGCGTTGGCGAGATCGCGTTCGTACTGCTCGGCCATCAAACCGGCGAAGCCCGCGTCGTCGATCGCGGCGTCGAGTTCGAGGTTGGCCAGCCAGCTCGACAGATTGAGATTGGACGAACCGACCCGTGCCCAGCGGCCGTCGGCGACCGCGGTCTTGGCATGCAGCATGCTGCCGTTCCACTCGAACACGCGGATGCCGGCCTCGAGCAGCGGCCGGTAGCCGGCGCGCGACAGCGCCGCCACCGCATGCAGGTTGCTGCTGCCGGGTACCAGCAGGCGCACGTCGACGCCGTCGCGCGCGGCCGACACCAGACCTTGCACGTAAGTGGGGATGCCGACGAAGTAGGCGTCGGTCAGCCACAGCGTGCGCTGCGCCATCGCCGCCACCAGCTGATCGAGGCGATACAGCCCCGCGGTCTGCGGATGGGTCGCGATCACCCGCAGCGCGACGGCGCCGGCGGCCTCGGGGACCGGCGCGACGGGCAGGTTCAACGGTGCGCCCAGGCCGGCCCAGGAGTCGCGAAAGGCCAGCTCCAGATCGCTCAGCGCGGGGCCGCGGATCAGCAGCCCGGTGTCGCGCCACGGCGGCACGCCGCGCGCCGGATCGCCCAGCCACTTGGCGGCGGCGCAGACGCCCGACAGCGAGCCCCAGACGCCGTCGACCAGCACCAGTTTGCGGTGATCGCGACTGATCCAGCCGAACGGGCTGTCGGCGCGCAGGCGGTTGTACACGCGCACCTCGCCGCCGGCGGCGCGCAGCGGCAGCCAGAACGCGGCGCGCGCATTGCCGAGATTGCCCAGCCAGTCGTGGATCACGCACACGCGCACGCCGCGCCGCGCCGCCGCAACCAGCGCGTCGCGCAGCGCGCGGCCGACGCGGTCGTCGGCGATGATGTAGTTCTCGAGGAAAACATGCGTGCGCGCGCAATCGATCGCCGCCTGCCAGGCGGCGAAATGGGCGGCGCCGTCGATCAGCAGCTCGACCGCGTTGCCGGCCACCAGCGGTGCGCCCGCCGCGCGACTGAGCGCCTGCTCGGCGAGCAGGCGCGCGTGCAGGGTCGGGCGCGGCAGCGGGGCGGAGGCATTCACGGTCCGAGTGTAGCTGCCCGTCGCCGGCCGCCGGCCGCATCTGCGAAGATCCGCTCATGAGTGCGCCCGAACGCTGCGACGATCTCGACACCCTCGCCGAACGCATCCTCGCGCGCGTCGGTCCGGATCTGGTGGTGGCGACGCCGCTGGGGCTGGGCAAGCCCAACGCGCTGCTGAATGCGCTGTACCGGCGCG